>CAZNKR010000011.1:0-14522 GCA_964573715.1 uncultured Roseburia sp. | reverse complement strand
TAAAATAAAAATTAACATTAAAATAAAAATTAACATTTAAATAGGAATAAAACAATAATTAAATAAATAAAAATCAACAGGTAAATATATAGATAAAGTATGAACCAAAAAGAAAAGAGAAAAGATGCTAGATAAATATGTAGTTGTAGATTTAGAAACAACAGGCCTAAGGGCTAAAGATGATAAGATTATAGAAATTGGTGCCATACTTGTGGAAAATGGAAAAGAAGTAAAAACCTTTGAAACATTTGTAAACCCAGGAAAGCTGATTCCACCAATTATTACACAGGTTACAAACATTACAAATGAAATGGTAAGTAATGCACCATACATGGAAGACATAGTTGATGATTTTATGGATTTTATGGGAGATTATACTCTCCTAGGTCATAACCTTATGTTTGATTATAGCTTTATAAAAAAGGTAGCCATAAATGGTGGATACACCTTTGAAAGAAAGGGACTAGATACCCTTAAATTGGCAAGAAAGTACTTAGAAGAGTTAGAAAGTAAAAAGCTTGATTATTTATGTTCATATTTTAATATTGAAGATGAAAATCATCATAGAGCATTAAATGATGCAAGAGCCACATATATATTATATGATATTTTATGTAATAGATATGGTGCATATATAGATGAACCAATTGAATTGAATTATAAAGTAAAAAAAGAGAATCCTATTACTGAAAGACAAAAAAAGTACCTTATAGACTTAATTACAAAACATCACATTACGATTGATTATGATATAGATAGACTAACAAAAAGTGAAGCTTCAAGAAAGATTGATTTAATTATTTTTGAATTTGGAAGATAATAAATATATGTAAGGATAAAATAGAATGCCGGTTAACAAGAATGTAGAATTGTTAACCGGCGTTATTTGTTTATTCTCTATTGCTAGTAGAAATTTTAGTTTGTAAAGATATTATTAAGCTTCTTTGGCTGCATTAAGAGCTCTGTCTAAGTCCTCAATTATATCATCGATATTTTCAAGGCCAACTGAAAAACGAACCATACCAGCATTGATTCCAGCAGCTACTAACTGTTCGTCTGTAAGCTGTCTATGAGTTTCACTAGCTGGATGAAGAACGCAGGTTCTAATATCAGCAACATGAACTTCATTTGATGCAAGCTTAAGCGAATCCATAAATTTTGCAGCGGCAGGTCTGCCACCCTTGATGATGAATGAAATAACACCACTACATCCTTTTAGGTATTTCTGTGCAAGAGCATAGTCTTTATTTGAAGGTAATCCAGGGTAAATAACGCTTTCTACAACATCAGATGCTTTAAGATGTTTTGCAACTGCCATAGCATTTTCACAATACTGTTTCATTCTTACGGGTAAGGTTTCAAGACCAAGGTTAAGTAAGAAAGCAGAATGGGCAGCAGGATAAACACCGAAATCTCTCATAAGCTGCATTCTAGCTTTGATAATATATGCCATTTTACCATAAGAATTTGTATAAGAAATACCATGATATGATTCATCAGGCTCAGTAAGCTCTGGAAATTTTCCATTTGTCCAATCAAATTTACCACTATCTACGATTACGCCACCGATTTGAACAGCATGTCCATCCATATATTTGCTAGTTGAATGAATAACAATATCAGCACCATATTCAAATGGTTTACAAAGAATAGGTGTAGCAAAAGTATTATCCATAATAAGTGGAACACCCATTTCATGAGCGATATTTGCAAACTTGGAAATATCAAAAACTTTAAGAGCAGGATTTGCAATGGTTTCACCGAAAACAAGCTTAGTATTTGGCTTGAAAGCTGCTTTGATATCTTCGTCTGAAGCATCGTTATCAACGTAGATACACTCAATACCTAACTTCTTTAAGGTAAATGAAAATAAATTAATGGTACCACCATAAATAGTAGGTGTACTAATAATACTGTCGCCAACTGTACAGATGTTAAGAATAGAAAGAAGAGTAGCGGCCTGTCCTGAAGTTGTACACATTGCTCCAACTCCACCTTCTAGTGCTGCGATTTTATCTTCAACAGCCATAACGGTAGGATTACCGAATCTTGAGTAGCAAAGACCCTTTGTAGGATCGTCAAATATAGCAGCTACTTCTGCAGCTGAGTCATACACGTATGTTGTGCTTTGAACTATTGGTAAAACACGTGGTTCTCCATTACCTGGAGTGTAGCCAGCATGTAAACATTTTGTTTCGTCTTTCATTATAATGCCTCCTGATATTTAGTTGCGTAATTCGCACCATATATTTAGTTGCGTAATTCGCACCATATTAAAATGTATTATATATTCTTTAGGTTACATATGCAAATTATTTTTGCTTTATTTCTTCTAATGACCTAATAATTGATGGCTTCATAAGTGAGTTTAAGCTTCCTGCAATTTCTATTAAATGATCTATTTTCTCAGGCTGGTTTTTCTCTGTATAAAGGGTGGCTAAATGCTTGTAATTGGTACTTATTTCTGTTAAACTATCAATGCCAAATTCGAAAATTTTAATGGCGGCTTCCTTGTTTTGAAGATTCATAAGACGAGTTCCATAGGCAGCTAGGGTTTGAACCATAAGGGTGTAGTTATCATCATATGTAGATAGCTCATTTAAATTGGCAACACCATATTTTAGCTTTATATCTGTGGTGGTCATTCCCGCCAGATTAAGAATTCGCTTATTCATAAGAGTCTTTAAAATCTCACTACAGCGAGAGAGCTCTTCATCAACAGCATAGTCAGGCCATAGATTTTCAATTAGCATATCATCAGTTAGTGTGATATAGTTTTCATTATCAAGGTTTGCTTTACGAATTGAATTGGCCTCAGATTCACGAGTCCAGAAGTCATCAGATGCAGCTTTTGACTGCTTTGTAGATTTATTTCTTTCGTAGGCCTGCCAGGCAACAAAGATTAGGAATAGTCCGAATATAGGATAGTAGTAGTTCATTATGCAAGTCCTTTCGCGTTCCAACATTTAGAAGGAGTCTGTTATGTTTAATATTTATAGAAAGAAAAATCGTAGAATTCTTGTTTCTATTATAGCCATTGTTTTGATTCTTGCAATGGTTGTACCTATGGTATTTTCATACTTTTTATAATAAAGTATAATTAAAATATTGTAAAGAAGATGATGAGATGAAACCAGGAAAAGTATCCGAAGCTATACTAAAAAGATCAGTATTAAAACAAATATCTAACAAAAATGATTTACTTATAAGTGGTGCTGCAATAGGAAATGATGCGGCACTATTTTGCATATCTAATGATGAAATATCCCCGAAATATCTTGTGAATTCTACAGAAACCATTATTGATGATTATGAATTTCAAAAAGCTAGAGCAATACACCGTGCCGCAAATAATGTGCTTGCAAAAGGTGCAGTACCTAAAAGCGCACAGCTGTCTATTACTTTACCAACAAAAGCATTAGAATCAGATCTTAGAGCTTTATTTAAGGAATATATAGATGCTTGCAAGGCTATGAATATTCAAATTACCGGTGGTCATACAGAGGTGTCTGAATATGTAAATGCACCCGTTGTAACAGCAATAGTATGTGGATTTTGTTTAAAGGACATGTCTTTAAAATCCATTTTGCCAGGAGACGATATTGTGATGACAAAGGCTATTGGACTTGAGGGTTCATATCTTTTGGCCAAAAAGCAGTATGATTTTTTTGCTACAAGATTTTCAAAAAATTATATTGAAAAAGCATTAGATTTTATAGATGAAATCTCAGTAAGAGATGAAGCAATAATATCAATCTGTGACAATACTGTATGTATGCATGATGTATCTGAAAACGGTATATTTGGTGCTTTATGGGAGATTGGTGAAGGAGCAGGCTGTGGAGTTAGTGTTGATATAAAAGCCATTAATGTTCATCAAGAGACTATAGAATTATGTGAGTATTTTGACATAAATCCATACAAAATTCCATCATCAGGAGCATTACTTATTATTTCAAAGGATGGAAAAGAATTAGTCACAAAACTTAAAGAGGCTGGTATTGATGCCGCGGTCATTGGAAAAGTTACAGATTCTAATGATAAGGTTATTATAAATGAAGATGAAACTAGATATTTAGAACCACCAAAAGGATCTAAATATTTTTAAATAATGGAGGACGCTATGTTAGAAATTAATGAAATGAGAAAGGCCATATTAGAAATCATAGAAAAAAATAGTCGTATTGATTTAAAAGAACTTTCAATTTTGCTTGGGACAACTGAGATTGAAGTGGCAAATGCTATTGCAGATATGGAGAAGGAACATATAATCTGTGGATATCATACCATGATTAATTGGGAAAACACTTCAGAAGAAAAAGTAACAGCTATGATAGAGGTAATGGTTACACCTCAAAGAGGTATAGGATTTGATAATATCGCTGAAAGAATATTTAATTACAGTGAGGTTCAATCGGTTTATTTAATGTCTGGAGGCTTTGATTTTATGGTAATTCTTGAAGAAAAAACCATGAAATCTGTTTCACAATTTATTTCAGATAAATTATCTCCTATTGAAGCTATCAGAGGAACGGCTACTCACTTTGTACTGAAAAAATACAAAGAACACGGAACAATACTTGGAGTTGAAAAAGTAGATGAAAGGATGTTGGTGACACCATGAGAGACCCATTATCAAAAGTAGTTACCGAAATAAAACCATCTGGAATCAGAAAGTTTTTTGATATAGTTAGTGAAATGAAGGATGCGATTTCCCTTGGTGTTGGCGAGCCCGACTTTGATACTCCATGGCATATTAGAGAAGAAGGCATATATTCATTAGAAAGAGGAAGAACCTTTTATACATCAAATGCTGGATTAAAAGAATTAAAAATAGAAATATGTAAATATCTTAATAGAAGATTTGATTTAGATTATGATTTTAATAATGAAGTACTTGTAACAGTGGGTGGTAGCGAGGCTATAGATGCTGCCCTTAGAGCTATGGTTGATCCTGGTGACGAGGTTTTGATTCCTCAACCTAGTTATGTTTCATATTTACCTTGTGTACAGTTAACATATGGAATTCCGGTTCCAATTGAACTTAAGGCGGAAAATGATTTTAAATTAACAGAGGAAGAATTACTAGCACATATTACTGATAAAACTAAGATTTTGGTATTACCTTTTCCAAATAATCCAACAGGTGCAGTACTTGAACATGATCTTTTAGTCAAATTGGCTAAGATTTGTGTGGAAAAGGATATTTATGTTATTTCTGATGAGATTTATTCTGAGCTTTCATATAACGGAAGACATGAGTCCATTGCTACAATGCCAGGGATGAAGGAAAGAACTATTGTTATTAACGGCTTCTCAAAGTCTTATGCTATGACAGGCTGGAGATTAGGATATGCCTGTGGGCCAGCAAATATTATAAAACAGATGACCAAAATACATCAATTTGCCATTATGTGTGCACCAACAACTAGCCAGTATGCTGCAGTTGAAGCACTTAAGAATGGAGATGAAGATGTTAGAGAAATGTGTAAGGCCTATAATCAAAGAAGAAGATATCTTTTACATAGATTTAAAGAGATGGGCTTACCTTGCTTTGAACCATATGGTGCATTTTATGTATTCCCATGTATTAAAAAGTATGGTCTTTCCTCAGAAGATTTTGCTACAAAGCTATTGATGGAAGAAAAGGTTGCTGTTGTACCAGGAACAGCATTTGGCGATTGTGGTGAAGGCTATTTAAGAATTTCTTATGCGTATTCTTTGGAAAATTTAAAGATAGCATTGGAAAGAATAGAAAGCTTTATAAATAAGCTTGAACAGAGCAAATAAAAAAGTATTAATTCTAATTGAATGAATAGGTTTAATATTTATATGAATTATATAATTTTTAATAGTAGACGATAATAGTAAAAGTAAGGAAGAAAAATATGTTGAATATAGTATTGCATGAACCTGAAATACCAGCAAATACAGGGAATATTGGACGTACCTGTTGTGCAACAGGCACAAGACTTCACTTGATTGGGCCATTAGGATTTAGTATTAACGAAAAAGCATTAAAAAGAGCAGGAATGGATTATTGGGAACATTTAGATGTTACGGTATATGATGATTATAATGATTTCTTGGCCAAAAATCCTGGGGCTAAAATATATTATGCCACAACAAAAGCTCCATACGTTTATACAGAAGCCAATTATGAGCCTGACTGTTATATTATGTTTGGAAAAGAAAGTGCAGGCATTCCTGAAGACATATTAGTAGGCAATCAGGAAACCTGCATCCGGATTCCAATGAATCCACAGATTCGTTCACTCAATCTTTCAAATTCAGTGGCTATTGTATTATATGAAGCACTTCGTCAAAATTCTTTTTCTAATATGGAATTAGAGGGCCATCTTAGAAAATACGATTGGAAGCTTTAGCTTTCTTTAAGGTAAAAATAAATTCTGTACCAACACCCTCAGTACTAATAACATTTATATTTTCATTATGACTTGTGATAACTTCCTTGGCAATGGCAAGACCAAGACCAGAACCACTTTTGTCCTTGCCACGGGAGATGTCAGTCTTATAAAATCTATCCCATATCTTATTAATTGATTCTTTTGGTATTCCAAGTCCAGTATCCTTTATAGATACAAAAACTTTTTCGTTTTTATCAGCAACGCGAATGAAAATCGTAGAGCTAGTGTGACTGAATTTAATAGCGTTATCAACAAGGTTGTAGAGTACCTGTTGGATTTTGATTTGGTCCGCGGTAACTAAATATGATTTTGCACCAAAGGTTAAATCAACAGTTATTTTCTTTTTGTGGCATTGTCCTTCAAAGGAAGAAACAATATTTCTAACACATGAAACAATATCAAAATCAGAAAAATCTAGTGCTTGACCAACACTGTTCCAAGTATTAAGAGTAAGTAAAGAGGCGGTTAGTCGATTTAGTCTTTCTGCTTCAGATAGAACAATATTCATGTAATTATCGTACTTTTCTGGAGGAATGGTACCATCTAACATAGCTTCTAGATAACCTTTGATAGAGGTAAGTGGGGAACGAAAGTCGTGAGAACAATTGGCAATAAATTTGCGCTGCTTGTCATCAATGCTTTTAAATTCCTGAGCCATAAAATTAAGATTTGAGGCAAGTACTCCAATTTCATCACGGGATTTAACATTCTTTAGTCCGTCGTATTCGAAATTACCTTTGGCAAGCTCCTTTGAGGCTTTTGTGATTTTCTTAAGGGGCAGATAATAGGATAATATAAATACCACCAACAATATAATAGTTAATAGTAGAATTGCACCAGTAATCAAATATATCATATTCATAATATGCAGGGTGGATAGTTCCACATCACTCATATCTTTGTTAATGATTACGTAACCATAGGTTTTAAAATTATTGATAATAGGTGCAGCAGCACTAATGTACGGGGTGCTGAATATTCCATTGAAATCACCTATGGCATACTGACTGCTAAAGTATTCACCTAAGTCATCAATCTGTTTAAGCAAAAAGTAGTCAGTAGAGCAGGATATTATGGTTCCTTCGTCTGTAGCTAACCAAATAATGGAATCGGTAGAATAGGCTAAGGTAGTAATATCATTAACATAGTTATAATCGTTGGAATTAATATCATAGTGATATCGACCGTATCTTTGGGAAAGAGAGTATGCTTGTCTATATACATTTTTTCCTTCTTCTTCAATAAGGGATTCTTTTATAAGGGGTTCAATAAAGTGACTAATTCCAAAAATAATAACAATTGAAAAAGCCAAGTACGCAATTACGATTTTAAAATAAACTGAGTTTCTCATATATACACCTTGCTATTTGGTTTCAAACTTGTATCCGATACCCCAAACTGAGGTAAGAGCCCATTTGTCATGGTCTCCCATTTTTTCTCTGATACGTTTAACGTGAACGTCAACAGTTCTTGTGTCTCCAATATATTCATAACCCCAAATATTATCTAAGAGCTGTTCTCTTGTAAAAACCTGATTAGGTGATGAGGCAAGGAAAAAAAGGAGCTCAATCTCCTTAGGAGGCATTTTAAGTGGAATACCCATATATGAAACGGAATAATTTGTTTTATTGATAATGAGGTCAGGATATTTAACTACTTCAATTTTAATATTTTCTGTATCAGGAGCAATAGGAACTATAGTTCTTCTAAGAACTGCCTTAACTCGTGCTACTAATTCTTTTGTATCAAAGGGTTTAATGATATAATCATCTGCACCTAACTCAAGTCCTAAAACCTTGTCAAATACTTCTCCTTTAGCTGAAAGCATAATAATTGGAGTTAGGTATTCTTTTCTAAGTTCCCTACAGACCTGGTATCCATCCATACCAGGAAGCATTAAATCCAAAAGAATAAGATTCGGACCAAAGGACTTCATAGCTTCAAGAGCAGATTCTCCATCCTCTACACATTTTACTTCAAAGCATTCTTTGGTAAGATATAGGTCAATTAATTCGGAGATATTTGTATCATCATCTACTACTAATATTTTCTGTTTATTCAATTTGCCACCTCTATTTAACATTAACAATTATTTGAATTCTACAATAGTTACACCGGTATCGCCTTCACCAAATACTCCTAAACGATAACTCTTTACATATTTTAATCTTTTTAGCTGAGAATGTACAGCGTTTTTGAGAGCACCAGTTCCACGACCATGAACAATTCTACAGGTTGTAAGATGTGCAAGATATGCGTCATCCAGGTACTTATCCAGGACGGAAATAGCTTCATCTGTGGTCATACCGATTAGGTTGATTTCGGTTTTAATGCCTAAGGATTTGTTCATTTTAATTTTACCCTGATTTGACTTGGTAAGTGATTTGGATGTAATTACTGGTTCATCAATGATTTCTAAGTCCTTAATATTGACCTGCGAACGAAGAATACCCATTTGTACAAAAAGATCACCCTTTGCATTTGGAATAGAGGATACAGTTCCAGTAAGGTTAAGACTTAGAACCTTAACAGCAATACCAAGTTTAAAATCCTTTATAGTATATTGCTTGTTATTTGCTTTTTTATTTTTTAAAACTAGTTTCTTTTCGGCATCAGTCATACGAGAGCGTAGTTCACTTCTGGCTGCTTCAAGTTCTTTTGAGGAACCACCTTTTGACATCTGATTCATTTGTTTAATGGTATTGTCAGCAAATGACTTGGCATCCTGCAAAATTGATAAAGCTTCTTCGTTTGCTTCCCTTAAAATGCGTTCACGTCTGTCATCAAGATTCTCACGTTTTTTCTCAAGCTCTTCTTTTAATTTAGCAGCTTCCTCTTTATATCTAAGTATCATAAGATGTTCAGCCTCAAGCTGTGCCTTACTATTTTCTAAATCAGTAATCACATCTTCAAAGGACTTGCTTTCGTCGTCCATCTGTTTTTTTGCTTCCTCAATAATAAAGTCTGGAAGCCCAAGCTTGCTAGATATAGTAAAGGCATTACTTTTTCCGGGAATACCAATAAGTAAACGATAGGTAGGACTTAAGGTTTCAACAGAAAATTCACAGCAGGCATTTTCAATGCCGTTGGTGGTAAGAGCAAAGACCTTAAGCTCGCTATAGTGAGTAGTAGTCATTGTCCTAACCTTCATATTATGAAGGAAGGTTAAAATACTAATGGCTAATGCGGCACCTTCTACTGGATCGGTACCTGCACAAAGCTCGTCAAATAATACCAATGAATGTTCATCTGCTTTCTCTAGGATATGAACAATATTGGTCATATGAGAAGAGAAAGTACTAAGGCTTTGCTCAATACTTTGAGCATCTCCAATATCAGCATATACTTCTTCAAATACATTAAGCTTTGAGCCTTCGTCAGCAGGGATGTGCAAACCAGCCTGACCCATAAGTGTAAGCAAACCAACAGTTTTTAGTGAAACGGTTTTACCACCAGTATTAGGTCCGGTAATGATAAGTAAATCATAAGTTTCACCAAGAGGTATATTAGTTGGAACAACCTTTGTTTGATCCAAGAGAGGATGTCTTGCGCATTTAAGATTGATTATTCCCTCGTTATTAAATATAGGTTCTGAACATTTTAGGACTTTTGAATAAGCAGCTCTTGCAAAAATATAGTCAAGTTCCCCTAAAGTTTTATAGTTGTTTGAGATATCCGCAATAAATCCGGCAGCAGTGTCGCTTAGTACTGCAAGAATTCGTTCAATTTCATCCTGTTCTTTTATTGCAAGCTCACGAAGTTCGTTATTAAGATTTACAACACTCATAGGTTCAATAAAAAGTGTAGAACCAGTTGAGGACTGATCATGAACCATACCAGGAACCAAAGATTTACTATCTGATTTTACTGGTAAACAATATCTGCCGTTTCTCATAGTGATTATCCCGTCCTGTAGATATGTTCTTTGGGAATTGACAAGGGAATTAAGCTGAGAATGAATTTTGTCATTAGTGTTTTTAATGCTACGGCGAATAGAACTAAGAGTAGAGCTGGCATTGTCGTCCATCTCTTCTTCACTGATTATGCAGCGTTTGATTTCGTTGTTTAATGGAGTAAGTGGCTCTAATAGCAAAAACATATCACTAAGGGAATCTGCTTTTAGCTCTTCATCCTCACCCCTAGAATATGATTTAATTCTAAGAGTTACGTTTAGGACGGATGAAATATCTAAAAGTTCTTTTGCTGATAACGACGAACCAACCTCTAGTCTTTTAAGAGTAGCACGTATATCTCTATTCCCAGAAAAAGAAATAGCTCCTTTTTGCCATAAACGGCTAAGTGCATCAGAAGTTTCCTTCTGGAGTTTGTTTATTGTATATAAATCTGATACAGGTGTACAAGCCATACATAATTCTTTTCCATATGGAGAAGAGGCATATTCTGTAAGCTTGCTTATAATCTTATCAAATTCAAGGGTTTTCATTACTTTGAAATTCATAAAATGCTCCTATCTATTGTATATAATGTGGTAAATAATTGTACCTAATTAATTGCAAATAATACTAAATTACATTATAATATACTGTGCCCTTTAAATTCAAGCAATATGGAGATTAAAATGGAGAATAACGAAGAAAAATACAGTTTCGTAAAGGAAACGGTTATAGATAAAAAAAGCAGAGCAAAACACCTAATATTTAGATTTATGGGAAATGCACTTCTTATTATTGTGGCATGCTTTATGACAATGTTTTTATATGACAGGTTTATTTCTAAATCCGATAAAAATAACAAGAATAAAGAAACAACAGTTGATATAGAATCCACAACACCTATGATTGAAACCCATGAAAAAGAAGATGAAAGCAAAGAAGAAACAAAGGATACACTTTCTGAAGAAGATATTGCAGAAAATCAGATAGTTAATAGTGTTATTACATTAACTAAATACTACGAAGATAATTTAGAGCCTACTAAATTTACTGGTGTTATTCTTTCCAAAAAAAAGGATTTTTTGGTGTTGACGCAGTACCAAAACATTGATGACGCTATACAAATATATGGTGAGATAGGAGAAGAAAGCGGACTAAATGTTACTGTTAGGGAAATCTATGAGGAATATGGTATGGCTGTGCTTTCTGTAGATGTATCCACACTTAGTTCTCAAATATTAGAAAGCGTAGCTAGCGCACCTATTTCGTACAACAGTAATCCAGCAGTTGCCAGTCATTTCTATTTTTATGGTGAAATAAATGGAGCAGGGCTTGCTCTTTCTCTAGGAGATGTTCTTAGTCTTGGGGAAGAAAATTACATTGCCGATACTATTTACAACAAATATATGATAGATACAAAATTAAGCGGTGTAAATGAAGGCTTTATTTTTGATACTGGTGGAAGCCTTATGGCTATGTCCGATTTTGGGGACAGCGAGAATAGTAAAATAACGGTAATAGATTTAGCTAGCATTAGAAATCTTATCAATAGTGTGGTAAATAAAGGATATTTTACATATACTGGTATTGTAGGCTATATGGTAAATGACCAAATAGCTAGTTTGGTAGGTGAAGAGCTTCCAGATGGAATGTATGTTACAGAGGTATTACAGGATTCCCCTGCATATGAAGCGGGTATCATGGTAGGAGATATTATATACAAAATGAATACATCCTCCATTAGTAGCCTAAGAGATATTAGAAGGTGTATAGATGGTTTGACTAAGGATACAGAAATAACTATTTATTTATATAGAAAGTTAGGAAACAGGTACAACACATATACTGCACAAGCTACTTTGATAGCAAAGTAGTCAGAAAGGAATATTATGAAATATATTGAATCGTTTAGAGAAGGCGAAAAAGTCGCAGATATTTATTTTTGCAAATCCAAATCATCAGCAGTTACCAAAAATGGTAAACCCTATGATTCTGTAATTCTTCAGGATAAAACAGGAACAGTTGATGCCAAGATATGGGATCCTAATTCTTTAGGAATAGATGATTTTGATTCATTAGATTATGTTGATATAGTTGGGGATATTACAGTTTTTAATGGGGTGACACAGGTGAGTATAAAGAGAGCTAGAAAGTGTAGTGAGGGAGAATACGATCAAAAAGATTATCTTCCAGTTTCAGAAAAGAATATTGATACAATGTATGATGAATTATTAAAACTTATTGATTCAATTGAAAATCCACATTTGTCTGCATTGTTGAAGAAATTCTTTGTTGAAAATGATGATTTTGCAAATAATTTCAAGAATCATTCAGCAGCCAAGAGTGTTCATCATGGATTTATAGGTGGATTATTAGAACATACATTATCCGTTACAAAATTATGTGATGGTTATACAACACTTTATCCACTTCTCAATAGAGATTTGTTACTTACAGCGGCTATGTTCCATGATATTGGAAAGGTTAAGGAACTATCAAGCTTTCCACTAAATGACTACACAGATGATGGTCAGCTTCTTGGACATATAGTTATTGGATATCAGATGCTTAGTGAAGAAATAGCAACTATGCCAGATTTTCCTAGCAAGCTTGCAAGTGAGTTAAAGCATTGTATTTTAGCACATCATGGTGAACTTGAGTATGGTTCTCCAAAAAAGCCGGCAATTATAGAAGCAGTAGCATTAAACTTTGCAGATAATACAGATGCAAAGATGGAAACAATGAAAGAAATCCTTCAAAGTTCACAGTCTGCAGAGGGCTCAGAATGGTTAGGATATAATAGATTTATGGAATCAAATATTAGGAAAACCAGCAGGTAAATTATGGGATTTGCAAAGAATGATGTTGTACAGGTTAAAATTGAAGATTTAGGAGTGGGCGGTGAAGGCATAGGCAAGGTGGATGGATATACTTTGTTTATTAAAGATGCATTAGTTGGTGACGAAGTCACAGCGAAGATTATGAAGCCATCAAAGAATTACGCCTTTGCCAGACTCATTGAAATCATAAAGCCATCTCCATATAGAGTAGAAGCAAAGTGCCCAGTGGCACGGGCTTGTGGTGGATGCCAGATTCAAGAAATGGATTACAATGCCCAGCTAAAATATAAGCATGATAAGGTTAAAAACAACCTTATGCGAATAGGAGGCCTGACAGATATAGAAGTTGAGCCAACTATTGGTATGGACGAGCCATATCACTATAGAAATAAGGCGCAGTATCCCGTGGGACAAGACAAAGATGGCAAAATCATTATGGGATTTTATGCTGGCAGAACTCATTCTATAATACCATGTGAAGATTGTATCATTGGTGACCCTATCAATAAAGACATATTGTCAATTATAAGACTTTTTATGGAGGAGTATTCTATTGCTCCATACAATGAGGAAACAGGCAGAGGTTTGGTACGTCATATTCTCATACGTAAGGGCTATAAAACAGGTCAGATTATGGTTTGCCTTGTAATTAACGGACAAACTCTTAAGAACTCTGAGGTGCTTGTGGATAGACTTCTTCATATTGAAGGAATGACAAGCATTTCTCTTAACATCAATAAAGAAACCACAAATGTTATTTTGGGCAGCAGGGTAATAGATTTATACGGAGAAGGATTTATCACGGATTATATTGGACTTGTAAAGTTTCATATATCACCTCTATCATTCTATCAGGTAAATCCAGTTCAAACTCACGTTTTGTACGAAAAAGCATTGGAATATGCAGGATTAACCGGCAAAGAGGTAGTATGGGATTTATACTGTGGTGTTGGGACGATATCCTTGTTCTTGGCCAAATTAGCAAAGAAAGTATATGGAGTAGAGATAATTCCAGAAGCAATAGAAGATGCAAGAAATAATGCAAAAATCAACAATATATCTAATGCAGAATTTTTTGTTGGAAAGTCAGAGGAAGTTTTTCCTGAATTTTATCAAAATAAATGTTTAACAAATCAGTGCTTAACCAATAAAGAAGAAACGGCAGACGTTATTGTAGTGGATCCACCAAGAAAGGGCTGTGACGAAAAGCTTTTAGCAGCAATTGTAAAGATGGCTCCACCAAAGGTAGTGTATGTCAGCTGCGATTCTGCAACACTAGCAAGGGACTTGAAGTTTATGTGTGGCAATGGGTATGAAGTAGTGAAAGTACAGCCAGTAGACATGTTTAGCCATAGTGTGCA
>CAZNKR010000010.1:9575-46259 GCA_964573715.1 uncultured Roseburia sp. | reverse complement strand
GCGAGCATCGTTTGTTCTTGAAAATAGTGATTCTTAATGATAGACTTATATCTAAAGGTATAGGTCTTTTATTTACATAAACAATTATTTGTAATGGAGGTGGATTTTTTGCCACAACAAAATAAAATAAATCCAAATAAGAAAAAAAAGGAAAAATTAAATAGTGATACCATAGCAGTATTATTTATTTTCGCCGTTATTGTTTTGGTCGGAATTTTATTATCATGGTTACAAAGGGATGGTAGTAGAATGAATTTATCCCATGCAACTACAACTGTAAGTAAAGCACAAAGTACAAACAATGATGTTGTTATCATTACAGTAGGAGTTATTGCGGTTATTATCGTTGCAATATTTGTGTTTATTAAGATTAGTTCTGTTAGGAAAAAGAGAAGAATTTTAGAAGCAAAGCTAAAAAAGCAAAGAGTATTAGAGGAAGCAAGAAAACGAGTTGAAGCTGCCAAATACGGAGATATTTTAGCAGCCGGAAGCAATGCCATAAAGGAACGAAAAAGAGCAGAAGAAGTATTAGAAAATCAAAGCAAATCAATAAAACACAAATATGATTTAAATAAAATTGATGAATTAAATGATGAATATTTAGATGAAATAAAACATTCCCATTATGGTGATGGTAATGATAGATTGGTAAGAGCTGATAATAGAAGATATAAGAGCCAGAATCTTCGTGATTATGATGAAGATGCAAAATACAAATCATTAATTAATGATAATGACGATTATGATGAAGAAAATTATGAAAGCTTTTTAACTAGAATAAAGCATTCAGATAAAAAGATAGCAATATTTGGAGCATTAGCAGTTACTATTATAGCTGTGCTCATATTAGTATTTGTTTTGATATAATTTATAGAAATGAGGATCATTATGAAGAAATATAAAGGTATGTCTGTGTTTAAGAAGGGAGAAGCAAAAGTATGTATTTCCTTAATGGGAGAAAATAGAGAGGAAATATTAACAAATCTTTCATACATAATGATGCACCATGTTGACGTAATTGAATGGAGAGCAGATTATTATTCTGATTTATTAGAAACTGAAAAAGTAATAGAAATCATAAAGCTTATTAAAAATAAGATTGATGATATCCCTTTGTTATTTACGATAAGAACTTCTAATGAAGGCGGTAATGTTGAAATATCAAAAGATGAATATAAGGAAATACTTATAAGTATTTGTGAGTGTTCTAAGACAGACATGATTGATTTAGAATATATGATGGGAGAAAGTGTTATTACAGAAGTTATATTATCTGCACATAATCACTCTATTGGCGTTATTGGTTCAAACCATGATTTTGATAAAACACCATCTAGTGAAGTCCTTTATGATAGGTTATTAGAAATGTACAATTTAGGAATGGATGTCTCTAAAATTGCTGTTATGCCTAAAAGTAGATTAGATGTTGCTAATATACTATATACAACTGAAAAAATGAATGAAGAACATCCTGAGATTTTAACTATTACAATGGCGATGGGAAGTATAGGCAAAATTAGTAGAGTTATTGGATATATGTTTGGTTCTGTTATGACTTTCGGTGCTGGATTAAGTACTTCTGCACCTGGACAAATAGAAGCTGACCATTTGTATGCTATTATGAATGAATTAAAAGAAATATAGATTGGAGCATGAAATGAAAAACATTTTATTAATTGGTTTTATGGGAACGGGAAAAAGTACTGTTTCAAAGCAACTCATGAGTATTACAGGCATGAATGAAGTGGATATGGACAGTTACATAGTTAATCGTGAACAAATGTCTATAGCCGAGATATTTTCTAAGTATGGGGAGGAACATTTTAGAAAAATAGAGACAGAGTGTCTTAAAGAAATAATAAAAATGGATAACACCATTATTTCTTGTGGTGGAGGGGTTGTTGTAAAAAATGAAAATGTTGAGTATATGAAGCAAGGTGGGAAAATTGTACTTCTAACTGCAAAACCAGAAACGATTTTTGAAAGAGTTAGATATTCAAAAGATAGACCTATTCTTAATGGAAACATGAATGTGGAATTCATAGAAGAGCTTATGAATAAACGTAAGGATAGATATTTATCTGTAGCAGATATAATAATTGAAACAGACAATAAGGATGCATCTGTGATTGCCAAAGAGATATTGGATAAAAACCATGAATAATTTAGAGTATCAAAGATATAATTGCATTATGGTATATAATGAGGATAAAACAAAACTTTTGTTTTGTAAAAGAACCTGTGATCCATATATGGGTAAATACAATTTTGTTGGTGGTAAAGTCAATAAAGACGAGAATGAATTTGACGGGGCATATAGGGAGCTTTTTGAAGAAACGGGAATAGGACGAGATGACATTATTCTTAGCTATATGATGGATTTTACATATCATAACCAAAATTGTATTGTTTCCGTATTCGCCGGCATACTCATAAATGATGTTTCTGTTATCCCAGAAAAACATCCGTTATATTGGTTAGATTCAGACAGAAATGATTTTTTTGACTCGGAAATCTTTGCTGGTGAAGGAAATATTGGACATATGGTTATGCAAATTAAGGAATATGGTTTTGGATATTCCAACAGAGTTGAAATAAAGAGAATTGATGAATCAGATTATGGTTGTGAAGAAAAATTAGATAGTCGAGTTTATGACATTGTTACTCTTGTTTTTAATGGTAATATTGAAAAATATAGCATATTGGATGATTTACTAATAAAAAATAATATTAATGAAGGAATGATCATTACAAGAAAACAATTGGAAGAGTTGCAAGAAGGTTAAAAAATGAAAGTGAAAAAGGAGCACGCAAATGTGCTCCTTTTTGTAAAATAAAAATTAAGCTCTTGAAAGGTATTCACCAGATCTAGTATCAATTTTGATTTTGTCGCCCTGTTCAACGAATAATGGAACGTAAACAGTAGCACCTGTTTCAACGATAGAAGGCTTTGTAGCACCTGTTGCTGTATCACCTTTGAAACCTGGTTCTGTTTCAGTAATCACAAGTTCAACGAAGAGAGGTGGTTCAATAGCAAATACATTGCCATTATGAGAACACATTTTAACCATTTCGTTTTCTTTAACGAACTTAAGTGAATCGCCAACATTTTCTGCTGATAATGCGATTTGATCATAAGTTTCAACATCCATAAAGTGGAATAAATCTCCATCTTCATATAAATACTGCATATCTTTTCTGTCGATACGAGCTTGTGGGAACTTTTCTGTAGGTCTGAAAGTTTTTTCAACTACACCATTTCCTGTAATACTTTTTAATTTTGTTCTAACGAAAGCGGCACCTTTACCAGGCTTTACATGCTGGAATTCGATGATTTGGTAGATATTATTATCCATTTCTATAGTAATACCATTTCTAAAATCGCCTGCTTGAATCATAAATTTCCTCCTTAAGAAGTGTTTCTAAAGTATAGTATTTAAAAAACACATATATTTTACATTTTATAATAAGCACACATATTTTTCAACTGTTTTTTCAAAAAAGTATACAAATAGATTGAATTTTGATAAAATAAACCTAATTTAAAATATTAAATTTAGAAAATAAAGTTTGGAGATTGAAATGAAGCCGATAAAGTTAAACTTTGAAAATATATTTATCAGATTGATTAATTCGTGGTTGATTGTTTGCATTTTAAATGCATTTACCACAAGTGAGGATTTATTTTCTATAGATTCCATAAATTCTTTTAATTTGATTAATATTATAGTATTAACAATACTTTTTTTTACTTTATTTTCAATTATTAATTTTGGACTTAGAACAAAAAAGATAGTGGGATATTATTCTTACAATAAGCACGCTAGTATTGTGGATTATGGATGCTTATTATTTATTGTTCCAATATTTTCAATTAATGTAATTATGAATGAAAAAAAAGTATATGTGGCTGCAGTTCTTGCATTAATTTCTGCATGGGTGGTTTGGTATATTTACAATAAATTTACGAATTTTTTCTCTGAAATTTCACTTAAAAAGTCTACATTCATTGCCTTGATAGTTATTTTAGTAGCGATTATTGCATCATATATGTTAACTCTTTTGGTACTTAGATATTTTGTATTTAGAACGGCAACATATGATTTTGGGATTTTTTCACAGATGTATTACAATATGAAAAAATCATTTTTTCCAATGACCACTTGCGAAAGAAATAGACTTTTATCACATTTTGATGTACATATGTCACCTATATTTTATTTGATTTTACCTATTTACTGTATATTTCCACATCCTGTTACTCTTATTGTAGTACAATACTTAGCTATTTTAAGTGGTATTATTCCTTTAATAATGATATGTAAAAAGAGAGGATTATCAAGATATATTACATTGTGCTTATGTATCATCTTTGTGAGCTTGCCAACATTGACATCAGGCTTATTTTACGATTTTCACGAAAACAAATTTTTAGTTCCTTTATTAATGTGGTTAATTTATTTTATTGAAGTAAAAAAACCTATAGGTATTTTTGCATTTTCTGCATTAACACTGATGGTTAAAGAGGATGCTGCAATTTATGTTGCTTGCATAGGATTGTTTTTGATTTTTGGAAAGAAAAGCAAAAGGGAAAAGCTTACAGGGTTATCAATGTTATTAGTATCAGTATTGTACTTTTTTATAATTTTCTTTTTCTTAAATACAAGTGGAGAAGGCGCAATGATTAACCGTTATGGTAATTTCGTCAAAACTGATGGAAGTACTGTAGATATATTAACATCTATAATAAAAAATCCCGTTTATTTTATATCACAGTTATTAGATGATAAAAAAATAGAAACATTATTGTGGTTTTATGTTCCAGTTTTGTTTATACCTTTTATGTCAAAGAAAGTATCAACTTTTATTTTATTGATTCCATCATTAGTAATGACTTTTATGACCTGCAATGTTTATCAGGCTTCTATAGATTATCAGTATACATTTGGTTCATCAGTTTTAGTTATTTATATTATTATCATGTATATTTCAGGAGAGGCTGGACCAAGAAGAGAGAATGATAGAGAAAGTAAACTTGCAAGTAATGCTTTAGTTAGTATGATGGTCGTTGCTTCAGTTATAATGTTTGTTTCAATTATTAGTACAAAGTCATTTTATATTGATGAATATAAGATGAATAAAGAACAGTTTGATAAGATTGAAGAAGTACTTGATTCTATACCTGAGGATGCGAGTGTTTTGTCATCTTCATTCTATCTTACTCATCTTACACATAGAGAAAATTTATACAGATATCCATATACAGAAACTGATAATATGACTTTTGAATATATAGTATATGACTTAAGATATACTGATACAGATGAAGCATATGCCAAAGACAAGGATGAGCTTCTTTTAAATGGGTATGAAGAATGTGCACTTATAGAAGGACAAATAGCTGTTTTTAGATTGACAAATCGGAATTTATATAATAACAAACTAAAATTTATAAAATAGCTATTGAACTATAATTAAAACGAGTTTATAATATTAAATATAAACCACGTGAAAAAGGAGGGATGAGTATGTAGTTTTTGTTGAATGATGTAGATAAAAAAACTAGTAAATATAAGACAATGGAGGTTATTAAGATGAACAAGAAAAGTAGTATAGTTGTATTAATGCTTGTTGTATCGCTTTTACTGTGTGCGTGTGGGGACAACAATCAAACTAGTGACAAAAGTAATAAAACAAGCAGCACAAGCATAAATCCAACAACAAAAGAGAATAGTACAACAGAAGTTGAAGTGGTTATAAGTCCAACAGGATATCCTTCTGGAGAGATACAACAAGTTATGATTATGTATAATGGTAAATTGTATGTATCTAAGGATAATAACCAAAATATTACTGAGTCCGAGATGTCTACTAAGTTTGAGAAATATACAATTGTAGGTCAGGTGCAAAAGGTATCAAACGATAAGGAACCGGATGAGGAATATGAAGCAAGCAGAGTTAAAGAGGGTTCAAATGTATATTTGAAAGAAGATACAGGTGAACTGATTATATACGATGGTTGTGCTATTTTACTGAAAGAACAATAAATAATAAATACATAATCTAGCTGTTTAGTAATAAACAGCTAGATTTTTTATGTCATTTATATTTCTAAAAGTCGGTAGATTGGTAGATTGGAAAAATTTAGTAATTTAAAATAACATTTTACGGAAACTCATTTCTTCATTAAGAAATTAAAATCTGTTTGACAATATAAGATACATAGGTTAATATAATTTCATCTTATTAATTTATGTATCTATTTTTCAGTGTAATTTTAAAAAATCAACATCTATCTTAATTCGTATTTATTTTCCAAATTGAGGATTAAATGGAATATAGTGTATTTAGACAATGCATATTAGAAGAATTAAAAAAATTAGTTAACGAGGATGATGAAGTTAAACTATATTGTGCAACAAAAAATAACGGAATTGAATTATGGTCGGTTATTATTAGAAATAAAAACAGCAGTATATCACCTACTATTTATTTAGAATCATATTATGAAGAATATGTTTCTAGTGTATGCGATATTGGTACCATTGCTAGGGATATTTATGAATTTTACAATAAGCATAAGACAGATATATCATTTGATGTAAAAGCATTTTGTGAATATGATAACGTTAGAAAAATGATATTTTGCAAATTGGTTAATACAAAGAAAAATGAGGAGTTGTTAAAGAAAATACCACATAAAGATTTTTTGGATCTTTCAGTTGTTTTTTATATATTAGTTAATGATGATGAGACTGGAACACAAACAGTTCTAATACATAACAATCATCTTGAAATGTGGGACATAGATGTAGAAGAGTTGTATTGTATTGCTTCAAAAAATACTATTAGGAATAGCAATGTTGAGCTTAAAACTATGACTAGTATGATTGATGAAATTATGGGAAATATTAGTATGGAAGGTGATGATAATCAGGAATCCTTTGAGGAATATATAAAATCTATTTCAGAAGCAGAAGGACAATCAGATTTTCCTATGTATGTGCTTACAAACAAGAGAAGAATCTTTGGCGCAACCTGTATGCTGTACAAAAAATTATTAAAATGTTTTGCAAATAATATGAAAGCGGATGTCTGTATATTACCAAGTAGTATTCATGAAGTAATATTAATACCATTAAAATGTAAGGAAGCAGTAAAAGAGTATCATCAAATGGTTATTGATGTTAACGAGCATGAGGTTGCTCCAGAAGAAGTATTATCTAATAACATTTATGTATATGTTCGAGAAAAAGACGAGATAGAGGTTGCATCAATGTAATGCGCCTGGCGGGAATCGAACCCACATCTTGCCCTCCGGAGGGGCACGTTATATCCATTAGACTACAAGCGCAATAAGCAAATTATAAAATAATATAAGATTTAGTTCAAGAGTTTATTGATTTTTATATGCTATTTTGATAAAATAATTGTTGAAGTTTATCAAGAAATTTGATTGTACAAGCTTTTGTACAAATATCATATAGATTAGTATAATGGAGACAACATGGCAAATAAAAAATCAAAAAACAACCGCCCTCAGGCTAATAATAAAAACAGTGTAAGAAGCAAAAAAATCACTGATAATATGGATGAAAAGAAAGACAAAGATATAAATGTAGACAGTGATATGAAGGTAGGCAGTAATATAAAGTTAGATAATGATATAAAGGAAAATAAATCTAATCCTCTTAAAGAAAATTTATTTAATAATAATGCAGATGAAGATGAGAACGAGGATATGTTTAAGTTTTTAGATGAAATAAATATTGATAAATCGTCAAAATCTTATAATAACAAATTTTCCACCTTAAAGAAGGAAACCACAATAAAGGATAGCACAACTAGCAAAAGGGATGTTGTAACCGATTGCAGGCGTGTATTAAAAGAAAAACATAGACCTGTGCCACAAACTACCATGAAAGAAGATTTTATTAAAAATAAAGTGCTTTGGTATATTTTAGGTGGGTTAGTTATTGTTTTAATAATTGCTCTTGTTGTTACAAATGTTCATAAAACTAAAAGTAAAGATAGTGAAAAACATAAAATTATTCAGTCAGAAACCACGACAACGGCAGAAGAAGAAACTACCACAGGAAGTAATCTACCTAGTCCTGAAAGTGAAGATTCTAAGATACTAGAGTTGGTTAAGAATTATCTTAAAGCTGAACGTATTGACGTTTCCATGGATGAACTTAGCAAATATGTTGATAATGTAGATAACATTGAAATTAGTAAATACTCAACACTTAGCAAGTATATTGAAGAATATCAGAATATTAATTGTTATGTACTTAATAGTATTAGTGAAGACACATATATTGTTGTTACTACTTATGGCTGTAAGTTCTATAATATAGAAACGGCAGCTCCGGGATGTGAAACTTTATTGGTAGTTAAAAAAGATGAACAATATTTAGTTCACAATCTTACAGTTAAAGAAACAATTGATACTTATATTTCTAGTGATGTTGATGTCACAATCATAAATCAGATTAGTAAAGAGATTAATGATAATTTAGAGGCTTCAATGACACTTGATAGTGATCTTGCAAATGTAATTAATGTCTTATCAGGAAATTAGAAAATATTAAAACCTCCTTGACGTTAGAATTTGTTCTAACGTCAGGGAGGTTTTTTATAAAAATGAAGATATATGTCTAATGAAAACAATATAATTACTATTAGACCAACAATAGCCTTAGAGCATATTCATTTTCATTTTAAACTTACAAGTATACATAAGGGAGTCCGCTCGAGCTCTAGTTTCCTTTAAATCTTTATCAAGTAAATTATCATATGAAGCATACCCATACGCTATAGAAATATTAACATTTAATTTATTAGATTTATTAGTAGCATCAATCATATGTGTAAGAGCATTAATATGAGATTTACAAATATCCTCGGAACAATCCTTAATGATTATACAGAATTCGTCACCACCGATACGGTAGCAGCTTCCTATATCTCCAAAGGAGCATTCTATTAACCTTGCGCTAGTTTGGATGAATAAGTCGCCTTCTTCATGACCAAAGGTATCATTACATAATTTTAAATTATTAAGGTCAAGCATAACAACAATGTAAGAGTGACTAGAAACATCAGCTTCCTCGATATATGTATTCATTGCTGTTCGGTTTAGTAAATGAGTTAATCCATCTTTATAAGCCATTTCTTTGTATAATTCAGACTTTTTACCTTGTGCTGCTAATTTGGATGTCTTATTTATTTCTGAAGCACCATTTATGATGATATATACTAGGAATCCGATATTGCTAATATATAAGTTTTGAATGGAATCTTTTGTATAATAAAATATCATATCTATAGCTAAGCAAACAGCTATAAAGAAGATACATACCATATGTAAATGAAGTCCTTTATTTCCTTTATTTCCTTTATTTTTTGAATAGTCATACATTGTAAAAATAATAATAGATAAAATGACGACAACAAGCACAATATGTGTAAAACGAATTGTTTGTTTAAAATCGGCAATATTGAATACCTGAAGTAATATACAAATTAAAATATTAATATTGCTTAAGCCTAATAAAGCTGGCCATATAAAATACTCCTGTTGAACGTATAGTCCTTTAATAAATAGAATAAATGGAATCGGTAGTAACATCAATGTAATAAATGAAATGTATGCTGAAAAAACTTGATTATTATTCATAAATACAATCATAGGAGATTCATTTACACACCAAATGGATACAATAATTGAGAAAAGACCCAAATAGCCTAATGGACTAGTAGTGCCTACTTTCCTAAGGGAAATAAACCAATATAAAGTAATAATGGCACCTACAACAAAGGTAAGTACAGCAATAACAACAGCCCAAAAATTTACACTAATCATGGAACGATAAATATCTAGATAATTACCTATATAAAAATATGAAAATGAATCATTTTTCACTGGATAATGGGAAGATACTTTAAAAGAAAGAGTCTTTCCTGCATATTTGTCTAAATGACGAATAATATGATATCCATATCCTGGTGTATGACCAAAAAGATTGGTATGGCTGCAAGTAAATGAATATATAACGGTATCATCACAAAAAACTTCTAAATCCATGTGGCTGGTAGAAAAACCAATGCCAAAATCATTGTCAATGTCAGTTGGTACTTCATAAGAGTAGAATACTTCTGTGTCGGGTTCAATATTCAAATCGGAATCACTAGATAAACCTAGAGTATTGCCTTTTGAATCATATAGAGAATAAGATTCAATAGTAGATAGAGGACTATTTCCTTGAATGTCATACTGATTGTTTTGCATAAAAAAAATAGTAAAAAGCACAACACCGGTAACTAATATAAAAGTAAAAAAATATAAATGCTTTAATTTTTGGTACATTGCCTTCCCCTCTTTTTGGTAAAAGTTGATAAATATCATCTGTAAATAATATATGTAAATAATACCATATTTGTTTTCTAAATAAAAGTGAAAACGGTGGAAAATAATATTGAAATAAGATATAATTGCGCTAGAAAAAGTGAAAGGAATATTCTTCATGGAAATACGATTAAACAAGTATTTAAGCGACGCTGGTGTATGCTCTAGACGTGAAGCAGACAAGCTTATTGAGCAAAAAAAGGTTAAAATAGATGGAGAAATTGCAGGGGTTGGATGCAAGGTTAAGGATGGATGTGAAGTAACCGTTAACGGGAAAAAGATTAACAAAATAGATGATTTTATCTTACTAGCACTTAATAAGCCAGTAGGGATTGAATGTACAACAAGTAAGTCAAATCCTGATAATATAGTGAATTTTGTTGGATACGAATCAAGAATTTTCCCAATAGGAAGACTTGATAAAAATTCAGAGGGTTTGATATTGCTTACAAATAAAGGTGATATTTCTGATAAAATGATGAGAGGATCAAACTATCATGAAAAAGAATATCTCGTTACTGTCAATAAGGATATAACAGATGATTTCATTAAAAAGATGTCCTTGGGAGTAAAATTATATGATGAAGAACATGGCATTGATACAGTTACAAGAAAATGCATAGTTAAAAAAAATGGAAAAAGAACATTTACAATTATTTTAACACAGGGTATTAATAGACAAATAAGAAGAATGTGTGGTTGCTTTGGATATGAAGTAATAAAGCTTAAAAGAGTAAGGATAATGAACATAAACATAAAAGGCATACAGCTTGGAAAATATAGAAAAGTATCAAAAGAAGAAATTGATGAATTAATTAAAAGGCTTAACAATGGAAAGGAAAAAAATGGAATCAATAAATAAAAAGGAAAGAATAAAAGAATTAATTAATATATTAAATAATGCAAGCAAAGCATATTATCAGATGGGCAATGAGATAATGACGAATTTTGAGTATGATAAGCTTTATGACGAGCTGGTTTTACTTGAAAAAGAAACAGGTATTGTTCTTTCAAATAGTCCAACAATAAATGTTGGATATGAAGTATTAAGTGAATTACCAAAAGAAACCCACAAAAGTCCTATGCTTTCTTTGGATAAAACAAAAGAAGTAGAGGGATTAATCAGCTTCTTAGGTGATAAGGAGGGCGTTTTATCCTGGAAATTAGATGGACTTACTGTTGTGCTTACTTATAACAATGGCATTCTTACAAAGGCCATAACAAGAGGAAACGGAGAAGTTGGTGAAGTAATCACCAATAATGCAAAGATGTTTAAGAATATTCCTCTAAATATTGCATTTAAGGAGGAGCTTGTTATTCGTGGAGAGGCAGTTATTTCTTATGAAGATTTTAATAACATCAATAATGAAATAGAAAACGATGATGCCAAATATAAAAATCCTAGAAATCTTTGTGCTGGATCAGTTAGACAATTAAACAATCAAATAACAAAAGAAAGAAATGTTTTCTTTAATGCATTTACTCTTGTTAGCGCTAGTGGTATGGATTTTCATAATTCTTTAATGGAACAGTTTGAGTTTTTAAAAACCTTAGGATTTGATGTTGTTTATCATGTACTTGTAAATAAAGATACTGTGGCAGATGAAGTTGAGAAATTTTCGAAAATGATAGAGAACAATCCACTTCCTTCAGATGGACTAGTTTTGGTTTTTAATGATTTAGCATATGGTGCAAGCCTGGGACAAACAGCTAAATTTCCACGTAATGGCATTGCTTTTAAATGGAAGGATGAGTTAGCCACTACTACACTTAAATATATTGAGTGGAGTCCTTCAAGAACTGGACTCATTAATCCTGTTGCGGTATTTGAACCAGTAGAATTAGAGGGTACCACGGTTTCAAGAGCAAGTGTTCATAATGTAAGTATTGTTCAGACACTTAAGCTAGGAGAGGGAGATTCTATTTTAGTGTACAAGGCAAACATGATTATTCCACAGATTGCTTCTAATCAAACAATGTCAGGAAATATTGAAATTCCACAGACCTGCCCAGCCTGTGAATGCCCAACTAAAATATCAATGATAAATGGTATCAAGTCGTTATACTGCATCAATCCAAAATGTCCTGCTAAATCAATCAAGAAATTCGCTCATTTTGCTAGTCGAGATGCCTTTAATATTGATGGGATGTCTGAAGAAACAATGGAGAAATTTATAGATAGAGGGTTTATTAAGGAATATGCAGACATATTTAAGCTTGATAGATATGAAGATTCCATAGTTTCTATGCCTGGTTTTGGAAGAAAAAGCTACGACAATATTATTCAGGCAGTAAATAATTCCAGAAATATTATTTTACCAAAATTTATTTATAGTCTTGGAATATTAAATATAGGTTTATCAAATGCCAAAGTTATTTGTAAAAGCTTTGATTACGATTTTGATAAGCTTCTTAATGCAACAATAGAGGAGCTAACTACATTAGATGGTGTAGGTGATGTAATTGCCGCTTCCTTTGTTAGCTATTTTAAAGATGCAGATAATATGCAAGCTGTTACAAATCTCCTAAATGAAATATCTTTTAGCACAGAAGGCACACAGGTTATGGATAGTAGTATTACTGGAAAAACATTTGTAATTACTGGAAGCGTTTATCATTATGAAAATAGAAATGAGGTAAAGGCAATTATAGAGTCACTTGGTGGAAAAGTTACAGGTAGTGTTACCAAAAATACTGATTATCTTATTAATAATGATGTCACCTCATCATCTTCTAAAAATAAAAAAGCTAAAGAACTTGGTGTTAAAATTATTACTGAAGAAGAATTTATTGCGCTTATTGGTTAGTAAAAATGGGCTGGCATTGAAAAGTAGTGAATTATTTGTTACAATGGTGATTACGTTTTTAAATAGAAAGATAGAAGGTGAAAGAAATGCCAATTAAAGTACAGGGAGATTTGCCTGCAAAGGCAGTTATAGAAAAAGAAAATATTTTTATAATGGATGAAAACAGAGCCATTATGCAGGATATTAGACCATTAAAAATAGCCATTCTTAATCTTATGCCGGTAAAGCATGACACTGAAATTCAACTCTTAAGATCACTTTCTAATACACCATTACAGGTTGATATAACATTTGTATGCGTAGAAAATCATGTTTCAAAGAATACACCAGCTAGTCACTTGAATCAATTTTATTCAAGATTTAATGAAATAAAGGACAAAAAGTTCGATGGATTTATTATTACAGGTGCTCCATTGGAAAAACTTGAATTTGAAGAGGTTACCTATTGGGATGAACTAACTAAAATAATGGAATGGTCAAAGACTCATGTTACTAGTACGCTTCATCTGTGTTGGGGAGCTCAAGCAGGTTTATATTATCATTATGGTATAAAAAAAGAAATGCTTACAAAAAAACTGTTCGGTATATATGAGCACAAGGTACTGCATAGAAAAGTACCATTGGTCAGAGGTTTTGATGATGTATTTTTAGCACCTCATTCACGATATACTAGAAGCGATGATGCTGCAGTTGAAGCCAATCCTTTGCTTACAGTCATTGCCCAATCTGAAATTGCTGGTAATTTTATTATTATGGCAGGAGAAGGAAAACAAATATTTTTGTCTGGTCACCCTGAGTATGATAGAAATACTCTTGATGATGAGTATAAAAGAGATTTGGAAAAAGGATTAGATATTGATATTCCATATAATTACTATAAGGATGATAATCCACAAAACAAGCCACTGCTAACTTGGAGAGGTCATGCTAACGGACTATATACAAATTGGCTTAATTATTACGTATATCAGGTTACTCCTTACGACTTATAATTTTAAATTGGTCGTCGTAGAGGATTTGCTATTTTTTAGAATCATTAAAAACAAACAAAATAAATATTGAACAAGATAGAAAAGCACAAATAATTAGTGTTAATATATTTGGAAATACATTTATGCCATCTACAAGATATTTAACTGATACTGCAAAACTAATTGATATAAAGGTTAGAAGCATTGGTTTAAATATAAACTCCACTACGGAGTAGGATAGATGGCATATTTTTTTTACTTTTCTTACATTAAGAATGGTTCCACATAATTCTGAAACTAATACACCCCATAGATATCCCATAATCCCATAGCTAGGTACTAGGAATATTAAAAATAAAATTCTTATTATAGCGGTAAACATATTATAAAAAAATTCTATTCCAAGAATCTGGTGGATGTGAGGCGGATAACTGGGCAGTTAAAATGGGTGCAATCTCAAAAAGAAAAGAAGGCAATCATATTATTGCATCTCCAATTGAGCACCACATAGCAAAATGCTAGAATTAAGAAATTATTTAATTGATAGAATTTTAAAAGAAATACCATATAGTAGACTTAATGGTTCTTATGAAAATCGTCTTTCAAATAATGCAAATTTTAGCTTTGAAGGTGTGGATGGTCCAACACTTATTTCTTTACTGGATTCTAAGGAAATTTATGTATCGGGAGCTTCGGCTTGTATGGCAAAATCAAAAGAAAATTCCCATGTATTAATGGCTATAGGAATACCAGTTTCTGTAATTCCAGGCACTATTAGAATTACAATGAGCGAACAAACAACAAAAGAAGAAATAGATATATTGATTGAGGAACTTAAAAAGAATATTTTTGGAATTAGAAAAGCAAATAGATTACTTTAATTATTTATAAAAATATGATATGCTATAAGATGCTTTAATTGTAAATGATTTGTTAAATATTAGAAATTAATTGCTGTATTAATAAATATAATACATGCGTTTCACGTAAAGGGCAGAAGAATATATGGCAATAGAAGAAAGTGTAATAAAATTATTAGGAAATAAAAATGCAGATACAGCTAGTGCTTTAGCCAAAAACGGCAAAGCCTTAGTCAATAAGGTTAATAGCTTTTGGAAAAGTGATATTTCTGTTAGTGGCGATGTTTATGAAAATGACAGGTTATATACATGTGGACTTACTATATCCAATGACGATATAGCTTCTTTTAGTTGCACTTGTGATGAATTCCTTAATCGACACAGGTTTTGTGTTCATGCAGGTGCATTAGCATATGCATACCAAAAACGTGGAGAAACCAGTGAACAGGTTATTTACACTAGTACACAAACAAGAAAAACAGTAAATGCATATTTAAATAGAAGCATTGAAAAATACACTGAAAATGCAATATATGATGTAGAGCTTTTTTATGAAGCTAAGAAAGTTAAAAATATACTAGAAGTATCCTTTTTCATTGGAAAAGATGATAAAAGATTTAAACTAAAAAATCTTTTTGAGTTTTTTAAATTATTTGAAGAAAAAGGATACTTCGAATATGGTAGAAAATTTGGTGTTTATCATAGTAAAGATGCATTTCATCCCAATTCTTATTCCTTACTTGACTTTTTGATAAATAACATAAGAATGGAAAAGATGATTTGTACAGTAAATGGCATGAATGAATCTATGATTAGAGATAAGTCTAGATTGATTTTAGTTGGTGAAAATCTTGATAAATTTATAGACATACTAATAGATAAATCTGGATCAATTATTTGTGATAAAAAGGAGTATAAGCTAGAATACTCTAATCCATTGGTTGAATTATCTATGAAAGAGGTTGGAAATAGCGGATATAGATTAGAGTGTAATAATATTATTGATTTTATAGATGGTAATGAAGCTTTATATTTATTTACTAATAAAAAGCTTCATCGCCTTGATATTGATATGTCTAAAAAGCTGTCTGTTTTTTTCTATAATATCTTAGAGGAAAATACACGTAATTTATCCATTAATCAAAAAGATATGCCGTCTTTTTGTAATGCAGTCATTCCACCACTTTTAGAATATTCCTCTATAGATATGCCGGACAATCTTTTGGAAAAATATAAGCCATGGGAGCTTAAGTGTGATTTTTACCTTAGAGAAGCAAATGATGATATTTATTTAAAAATAAAAGCCACATATAATGATGAATTTTTTGATTTATATAAAGGTGTATGCCGAAATCATGATGTGTGTAGAGATTATAACCTAGAGTATTCCATTAAAAACGCCTTATCAAGATTTAATTTTGAAACTATTATTAATGGAGAACTTAAAACAGGTGGATATAAAAATATTTATGAATTACTTAGTGTTGGTATTAAAGAATTATCAAATTATGGAAATATTTATGTTTCTGATGAATTAAAAACATTAAAATTAGTTGATTCAATGAAAATTGGCGCAAGAGTGGTTGTGAATGACCATTGGTTAAACCTTAAAATTGATGCAGGTGATTACAAAAGAAGTGAACTAGAGTTATTAATAAGTTCATATCGTGAAAAGAAAAAATATGTAAAGCTTAATGATAAAACTATAGTTAAGCTAGACGATAATGGATTAGAGCTGCTAGCAGGAATGGCATATGATTTGGACTTTACTGCTGAAGAGCTTATTAATGATAAAATTTTCATCCCAAAATACAGAGCTTTGTATATTGATAGTAGATTGTCTGGAAATGTATCAGAATATCGCAAGGATGATGAATTTAAAACACTTGTAAGAACTATAAAACAGGTTGAGGATAGTGAAATTCCAGTTCCGGATTTGTTTACGGATGTACTTAGAGATTATCAAAAGCTTGGATATAGATGGCTAAAAACTCTTGATATGTGTGGTTTTGGAGGGATTCTTGCTGATGATATGGGTCTAGGCAAAACCATTCAGATTCTAGCACTATTAACAGATGAGTATTTAATCAAAAATACAAAAAAGAAATCTGTGGTAATAGCACCTACCTCCCTAATATACAATTGGGAAAATGAAATTTTAAGATTTGTACCTAATCTTAAGGCAGTAGCAGTAGTTGGCGCTAAAAGTGAAAGAATTAATATACTTAAAAATAGTGATGCGGATGTTTTCATTACTTCCTATGAACTGTTAAAGAGAGATATTCCAGAATATCAGGAAATAGATTTTAGATTTGAAATATTAGATGAAGCACAAAATATTAAGAATTTTTCTACTATTTCTGCAAAAGCAGTTAAAAAACTAAAAGCAGAGACTAGATTTGCTCTTACAGGTACGCCTATCGAAAATAGATTAAGCGAATTATGGAGCATATTTGATTACGTAATGCCTGGATTTTTATATACAAATAGAAAATTTAGAGAGAAATTTGAAGTACCTATTGTAAAGCTAAATCAAGTAGAGGCATTAAAGGGAATACAAAGAATGATAGCTCCATTTATTCTTAGAAGAGATAAAAAACAGGTACTAAAAGAATTGCCTGATAAGCTCGAATATAATCTTTTTGCAAAGATGGATGGTGAACAGCATAAGCTATATACAGCAAATGTGGTAAAATTACGAGAAGAGATTGCTGCAAAAACAGAAAATGATTTTGCGTCTAATAAAATCAGATTTTTGGCACAGCTTACAAAACTTAGACAAATATGTTGTGATCCATCACTGTGCTATGACAATTATGAGGATGAATCATCAAAATTAGAGCTTTGTGTGGATTTGGTTAAAAATTCAATAGAAGGTGGACACAAGATACTTTTGTTCTCCCAATTTACGTCTATGCTAGATATTATTTCAAAAAGATTAACCAGTGAGGGAATTTCATTTTATATTATGACAGGTTCAACCTATAAGGAAGATAGAATGAATCTAGTTAGTAAATTCAATAAGGATGATACAAGTGTATTTTTGATTTCACTAAAAGCAGGTGGAACTGGTTTAAATCTTACAGGTGCAGATATTGTCATTCATTATGATCCTTGGTGGAATGTGGCAGTTGAAAATCAAGCAACTGATCGAGCTCATAGAATAGGACAGGAGAAGGTAGTTTCAGTGTTTAAACTTATTACAAAAGATTCAGTTGAAGAAAATATTGTAACATTGCAAAAATCAAAACAAAAGCTTAGTTCAGATATAATTACAGGTGAAAATATTTCAATAAGCAACTTGTCAAAAGATGAATTGTTGAGTATACTTAATGGGTAATTTTGGGAAAAGTAATTCTATGAATATTGTGAAGGAATAAAAATGAAAAAAATAAAAGATTTAAAGCGTTATGCGGCATCCATTATAGTAACCGTATGTGTGTTGTTGGTTAATATTGGAGCGTTTTACGATTATTATACAAGTACATATGACAACCTTAAAGAGCAGACTACCACATATTTAAACAATGTTGTAGAAGAAGCTGCCCAGTGTGTAAATATAAAGATAGCAGAAAGATTTAATACATTAAAAGCATTAGCTATGTATATTAGTACATATAGCAATAATAATTTTACAAATATTCATGATGTTCTTGACGCACAGTCTACTGTTGAAGGATTTAGTGATTATGATATAGTAGGTTTAGATGGTATAGGATTGAAGGATAAAGGCTTAATTGATTATAATGAAAAAAGCTTTTATGATAATGCGATAAAAGGCAAAACAGCTCTTGCATGTATGGCAGACGAGTTTGAAAGACCTAAATGTATAGTGTTTTCAACTCCATTATATAAAAATGATGATATTTGTGGTGCTTTGCTTACATTTTGTGCCTTTGATGAGTTTTCTACATTTACTGATCTTAGCGCATTTGGACAAAATGGAAATACCTTTATAGTAAAACAGAATGGTGAATTACTTACAAGAGGAAACGGATTAGATGAGGTTGAGTCTATTTCCCAGATATTAAGTGATGATACAAAAGCGGCTAGTAAGTTAATTAGTAGTATGAAACAAAAGACAGTGGGTAATGTTACTTATGGTTCAGGAATACATAAGAAATATCTATGCTTTTCAAAGACCGCGTACAATAAATGGTATGTAGTAACTATAGTATCAGCAGAAACTGTTGAGGGACAAGTTACTCTTATTCAAGATGATGGAATAACCTTCCTGTTTGAAATTGGTGCATTGTTTGTTATTCTTATCCTATATTTTATTTATTTAATTACTTCACATATTAGAAATGGTCAGATAAATAAGGAAAGATATTTTATTGCTACTGATAATTTTGAAACAGTATTTTTTGATTATAGTATAAAGAAAGATACAATGTACTGTAATGACAAGTGGGAAAATATATTTGGATATAAGCTTCCAAAAGAAAATATGAAGTTTATAATGACAAAATATGTATTTGAAGAAGATGTTAATAAGTTTAATAGAAGAGTTGCTCGTTTAGATAAGAACAATACTTTTGTTAAGTTCTCTATTAGATTGATAAACAATGATAATGAACCAATTTTATGCCTTATGAAGATTTATGCAATTAAAGGCTTTGGTGGCAAGCTTACAAAGATACTTGGTGTCATTGAAACTATCAATAAAGAAGAAAAAGAAAATGAAATTGAAATTCAAAAAGAAGCAGAAAAACAAAAAGAAGTAGAAAAACAAAAAGAAGTAGAAAATCAAAAAGAAGTAGAAAATCAAAAAGAAGTAGAAAATCAAAAAGAAATAGAAAACAAATAAGAAAAATAATAAAAGGAAAACATTATGCATAAGAAAATATTTAATATTTTGCTTACGATTACGCTTTGTTTTTTTTGTGGATTTACATGTTTTGCAGCAACAATTATTACATCAGATGATGGCGAACAACAGCTTTTAGATATGCCAGAGGTTAATTCTAATGCAGTGTTAGTCGTTGATATGGCTACTGGTTATAGCATCTATGAAAAGGATATATATGGAAAATATTATCCTGCCAGTATTACCAAGATAATGACTGCTACATTAGTTTTGGAAAAATGTCAAATGGATGAGATGGTGACTTTTTCCCACGATGCGGTGTTTTCTATAGGAAAAGGAACTAGTTCAGCTTATGCGTCAGAAGGTGAGAAGTTAAGTGTTGAGCAGTGTATGTACGGATTAATGTTAATCTCAGCTAATGATGTTGCAAATGGACTAGCAGAGCATGTTAGTGGTTCAGTATCAGAATTTGCAAAACTGATGAATAATAAAGCAGCTAGCTTGGGCTGTGTTAATACAAACTTTGTTAACCCACATGGACTTCAAGACGAAAATCATTATACATGTGCTTACGATATGGCATTGATTAGTAGAAATGCATACAAAAATCTACCGTTTTATAGAGAATTGATTTCTACTGTAAGATACGAGGTCCCTTCAACAAATAAGATGGATGAAACTAGATATTGGAGAAACAGTAATAAATTAATAATAGAATATGAAAACTTTTATTATGAGGACTGTATCGGTGGTAAACCTGGTTATACAACAGAGGCTGGAAATACACTTGTTTCTTACGCTAATATTAATGGACGAATGATTATGATTGTTTCATTAAATGCATCAAGTGCTACAAATGTATATACAGATCATGCAACTATGTATGACTATATCAAGGATAATGATTCAGGGGATTATTTTACAAACTTAGAAGAAATATATAACAACAATAAAGAAAAATTTGAAGAGGATGAAGACGCAGATTCAGTTTATGTTAATGCATCTATTAATACAACCTCTACACAAGATAAGGATAGTGAATCTAAGCTTGGAGTAGTGGATATTATTTTTAGAGTAATTGCAGTTATTTTTATCCTATTGCTTATCTTATATTTATATTTGCGAATTAGACTTGCCCTTCGAAGAAGACGCAGAAATAAAAGAAGACTTCATAGAATGAATTCTATGAAGGAATCTAAAGATGATATAATAATTGCTGTTCCTGATGATATTTATTCAGATGATGATGAAAACAATTGGTACTAATAACATTTATTTCTTGTTATGAGTAGCCAAATTTGTTATTATATTAGATATGAATTTGATAATATATTAAATTTTTTAGTACTAAAATAAGTATTATTGCAAAGTCTAGCTGGCTTTGACTAAATAGAAAAGAGGAATGAATATGGCAAACAATAAAGTAGTTGTAGCATTAGGTCGTAACGCATTTAGCGATACATTTCCTAAGCAACAAGAAAGAGTTAAAATAGCAGCAAAGGCTATTGCTGATTTAGTTGAAGCAAAGTATGAAGTTGTTATTACACATAGCAATGGTCCACAGATTGGTATGATACAGACAGCTATGACAGAGTTTAGCAGACTTGATTCAAAGTATACCGTTGCTCCTATGTCTGTATGTGCTGCAATGAGTCAGGGATATATTGGATATGATTTGCAAAATGCACTTAGAAGTGAGTTACTAAGCAGGGGAATATACAAGCCTGTTACTACACTTATTACACAGGTTAGGGTTGATCCTTTTGATAAGGCATTTAACAATCCAACTAAGGTTATTGGAAGATATATGACTAAGGACGAAGCAGAACTTGAAGAAAAAAAGGGCAATTATGTTGTATATGAAGAAGGTAAAGGATATAGAAGAGTAATTGCTTCTCCAATGCCTATTGATATTTACGAGATAGATGCTATCAATGCACTTCTTGATGCAAATCAGGTTGTTATTGCAGCAGGTGGAGGTGGAATACCAGTACTTGATCAAAGAACAACACTAAAGGGTGCATCAGCTATTATTGAAAAAGATTATACTGCAGCAAAGCTTGCTGATTTAGTAGATGCTTCTATATTACTTATTTTATCTTCTAGTGACAATGTTACAATCAATCCTGGTAGTGAGGATGAAGAAGTATTAGGTGATATGACTGTACTTGAAGCTAAAGAGCTTATTGATTCTGGAAAGCTTGATCCTATAACTACATTACCAAAGATTCAAGCATCATGTAATTTCGTTGTTTCAAAGAAAGATAGAACAGCAATAATTACCAATTTATCAAAGGCAAAAGAAGGCGTGTCTCTTAAAGCTGGAACAATTATTAGATAATATAATAAAAACATTTACCCATATATATTACAAAAATATTAAAAATAATATTTTAAATGTATATGGGTATTTTTATATAAGCTAAAGGTTTTAGAATATTTTGTGTATATCTCTACAAATGTAAAAAAACGACTTGAATTGAAAGATAAAATCAGAAAACAATTTGAAGTTGTGTTAAATAAAATGTTAAAGTATTATTAATTCATAAATTGTGCAAAAGTTTGTGGAAATTGTGGAAAACTAGATTTCTAATATCGGTTGACAATACGTGTATAATTGTATACAATTATACAAAATTAAATTTATATGTATATTTTGGAGGATGAAATGGACAATAGACAAGTGATGATGAATTCACATACAAACTTATTGCAGCTAGAGGAACATTTATATCATTTAGTAGATGTAGAGACACCAAATACTTTTAGAAATCTCTTTCCATATAGTGAGGTTCCAAAGATTGCATTTAATGATCGTATTGTACCTCACGGAATGCCAGAGAATATTTGGATAACAGATACTACATTTAGAGATGGACAACAGTCTCGTGCTCCATATACAACAGAACAAATTGTAAGAATGTTTGACTATTTCCATGATTTAGGTGGCCCAAATGGTATTATTAGACAATCAGAGTTTTTCCTATATAGTAAAAAGGATAGAGATGCAGTATATAAGTGTCTTGAAAGAGGATATAAGTTTCCGGAAGTTACAAGTTGGATAAGAGCTAGCAAGAAGGATTTTGAACTTGTTAAAGAAATCGGCCTTAAGGAAACTGGTATTTTGGTTAGCTGTTCAGATTATCATATTTTCTATAAGATGAAGATGACTAGAAAAGAATGTATGGAACATTATTTAAGTGTTGTTCGTGATTGTTTAGAGCAGGGTATATCTGCAAGATGTCATTTAGAGGATATTACAAGATCAGATATACATGGTTTTGTTATTCCATTCTGCTTGGAATTAATGAAGCTTCAAGAGGAATATAATATTCCAGTTAAAATAAGAGCTTGTGATACTATGGGCTATGGAGTTAACTTTTCTGGAGCAGTAATTCCTAGATCTGTACAGGGTATTATTTATGGCTTAAAGGAGCATGCAGGAGTTCCAAGTGAACAAATAGAATGGCATGGTCATAATGATTTCTATAAAGCAGTTACAAACTCAACAACAGCATGGTTATATGGTGCTAGTGGCGTAAACTGTTCATTATTTGGTATTGGAGAAAGAACAGGAAATACTCCATTAGAGGCTATGGTATTTGAATATGCACAGCTTAGAGGCGGCTTTGATGGTATGAATCCTCAGGTTATTACAGAGCTTGCAGAATATTATCAAAAAGAAATTGGATATAAAATTCCATCAAGAACACCTTTTGTTGGTTCTGCTTTTAATGTTACAAGAGCCGGCATTCATGCAGATGGTTTACTTAAGAATGAAGAGATATACAATATTTTTGATACAGATAAGATTTTAAATAGACCAGTATTAGTTGCAGTATCAAATACTTCCGGTCTTGCAGGTGTTGCTCATTGGATTAATACATATTACAAATTAAGAGATGAAAAGGCTGTTGATAAACAAAGCGAACTAGTTGTAAAAGTTAAATCATGGGTAGATGAGCAGTATGATGAAGGTCGTGTTACAGTTATTACAGATTCAGAGCTTTTAGATGTTATCGCAAAAACATGTGAAGAACTTAACATTACATTGGGTTAGGTGAAAATATGAGTGAAAGTTTAAGTGAATTACTTGATTCAAAAGAAGAAATTTTCCAGGGGAAATCTCTTAGTGGATTTGTCTTTAATCATATAAGAGAAGATATATTGAGTGGTAAATATACGGAGAATGAAGAGCTTAAGGAAATTGCTATTGGTAAAGAGCTAGGAGTAAGTAGAACACCAGTTAGAGAAGCATTAAGACAGCTAGAATTAGAAGGACTTGTTCAAATTATTCCAAATAAAGGAGCAAAGGTTGTTGGCATTAGCATAAAGGATGTCAAAGATATTTATGAAATTCGTTCAATGTTAGAAGGCTTATGCGTAAAAAAGGCAATAGAAAATATAAATGAAGATGTTATTTTGGAATTAGATGAAATATTAGATTTGTCTGATTACTATATGCAAAAAGGAAAATTTGATGCTGTATTAGAACTTGATAATCAGTATCATGAAACCATATATAAAGCAGCAAATAGCAAAATGTTAAGACATACTTTATCAGATTTTCATCATTATCTTGAAAGAATGCGCAAAACAACACTACAGGATAAAACCAGAGTGGAGCACTCAAATAACGAACATAGAGAGTTAGCAGAAGCTATTAAAGCTAAGGATATAGAAAAAGCTATGTTTTTAGCAGATAAACATATAAAAAACACAATGAATAATATAGAAAATCACGGGCTATGGTAGTTCGTGATTTTAATTGTGCAAAAGTTTGTCTAAAATTTGACAATCTCGACTTTTTTATTTATAATGTAATAGTTATTATGTAGCCAAAAGAAAACAGGCTAAATGTGATTAAAAAAATAGGAGGTATTTGACCGTGAGTGAAAAGATATCAACTGCGGTTATTAAAAGATTACCTAGATACTACAGACATCTAGGTGAGCTTATTGAATTAGGCGTTGAAAGAATTTCTTCAAGCGAATTAAGTGATCGTATGAAGGTAACTGCTTCTCAGATTCGTCAGGATTTAAATAACTTTGGTGGGTTTGGACAGCAGGGATATGGATATAATGTTAAGTATCTGTATGATGAGATAGCTAAGATATTAGGTCTTGATGAGAAACATAATTTAGTTATCATTGGCGCAGGAAATTTAGGAAAAGCTATTGCTGGTTATGCAAACTTCGAGAAAAGAGGCTTTGTTATTACTGGTATTTTTGACATTGATTCTGATTTAAAAGGGAAAAAAATCCGTGGAATTGAGATTAGACAATTGTCTGAGCTTGAAGAGTTTGCCAAAAATAACAGAATAGATATTGCAGCACTTACTATTCCAAAGGCAGAAGCTAAAAAAGTGGCTGAAAAGCTTGTTGGACTTGGAGTAAAGGCATTTTGGAATTTTGCACATACAGATTTAAATGTTCCAAATGATGTTATTGTAGAAAGCGTACATTTATCAGAAAGTTTGATGCGTATTACATACAATCTTAAGAGAATGGAAGAAGAAAAATAATATGGCAAAAAGAGATTCAAATGATTTTATATCAAAAGATGATATTCTTAAGCTTATTAAAAGGACCAAGGTTCCAGTGCTTACACTTGATAGAAAATGGCTTAACTTCTTTAATAATGATGAAAAATCACCTGAAATCAAGGTATTGGAACAAAGGGTAAATGCTGCTCTTAAAAGCCAGGGTACAATAAATACCAAAAGAGATGAGCTTAAGGGACTTAAGAAAACTCTTATGAAAGAGATTGTATCCAATATGGATGCAAAAGAAAATTCAAGAGCTTACAAAAAGGTAGTAAAAAGCAAAGAACTTATTGATGAAATAAATGATGAGCTTATTCTTCTTGAGGACAAGGAGCTTGATGTGCCTGATAATATTAGTCAAGCAAATGCAATGCTTGCATATCGTAGCTTGGAAGAATTATATAATAGATATGACAACAATACAGAGGATATAGAAAGTTTAGATAAGTGGATTGAAGATACACGAATAGAGCTTAAAAAACGTATACTTCTTAGAGAAAAGCGTAGAGATGAAAATGAAAAAATGGACAAATTTTTATCTGATACATTTGATAAAGAAGTATTAATCCAATATAGAAAGTTTAAGGACAATTACTAATATGATAGTTGGAATTGGAACAGATATAATTGAAGTAGAACGCGTAAAGAAAGCCTGTACTACAGGTTCTTTCTTAACGCATTTTTTTTCGGATGGTGAGATTGATTTTTTAAAAGAAAATATGCAAAGTATTGCTTCAAATTTTGCTGCCAAGGAAAGTGTTGCAAAGGCCTTTGGAACTGGATTTCGTGGCTTTGAAATGAAGGAAATAGAAGTGCTTAGAAATGAACTAGGTGCGCCATATATAGTGCTAAATGGAAAGGCTAAAGATAAAGCTATAGAGTTAGGAATTGATAGATTTCATGTTAGTATTTCGAATATTAAGTCATATGCTATAGCCTATGTAATTGCAGAAAGAGGTGATAATTAATGGATTTTTTACTTGACTCGAAAGGCTCAAAATATGTTGATAATTATACAATAAATAATATTGGTGTACCTTCTCTTGTTTTACAGGAACGTGCCGCATATTCAGTAGCAATGGGAATATGTTATAGATTTGAAAAAAGTAAAAATATTACAGCCGTTTGTGGAATTGGAAATAATGGTGCAGATGGTTTATGCACCATTAAAATATTAAAGACACTTGGATATTATAATCTTTCTGTATATATTCTAGGAGATTTGATTAAATGTAGTGAGGAGTTTAACGTACAGCTTAATATAATTAATAATCTTGGGATAAAGGTTATTTATATTAATGACAATTTAAGTAAAGACAAACAACAAAATATTTTTAATGAATATGATGTTATTATAGATGGAATTTTCGGGATTGGTCTAACTAGAGAAATTGAAGGTTATTATAAGACCATAATTAATATGATAAATCTTACACACGCCTATAAGATAGCAATAGATATTCCATCTGGTGTTGATGCAACTGATGCACATATTTTAGGGGTGGCTATAAAGGCTAATGAAACTTATACTTTTGGAAAGAATAAATGTGGACTCATACTGTATGAAGGAGCAGATTATACAGGAGATATACATACCATAAATATTGGTTTTGCTGATAAAGCATATGATTTTGTGGATAAAACCTACTATTTAGAAAAAGAAGATATTCATAAAATATTTTTGCCTAGAAAAGCTAATACCAATAAAGGTTCTTATGGTAAATTATTGATTTTTGCCGGCAATGAGGATATGTGTGGAGCAGCATTATTAGCTACAAAAGCAGCCTTTACACTTGGCTGTGGACTAATTAAAATCATTACAACAAATAATAATAAACAGGTCATTAATAATATGTTACCAGAGGCCATTGTATCTGTTATTCCAGATGATGAAACAGAAATGAAAAATATGATTTTAGAAGCAATTTCCTGGTCAACAGTAGTTTTAGCTGGTCCAGGAATGGGATGTAGCAAACGAACTTCAAAAATATTAGAAAGTTGCCTTTTATCAAAAAAACCATTGGTTATAGATGCTGACGGAATAAATGTATTATCTATGAATTACTTAAAAAAAGATTTGTTGCATGAAAATGTGATTATCACACCACATCTTTTCGAACTATCTAAATTTATTAATAAATCAATAGATGAAATAAAACAAAGAATGATAGCTACAGCTAAAGAAACTGCTAGTAGATATAAAATTAATCTTGTTATGAAGGATACAAAAACCGTAATAACAAATAGTTTTGGTGAAACCTATATTAATATTTCAGGAAATAGTGGAATGGCAAAGGCCGGTTCGGGAGATGTATTAGCAGGAATTACAGCGGGACTTATAGCAATAGGCCATAAGGTGCAAGAGGCTTCTTATATGGCACCTTACATTCATGGATTAGCAGGAGATATAGCTAAGGATAAAAAAGGTATATATTCAATGATGCCAAGTGATATAATTTTAGCATTAACTGATTTGTATAATATATAAATATTGGGAAACACTTTAAGAGAATAGTATTTGATTGGAGTGTTTAAAGTAAACCATGCATTATTAATTAGTCTTGAGCTAGATACATAGGTAAAAAAAATGTGGTGTTGACGAATAATTGAAATATATGGTATATTTATCTATCGGCGGATTATTATCTGCAAATTTAGTAACGAAGGAGTAGGTTATATAATGGACAGTAGTCCCATTTACGGTATCATATTGTTTTTAATTTTTATTTTCATAAACATTATGATGTATGGATTCGGTTCTGCAGTTAAGAACATCAACGAATCAGAAATTCAAAAGAAGGCAGATGAAGGATCAAAAAAGGCATTAAAGCTTTTGAAAATTATTGATAATCCACATAGGTTTATTAATACAATTCAGCTCACGGCAACCTGCATAGCAGTTATTACAGGAGGATACCAGTCCATATTCTTTATAAGAAGAATCAACAAGGTATTGCTTTCATCTTTTGGTAATCAAATCAACCATATGATTCTTTTTGGAATTTCTGTAGTTGCAATCATACTTATCATGCTTATTATTTTATTGTGTTTAGGCGTTATGGTACCAAAAAAATTAGGTTTAAAGTATTCAAATGGATTTGCATTTACATTTATCAATGCAATATCAGCAATTATGACTATTTTGCTTCCTTTTACAGCAATTATAGAAGGCTTAGCAAATCTTATTTTAAAATTATTTAGAATTGACCCAAATGAAGAACTCGAGAATGTAACAGAAGAAGAGATTATTTCGATGGTTAATGAAGGTCATGAACAAGGAGTCTTAGAAGAAAGAGAAGTTCAGATGATTTCTAATATCATGGAGCTAGATGACAAAGATGCAGGAGATATTATGACTCACAGAAAGAGCATTGTTGCAGTTGACGGCGATGTTACTCTAGAACAGGCTGTTAATTTTATGCTAGATGCCAATAATTCTCGCTTCCCGGTATTTATAGATGATATTGATAATATTATTGGAATAATTCATATAAGAGATGCAGTTGAACGTCTTCACAAAGAAGATAAAAGTAATTGGTTAGTTAAGGATATTAAGGACATATTAAGAAAACCAGTATTTATTCCAAAAACCAAAAATATTGATTCTTTATTTAAAGAAATGCAGTCTGAAAAGATACATATGGAAATTGTTGTAGATGAATATGGACAGACAGCAGGTATTGTTGCAATGGAAGATATATTAGAAGAAATTGTTGGAAATATTCTTGATGAATATGATGAAGATGACAATAATATTGTAAAACAGTCAGATAATGTTTATCTTATTAAAGGTATGACTCCTCTTTTACAAATTGAGGAAGAATTATCTATAATTTATGATGAAGAAGACTATGATACAATTAATGGTTATCTGATTGCAAAATTAGATAGAATCCCATCAGATGATGAGAGATTTGTAGTTGATGACGGAAAGTACAAATATGAAGTATTAGCCGTTGAAAATAAAATGATTTCATTAGTTAAGCTTACAATTAACGAAGAATATCAAGAAAATAATGAATTAAACGAAGACTAAAAAGGAGAAAAGGTATGTCAGGACATTCAAAATTCGCAAATATTAAGCACAAAAAAGAAAAAAATGATGCTGCAAAAGGTAAAATTTTTACAATTATTGGTAGAGAAATAGCTGTAGCAGTAAAAGAAGGCGGCGCAGATCCAGATAATAATAGCAGATTAAGAGATGTTATTGCGAAGGCAAAAGCCAATAACATGCCTAATGATACAATTGACAGAGGTATTAAAAAAGCCGCTGGAGATGCCAACAGTGTAAACTACGTTGCAGTAACATACGAAGGATATGGACCAAACGGTACAGCTATTATTGTTGATGCTCTTACAGATAACAAAAACAGAACAGCTTCAAATGTTCGTAATGCATTTACAAAGGGTAGTGGTAATGTTGGAACTCAGGGATGTGTATCCTTTATGTTTGATAAAAAAGGTCAGATTATTATTGAAAAAGAAGAATGCGATATGGATGCAGATGAAGTAATGATGATTGCCCTAGATGCTGGTGCCCAGGATTTTTTGGAAGAAGAAGATAGTTATGAAATCCTTACAAATCCAGATGATTTTTCAGTTGTTAGAGAGGCCCTTGAAGCAGCTAAAATTCCTATGATGGAAGCAGAAGTTACTATGATTCCACAAAACTATGTAGAACTTTTGGACGAGAATGATATAAAGAGAATGACAAGAATTCTCGATTTGTTAGATGAAGATGATGATGTTCAGGCAGTTTATCACAACTGGGATGAGTAAATTCTTATATTAAAATGTAAAGACCGTTGTCTTTTAACCGATCCTCAAAAGTTAGATTAAAATCTAATTTTTGTAGGTCGGTTTTTTTGTACCCGATTTTAAAATGTATTTAAAAGGTACTTTATTTAATTGCATTAAAAAAGTAGTTGACAAAAATAGAATCTTGGTATATTCTATGTAAAGACTTTATCAATTTAAAGTTATGTGCTAATAAAATTGGAGGAATTGTAAAATGGACGACACAAAAATTGGAACATTAGTATCTTACAGACCAGACATCAAGGTTGTAGATTGTACATTAAGAGACGGAGGTCTTGTTAATAATTTCAGATTTAGCGATGAATTTGTTAAAGACCTTTATAATGCAAATATAAAAGCTGGCGTAGATTATATGGAATTTGGATATAAGGCTTCAAAGGAAGTATTTGATCCTAAGGATTTCGGAGCTTGGAAGTTTTGTGATGAAGACGCTATTAGAAATATTGTTGGTGACAACAATACAAATTTAAAAATATCAGTAATGTCAGATGTTGGAAGAACAGATTACAAAAATGATATCATTGATAGAAAAGATTCAGCTATTGATTTAATTAGAACTGCGTGTTATATTCACCAAATACCGACTGCTATCGAAATGATAGAAGATGCTAAGGCAAAAGGTTATGAAACCACGGTAAATATTATGGCAGTTTCTAAGGTAAATGACGAAGATTTAGACAACGGACTTGAGTTATTAGGTAAATCCGGAGTTGATACAATTTACCTTGTTGATAGCTTTGGAAGTTTTTATCCAGAACAGATAGAAAAACTTACTGACAAATATATGAACATTGCAACAAAGTACAATAAAACAATAGGTATGCATGCTCACAATAATCAGCAGTTAGCGTTTGCAAATACTATTGAAGCTCTCAGAAATGGAGCAAGTTTCCTTGATGCAACAGTTTCCGGTATGGGAAGAGGAGCAGGAAATTGCTTTATGGAAACTCTTTTAGGTTTTCTTAGAAATCCAAAGTACAATATTGTTCCTATCATGGATTTAGTAGAAAAACATATTGGTGCCATTAAAGCAGAAGGAAATGTATGGGGATATGACATACCTTATTTACTTACAGGTATTTTAAATAGTCATCCTAGAACAGCAATAAGTTTTATTGGAGAAAAAAGAGAGGATTTTTCAAAGTTTTATCAGGAACTTCTAGACAATGAGTAAGGAGTTTCAAAATGAACTATGATTTAAAAAAAGATTTAATAACTATGAATACCTATAGTTATAATGATGAGTCTGAAAAAATGAAGCAAAGGGCAGATGGCTTTACAGATATTTATAATGCATATTTTGATTATAATCTTAACGATGAAGCAATTACAATTCTCATTTAATGTATTTGTAAAGTTGACCATTAAGGTAGAAGATGGAAAAATAATCATTAAATATGAAATGAATGATGACGATGATGATGTTATCTAAGTAGCATATAGAAACTTATAAAGAAAAAAAGAATACTCCATTGTGAAATTAATTCACAATGGAGATTTTTATTGGCTTTCTATTGATAAATATATTCATGTAGTTAAAACCTGCATCTAATAAATATTTTTTTGCTAAATCAAAATGACTTGCTATATCATTGATTGTATGTGCATCTGAGCCTACGGTAATAATGCTTCCACCAAATTCCTTGTATTTTTTAAGTATTTCTAATGACGGATTGGAATTGTGGATGGAAGAACGAAATCCACCAGTGTTTAGTTCAATTCCTTTACCTTTGTTGATAATTGTTTTAAGTATAGGTTCAAGATAAGAGGCATATTTTTCATAGCTATATTCAAAATCCTGATTTTTAGGATATCTAATTACATAATCAAGATGACCATATACATCAAAATCATCATATACCTTAAGATTATCAAGAATTGACTGAAAATATTCACAAATAGCATCGTTGGTACTACGATTTTCAAAAAAACGTGGATAATATGGGTCAATACCGTTAACCATATGAGAAGAGCCTATAATAAAATCATAAGGTTTTCTTTGAAGAAAGGGAGTAATTTTTTCTTTTTTAGATGCTTCTAAGCCTTGTTCAACACCAATTAGAATATTTATTTGTCTAGTATACTTTTCTTTAAGTAAATGCATATGTTCAAAATAAGCTTCATAATCAAGCTGAAAGGTATCATCTTCGTAGTCGAAGTCATTGTGATCGGTAAAACATATATAAGGCAACTTAAGTTCTATTGCCTTAAGAATAACATCCTCTGGATTGGAAGTACTGTCAGGGGAGAAGTGTGTGTGTAAATGTAAATCAGCTAGCATATGTGTTCCTCCTGTGAAATTATTAACAAAAATGAAATTGATTTTCACTAAAATATTAGCACATTTAATTAGAATTTGTAAACAGTGTAAAATAGATTAAAAATACTCTTGATATTTTCAAACAAATTAGGTAAAATATCCCTAGTTAGATTAATTTTTAACAATCTTACAAAATTTTATTTTTCAATTAGGAGGAATATATAACAATGGCAGTAAAAGTTGCAATTAACGGTTTTGGACGTATCGGACGTCTTGCATTCAGACAGATGTTCGGAGCAGAAGGATATGAAGTTGTTGCTATCAACGACTTAACAAATCCATCTATGTTAGCACATTTATTAAAGTATGATTCATCACAGGGCAGATATGCTTTAGCTGATACAGTTGAAGCTAAAGAAAGCTCTATCGTAGTAGACGGCAAAGAAATTAAGATCTACGCAGAAGCAGATGCTTCTAAGCTTCCTTGGGGCGAGATCGGTGTTGATGTAGTTCTTGAGTGTACAGGTTTCTATGTATCAAAGGCTAAATCTCAGGCACATATCGATGCAGGTGCAAAGAAGGTTGTTATTTCAGCTCCAGCTGGAAATGATCTTAAGACAATCGTATTCTCAGTAAATGAGAACACATTAACAGCAGAAGATACTATTATCTCAGCTGCATCTTGTACAACAAACTGTTTAGCTCCTATGGCTAAAGCACTTAATGACTATGCTCCAATCCAGTCTGGTATCATGTCTACAATCCATGCTTACACAGGCGATCAGATGGTACTTGATGGACCACATAGAAAAGGTGACTTCAGAAGAGCAAGAGCTGCTGCAGTTAATATCGTACCTAACTCAACAGGTGCTGCAAAAGCTATCGGTTTAGTTATCCCAGAATTAAACGGCAAGTTAATCGGATCTGCACAGAGAGTTCCAGTTCCTACAGGATCTACAACTATTCTTACAGCTGTAGTTAAGGGAACAGACGTAACAGTTGATGGAATCAATGCTGCTATGAAGGCTGCTGCTTCAGAATCATTTGGTTACAATGAAGACTTAATCGTTTCTTCAGACGTTGTTGGTATCAGATTTGGTTCATTATTTGATTCTACTCAGACAATGGTTTCTAAGATCACAGACGATTTATATGAAGTTCAGGTTGTTTCTTGGTATGATAATGAAAACTCATACACAAGCCAGATGGTTAGAACAATTAAGTACTTCTCAGAATTAGCTTAATTATAGTCTAACAGACCATATGGATTTATAAGATCCTTTAGGGTCCGGTCTTATGGACCGGGCCCTTTATTTTTTTCTGTAGTGCAAACTACTTTTATAATGCCATATCGATATTCTTTCGATTGATGCTTACGTAAATAAGTCTTGTAATTTAAGACATAAAATTATATTTTTGAAAGGAACAATAAAATGCTTAATAAAAAATCAGTAGATGACATTAATGTTAATGGTAAGAGAGTTTTAGTACGTTGTGATTTCAATGTACCACTTGATGCAGAATTAAATATAACAGATGAGAACCGTCTTGTTGCTGCATTACCTACAATCAAGAAGTTAATCGCAGACGGAGGAAAGGTTATCCTTTGCTCACATCTTGGTAAACCTAAGGGAGAGCCAAAGCCAGAGTTATCTTTAGCACCAGTTGCAAAGAGATTAACAGAGCTTTTAGGACAGGAAGTTAAATTTGCTGCAGACGCAGAAGTTGTTGGAGCAAATGCAAAAGCTGCTGTTGAAGCTATGAACAATGGCGATGTAGTTCTTCTTGAGAACACTCGTTATAGAGCAGAAGAAACAAAGAATGGCGAAGCATTCAGTAAAGAATTAGCTTCACTTTGTGATGTATTTGTTAATGATGCTTTTGGTACAGCTCATAGAGCTCATTGTTCAAATGTAGGTGTTACACAGTTCGTTGATACTGCTGTAGTTGGATATTTAATGCAGAAGGAAATTGATTTCTTAGGAAATGCTGTAAATAGCCCAGTTAGACCATTCGTAGCAATTCTTGGTGGTGCAAAGGTTTCATCTAAGATTTCAGTTATCGAAAATTTACTTGATAAAGTAGATACACTTATTATCGGTGGTGGTATGGCTTATACATTCATGGCTGGTTTAGGCGAAGAAGTTGGTAAATCATTACTTGAAGAAGATTATAAAGAATATGCAGTAAATATGATGAAGAAAGCTGAAGAAAAGGGCGTTAAGTTACTTATTCCTGTTGATACAGTAGTAGCTGATGCATTCTCAAATGATGCAAACTTCAAAGTTGTTGGCCGTGGCGAAATCCCAGCTGATATGGAAGGTCTTGATATCGGACCTAAGACATCAGAAATCTTTGCAAATGCAGTTAAAGATGCTAAGACAGTAGTTTGGAACGGACCAATGGGATGTTTTGAAATGCCTAACTTTGCAAAGGGTACAATCGCTGTAGCTAAGGCTTTAACAGAAGTTGAAGGAACAACTATCATCGGTGGTGGTGATTCAGCAGCAGCTGTAAATACATTAGGATTTGGCGATAAGATGACTCATATTTCAACAGGTGGTGGAGCTTCCCTTGAATTCCTTGAAGGCAAAGAACTTCCAGGCGTAGCAGCCGCTAATGATAAATAATCAAATATCGAAGATATTTGATTAACAGTTTGCTCGCCCTAAGGCGACCTAACTGAAAAAAATAAATTTTAACAGGAGATACAATCATGGCAAGAAAGAAAATCATTGCTGGTAACTGGAAGATGAATAAGACTCCAAGTGAAGCAGTAGCATTAGTAAATGAATTAAAACCATTAGTAGCAAATGAAGATGTTGACGTAGTTTTCTGCGTACCAGCAATCTCTATTATTCCAGCAATGGAAGCAGCTAAGGGCAGTAATATTTGTATCGGCGCAGAAAATATGTACTATGAAGAAAGTGGCGCTTATACTGGAGAAATCGCTCCAAACATGCTTGTAGATGCAGGCGTTAAATATGTTATTATTGGACATTCAGAAAGAAGAGAATACTTCGCTGAATCTGATGAAACAGTTAATAAAAAAGTTTTAAAGGCTTTTGAGCATGGTATTACACCTATCGTTTGCTGTGGAGAATCATTAACACAGAGAGAACAGGGAATTACTATCGACTGGATTCGTCAGCAGATTAAGATTGCTTTCTTAAATGTATCAGCAGATCAGGCTAAGACAGCTGTTATCGCATATGAGCCAATCTGGGCTATCGGAACAGGCAAGGTTGCTACAACAGAACAGGCTCAAGAAGTTTGTTCGGCAATTCGTGTATGTATCGGTGAAATCTATGATGAAGCTACAGCAGCAGCTATTCGTATTCAGTACGGCGGAAGTGTTTCAGCAGCTAGTGCTCCAGAATTATTTGCTCAGGCAGATATTGATGGTGGTTTAGTTGGTGGTGCTTCATTAAAGCCAGATTTCGGTAAGATCGTAAACTACAATAAATAGTTCCTATTGAAAAATAATATATGTAAGATTTTTAATCTCCCAGAATTTATTTCTGGGGGATTTTTTATATCACAGCAAGAAATCTTCAGCTTTATTGTTTTTCTTCACAGTTTTTCATTATTATTTAACTTTAATATATTTTTTTATGTTGTATAATATTAGTATATTATTGAAAATAAATGAGAAAGGAATTACTATGAATATATTATTTTTTCTTACAAATAAAGCTGATGTTTTTTATTTATTTGAAGATGATACAGTTTCTGATGGAATAGAAAAGATGAAAGATAGAAAATATGCCGCTGTTCCTGTTATTAAAAAAAGTGGTGAATATGTTGGCACTGCTAGTGAGGGAGATTTTTTGTGGAGTGTTGTTGGATCGAAAGGAGAAGTTCTTAATTCTCAAAATGATACAAGGATTAAGGATATTATTAGAAATTGGTGGAACCATCCAGTAAAGGTGGATGAAACTATGGAAAATCTGGTGTTTCATATGATGAATCAGAATTTTGTACCAGTAGTGGATGATAGAAACTTTTTCATGGGTATAATTACTAGAAAATCATTACTTAGCTATTTAGCAAACAAAAGCGAAGATTAATACATAAAAGAAAGTTTGATACACAAAAAGTTTCATACGCAAAAAGTTTTATACATAAAAGAAAGCTATGGTTTAGTTACATACAAGTAACCAAATCATAGCTTTTTAATTATTTTAAAATGGCTTTAATAT
>CAZNKR010000010.1:0-9475 GCA_964573715.1 uncultured Roseburia sp. | reverse complement strand
TAATTAAAAATGGCTTTAATATTAATTAAAAATGGCTTTAATATTAATTAAAAATGGCTTTAATATTAATTAAAAATAGCTTTAAAAATTGTTAAACATTGTACTAAAATTAATTAGTTATACCTTTTATAATACCATTAACAATGCCATCAACATATTTATTCTTGTTATTAAGAATATGATTTAAATCCTCGTCTACTGAAATGAATCCAAGTTCGATGATACAAGTCTCTACGCCGTTTAAACTATCACGGTAAAGATTTGAACCGTATTTGGTATTTCTACCATCAACATAGGCTCCTGTAGCTACACCACCAAGTTCTCGAATCATAAAATAATAGTCAGTGTTTGGCTCTACATTATAAGGTGTATAGCCATCTTTAACAGCAGCGTTTTGAGATTCTAAAATATCTCCATCGGTAAAAGCTCTAGTATAAATACCTTGGTCTATCTTGTATGCACTCATAGGGGAATACTTAGCACCAGAGGTTGAAACAATTTCATCAACAATGGTTTTAGAAAAGGATTCATCAGCTCTGCATGAAAAATAAGTTTGAATACCTCCATGGGAAAGAGTAACTTCGTTACTGTTTAAGTGTAATGATAGACATATTTTTGCATTAGAAGCACAAGCAACATTTACTCGCCCATCTTTATTATACATAGTGTAGGCCATCCACTCATCTGAACTTTCTGTTCCATCTCTTGTAAGAAGCACTTTATAGCCCATTGCTTCTAATGAAGCTTTTATTGCCTGCGCATAGTCTAAAGTAATAGCTCGTTCATTATAATCTCCATTTACGGCACCTGGGTCGTTACCACCATGACCAGGGTCAAGTACAATGTCATATACATCCTCAGGGAGAGCTGATATAGCACAGTTTAGTGATAAATAGTTATTTGCTATATTTGTATTATCAATAGAATTGTCATCAGAAGTATTATCTTTATTATTAGTATTATCATTATTGACAAAAGCTAAATCGATTTTATTGTTTATACCATTCTTTGTAATAGAGTAGTAGGTCAGTGAATCTAGTTTTGCAGTAGATAATAAGTTACCATAGGTTAATCGACTTCCTGATACGATTTTAAGTAACATACAATACTCACCAGGCTGTATCTGTTCTAAATCAATGCCGGTGTTTATCTTTTCATATGAAGAAAAATCATATCCAGTATTATTTTTTGTAAGAGTTAATGGGAACTGGTAAAGGTCCTGGCTGTTTGTTGTGCCATCTTCATTGGTATAGGCTTGCTTTAATACTAAATAAGCTTTGTCTGTATCTGATAGCTCCATATTGGTAATGAAACCACTGATATCAAGACTTGTGCCATATGTATAGTATTTTGAAACATTTGCATCAAAAGTTGCGTCTTGTGTACCTACAAAATTTTTAATGATGACCTTTTTGGTAGTGGTTTCCTCAGTTGAATTTTGCGAATTGTTGCCAATGATTTTATACGTTTTTAGTAAGTAAAATCCACCGAAAAATATAAAAATAATTGCAATTAAAGTAAAAGAAATAAGCAAATAATTTCGAGTGCTTGAACTGTTCTTGCTTGAACTTTCTTTTTTTACCCTATTTTTGTTGTCGTTTGTATTACCCATATTGCCTCCGCTTGCTTTTTATAGTTGCATCTATAAATCTTAACACTATTTGTGAAAAAAACAAGCTCAAGCTACTTAATATAATGCTAATAACAATATTTAATGTAACACTAATAACAATATTTAATGTAACACTATTAACAATATTTATTGCAATGCTTATAATGATATTTATATTTATTTTCTATAACAATATTTATATTTATTTTCTTGAAAACTTGTAAAAGTAATGATATAGTATCAAAGGACTAAAAGGCAATATTATGCCAAGAATATGTTTATAACATTTGTTAAAAGGAGAAAAACTATGAACAAGAGACCAGTTGTTTTAATGATTCTTGATGGATATGGATTAAACGATAAAACTGAGGGTAATGCAGTTGCATTAGCAAAGACACCAGTTATGGATTCACTTATGAAGGAATATCCATTTGTTAAAGGATATGCTTCAGGCATTTCTGTAGGTCTTCCAGATGGACAGATGGGAAATTCAGAAGTTGGACATTTAAATATGGGTGCAGGAAGAATTGTATACCAGGAATTAACTAGAATTACAAAAGAAATTAATGATGGCGATTTCTTTAAGAATGAAGTATTAGTTGCTGCAATGGAAAATTGCAAGAAAAACAATAGTGCTCTTCATACATTTGGTTTATTATCAGATGGTGGTGTTCATAGCCACAATACACATCTTTATGGTTTATTAAAGATGGCTAAACAGTTTGGATTAGAAAAAGTATATGTACATGCATTTTTAGATGGTAGAGATACAGCACCTACATCTGGAAAAGGATTTATGGAAGCATTATGTAACGAGATGAATGAAATTGGTGTTGGAGAAGTAGCATCAGTATCAGGTCGTTATTATGCAATGGATAGAGATAACAACTATGATAGAGTAGAAAAGGCATATAATGCTATCACAAATGGTATGGGTGCAACAGCTACTAATCCAGTACAAGCTATCGCTGATTCATATACAGCTGGCATAAATGATGAGTTTGTTGTTCCAGTTGTAATGACAAAAGACGGAGCACCAGTTGGAAAAATTAATGATGGTGATTCAGTTGTATTCTTTAACTTTAGACCAGATAGAGCTCGTGAAATGACAAGAGCATTTTGTGATGATGAATTTACAGGCTTTAACAGAGATGGCAGAAAAAATGTTAAATTTGTTTGCTTTACAGAATATGATGTTACAATTCCTAATAAGGAAATCGCATTTAAGAAGGTTTCACTTACAAATACATTTGGTGAATATCTTGCAGCAAATGGTTTAAAACAGGCTAGAATTGCAGAAACAGAAAAATATGCACACGTTACATTCTTCTTCAATGGCGGTGTTGAAGAACCAAACGAAGGAGAAGATAGAATATTAGTTAACTCTCCTAAGTATGTTCCAACATATGATAAAAAGCCTAGAATGAGTGCATATACAGTATGTGATGAGTTATGTAAGGCAATTACATCTGATAAATATGATGTGATTATTTGTAACTTTGCAAATCCAGATATGGTAGGACATACAGGTATTGTTGAAGCTGCTACAAAGGCTGTTGAAGTTATTGATGAGTGTGTTGGTGAAGTTGTTAATTTCATTAAGCAGGTAGATGGAGCATTATTCATCTGTGCAGACCACGGAAATGTTGAACAGCTTGTTGATTATGAAACAGGTGAAAGCTTCACAGCTCATACAACAAATCCAGTTCCATTTATTCTTGTAAATGCAGATCCTTCATATAAGCTTAGAGAAAATGGATGCTTAGCAGACATTGTTCCAACACTTATTGATATTATGGGTATGGAACAACCACAGGAAATGACAGGTAAAACATTAATAGTTAAATAGTAATTGTGTTATTAAAACCTGAATGAATAAACTTCATTCAGGTTTTTTTATGCTGTAGAACACAAAAAAGTTAAGAATCGTAAATATAAAAAAATCATAATAATTAAAGAAAAAAATCATAATAATAAGACAAAAAATCGCAATAATAAAACAAAAAAATTGTAAATATAAAACAGAAAATGTTAAGTGAAAAACATAAAAAAATTATATATAAAACATATAAATTTATTATATTATTGAAATTTTTGGTAATACTCTAAATAAAGAAATATTAGGGAAAGATGCGGTATTTCAAGGAAAAATCGATGATTATTTACTTAAATTAGATGGTAGTAGCAACAAAGAAAACCTAGGGGCCAATGCAACCTTGGGTGTATCAATGGCAGTATGTGACGCAGCATCAAATGCCTTTGAAATACCTCTTTATAGGTACTTAGGCGGTGTAAATGCACGAAAACTACCGGTTATTAATGATTGAAAATGAACTAGGAAATAGTGCTATGTTTACGAATCCATTTAAATAAAAAAACACTTGTCTTTTAATTCCTTTTATGATAAGATTTAACTTGCTTATAATTTTAGGAGGAATTTTTACATGATTAAAGATATATTAACAGTTGTTTTTTTATTGATTTCGATTGTATTAACAGTGATCGTATTATTACAAGAAGGTAAGTCAGCAGGTTTATCTGGTTCTATTAGTGGAGCAGCAGATTCCTACTGGGGCAAGAATAAGGGCCGTTCAATGGAAGGTAAGCTTGAGAGGTTTACAACAGTACTTGCAATTTTATTTTTTATAATTGCTATTGTTCTTAATCTTAAGTTTTGGAATTAAATTTATAGACTATCCCCTTTTACTTTTTTGTAAAAGGGGTTTTTTTATGGCCTAAATCAATTGGAAAGACTTGGGATTTTATGCTATAATCATTTTAAATATATGAACGTGATTTTTATAATGAACATGACATACACTAAAATATAAATTCATAAGAGAATGGAGTGATATATATGGAGAAAGAATTATTAGAAGAAAGAAAAAAAATAATACTCGAGGTAATTAATGACCAACAGTATGTGCCTATGAAGGTTAAAGAACTAGCTATTTTGCTGAATGTTCCAAGAGAAAACCGTGAAGATTTGCAGTTTGTTCTGAATGCATTGGTTTCAGAGGGTAAGATTGGTATATCTAAAAAGGGAAAGTATGATAAATTAAGTAGTCGTATTTTTTCTGGATTATTTCAGGGGAATGCAAAGGGATTTGGGTTTGTTACCATTGAAGGTGAAGATGATGATGTATTTATACCAGGGTGCAAGACTCATGGTGCTATGCATGGTGACACCGTCCAGATAGCCTTACGTTCATCAAAGATTAGTGATGGAAAAAGACGTGAAGGTGAAGTTTTAAAGGTAATTGCCCACAATGATACAGATATCGTTGGCATGTATCAAAAAAGTAAAAATTATGGATTTGTTGTTGCAGATAATCAGAAATTTTCAAGTGATATTTACATACCAAATGGAAAGAGTATGGGAGCTGTAACAGGGCATAAGGTAGTTGTTAAGATTGCAGATTATGGTACAGGAGAGAAAAATCCAGAAGGAGAAATCATTGAAATTATTGGACATATCAATGATCCTGGTACAGATATTCTTAGTATTGTAAAGGCCAATGGTATACCTATGGAATTTCCACAAGAGGTTTTGACTCAGGTAGAAGGCATTCCTGATGAGGTGGATCCAAAGGATTTTGGTGGAAGATTAGACTTAAGAGATTGGCAAACAGTAACTATTGATGGAGAAGATGCAAAAGACTTAGATGATGCCATTACTTTGCGTAAAGAAAAGGACAAATATGTTCTAGGTGTTCATATTGCTGATGTTAGTCATTATGTTACAGAAAATAGTCCGCTAGATAAGGAAGCGTTAAAAAGAGGTACTTCGGTATATCTTGTAGATCGTGTTATTCCTATGATTCCTCACAAGTTATCCAATGGTATTTGCTCATTAAATGCTGGATGTGACAGACTTGCTCTTAGCTGTATCATGGATATTGATTTTAAAGGCAAGGTTCTTGGACATAAAATTGCTGAAACAGTCATAAATGTAGATAGACGTATGAGCTACACATCAGTCAAAAAGATTGTTGTAGACCATGATGAAGCAGAATCAAAAGAATATGAAGAGCTTGTGCCTATGTTTGAACTAATGAAGGAGCTTTCATTACTCCTTAGAGAAAAACGTATGCAAAGAGGTGCTATCGATTTTGATTTCCCAGAGAGCAAGATAATTCTTGATGAAAAAGGAAAACCTATTGATATTAAACCTTATGAAAGAAATACAGCAACGAAGATTATTGAAGATTTTATGCTAATTGCAAACGCAACTATTGCTGAAGATTATTTCTGGCAGGAGCTTCCGTTCCTATATAGATGTCATGATAATCCAGATTCAGAAAAGATGATAAAGCTTGGATTGTTCATTAGCAATTTTGGATACGGGCTTAAAACCGGAGATTTTGAGATACATCCTAAAGAAATTCAAAAGCTGTTAAATCGTATTGCAGGAACCAATGAAGAAGCACTTATTAGTAGACTTACCTTAAGAAGCATGAAACAGGCAAAATATCAGGCAACCTGTGCAGGACATTTTGGACTTGCAGCCCAGTATTACTGCCATTTTACTTCGCCAATAAGAAGATACCCAGATCTTCAGATTCATCGTATTATAAAGGAAAGCTTACATGGGGGACTTAGCGAGAAAAGAATTAAGCATTACAATTCAATTCTTCCAGAGGTTGCTGACCATACAAGCCAGACTGAAAGAAGATCTGATGAAGCAGAAAGAGAAACAGAAAAGCTTAAAAAAGCTGAATATATGGGCAAATTTATTGGAGAAGAGTTTGACGGAGTAGTTTCAGGTATTACCAATTACGGTATGTATGTTGAACTTCCAAATACAGTTGAAGGTATGGTTAGAATAACATCATTAGCAGACGATTATTACTACTATGATGAAGAAAAATACGAGTTGATAGGTGAAAAAACTCACAACACCTACAAGCTTGGACAAAAGGTACGTATTAGTGTTCTTGGAATAGATAAGATTAAGCGTACTATCGACTTTGAATTAGCTGCCAAAGTGGATGAGAAAGAAGACTAAGGGCTTTATAGATAAGAGCCTTTAAAATTAGTCTATATATTCATTGGGTAGCATAATATGAAAGGACTAGCATATATTATGGCTAAAGAAACAAACACAAACAAAATGATTGCAAACAATAAAAAGGCAAGATTTGATTACTTTATTGAAGAATCTCTTGAAGCAGGTATTTGCCTACATGGCACAGAGGTGAAGTCTTTAAGAATGGGCAAGTGTTCTATAAAGGAATCATTTATTAGGATTGAAAAGGGAGAAGTGTATGTGTATAACATGCATATCAGCCCATACGAAAAGGGTAATATTTTCAATAAAGATCCTCTTAGACCAAAAAAGTTAATGCTACACAAAAGTCAGATAAATAAACTTAATGGTCAGTTATCTGTAAAGGGATATACATTAGTTCCTTTGGAGGTTTATTTTAAAGGTAGCCTTGTTAAAATGCAGATAGGTCTTGCACGAGGCAAGAAGCTTTATGATAAGAGACAGGATATTGCCAAGAAGGATATGCGTAGAGACGCTGAAAAAGATTTTAAAGTAAATATGAGGTAAGCTATGGATGTAAATGAAAAACTAAGAATGCTAGAAGAAGAGGTTAAGAGACAAAGCCTTGCAAATAAAATGGAAAATATATTGTCAAAAGAAAGCTTCGGTTTGGTTTTATCTGGTGGCGGTGGAAAAGGTGCCTACCAGATAGGTGTTATGAAAGCACTAGTTGAACGAGGACTTATGGGTAATATAGCAGGTATTTCCGGGGCAAGTATTGGAGCGATAAATCTTGCATTGTTTGCAATGGGAGATTTAAAAACCGCAATAGATGCTTGGAGCAATATTTCAAATTCTTTGTTTTTACATTTAGATGAGTCACTTATTGATTTTAAGGAGGGACTATTTTCAAGAGATGGTCTTATATCTATGATGAACACATATGTGAATTATCAATCAATAAGTGATTGTCCATATCCTCTATATGCAAATGCTACAAACTATAAAGAGAATGGCACAAAAGAAAGCATTTATTTTAAACTTAATGGTCTATCATTTGATGATATAAAGACATTGATGGTCGCTTCAAGTGCACTTCCTATAGTATATGAAAACATTGAATATAAAGGGATGACACTAAAGGATGGAGGAGTAACAGACAATATTCCAATAAAACCTTTATATGATTTGGGGATTCGAAACTTTTTAGTTGTAGATTTATCCCATAATGCTTCTATAAATAAATCAAAATACCCAGATGGGAAATTTGTACATATCAAACCATATAAAAGCATTGGCGAGCTCATTAATGGAACCTTGGATTTTTCTAAGGATGGAGCAAAGCTTCGCATGGAATTAGGATATGTTGACGCTATTAGAGTTTTAGATTCGATGGAAAAAGAACAAATGACAACAACAGAAGCAATGAATATACGTGCAGAGTCAGAATATACCAATATTATTAGTTCCTACAAGCTTACATGTAAAATTGACAAAATGAATGAGTGTATGGATAAAATTAATAAATTCTAGGGAAAATAGAAATTAACTAAGCACACAATCATTGACTTCTCCTTAAAATAATAGTATTATAACAACTACGATTTACCATATTCCTTTGGGGATGTAAAGGCTTCGACAGGGGCTTTGCAGGTGGTGAAGCTATCCGTATGCAATGCGTCAAATGGCAAAAATAAATATAAACGCTGAAGACAATTTAGCAATCGCTGCCTAATGGCAGCTGTCTTAACTAAGTTTCCTACAACTTAGATTAAGGCATCGACTCAGTAGGGAACATTATTGGCAAAGCTTTGAGCCAGTAATAGATTTATGAAGCTACCGATGTTTACAGGGTGTTAGCTCTCGGTAAACAGGGGGAATCAATAATAACTAACTATGATAGTAGAAGAACATTGAATGAGCTTTTGGACACGGGTTCGACTCCCGTCATCTCCATTATAGCATTAAGGAGGAATCCTTGATGCAAAACGAAGTTGGGAGAAATCCTTGATGCAAAACAGTATTAAGGAGGAATCCTTGATGCACGTGATTAGACGTTTTATATCCACCATATAAGCGTCTTTTTTATTGCGATTAAAAATCCAATTTGACAAATATCAAATTAAATATTAAAAACTTTTACCCACAGTGATATATTATCAATATCTAATTAGATGAACATAAAATCAAATTTTGAATTAATCTTTAATGGAGGAGAATTAAAATGAATGAATTAGAAGCAATTAAATTATTTAAATGCTTATCAGATAAGTCTAGACTTCAGATTTTGAAATCCTTGGCCATAGAAGATATGTGGGTTGAAAGATTGGCAGAAAGATTAAATCTCACACCAGCCACTATATCTTTTCATCTAAAAAAACTTATGGATGCAAATGCCGTTACGTCCCGTAAAGACCAGTATTATACAATGTATTCTTTAAAACAGGATATTTTTATGACAAACATTATTGATATTATTAAAGAAGAATCAGATGAATCAAAGGAACAAAAGGCCAGAGAAGAGCAATAATTAATGATATAATACACCCTGTTGCTATACTTAAAATTTAAAAATCAGAAGGAATAATATGAATATATATGTTGATGCAGATGCATGTCCAGTAGTAAAAATAGTTGAAGAGGTTGCAAAGAAAAATAATATTAGTGTAACCCTCTTGTGCGATACAAATCATATATTGTCGTCAGAATATGCAGAAGTTAAAATTATTAGTGCAGGGGCAGATGCGGTGGATTTTGCTTTAATCAATTTGTGCCAAAAAGGTGATATTGTGGTTACCCAGGATTATGGTGTAGCCGCAATGGCACTAGGGAAAGGTGCAAAGGCCATTCACCAGTCAGGTTTATGGTACACT
>CAZNKR010000009.1:23820-47007 GCA_964573715.1 uncultured Roseburia sp. | reverse complement strand
ATATATTTCACTAATATTTTAGTTTTACATCTCACTAATAATTTAGTTTCATATATTTCACTAACAGCTTAGTTTATTATTCATTAATAACCAAGTTCCTCGCCAACAAGAATAATTTTAATACGATTTGGTATTTTACTCTTTCTTGTAATTATTGTATGACAGCACATGCAATCTGGTGATAAACAATTATTACATTTTCCTGTAATAGAGCAAGGTGTGTCTAACTGTAGTCTTACTCCATTTGGTGGCGCTGCAAAATTTCTTACTCTTTTTATTGCTTCTGCCTCATCCACTGCCACCTTATTCATTCCAACAATCATAAGAATATGTCTTGGACCTGTGATTAAGCACGCTGTTCTATTTCCATTTCCGTCTATATTAACCAATTCTCCATCTAATGTTACTGCATTAGAACTCATAAGGAAATAATCTGACAAAACATGATTTACATACATTTGTCTTTGCTCTTGTGGAGTTTTAGCTGTCGCTCTGTCAAATAACTCATAGTTTCCATTGTTTAATGCATCTAATAAGCCGATTTCTTTTATACTCTCTGAACCGCCCCAAGCTATTTTGGAATGCTCTGGAATAATTTCTAATGCTTTTTGTAATGCTTCTTTTGCTGTATTACAATAAAATCCTTCAAATCCGCGACCTTTGAATTTTTCCATAATACCTCCAGCCATTTTTTCATATGCATTCTGTTTATTAGTCATAACAATACCTCTTTTCTTCACGCATATTATCACGCATATTATTACTACGTAATATTTTAATAATATTATCAATGTAAATAAATTATTTTACATTGATTTTTCATAACAAACATTATTATATCACAAAAAAAACTTATAAAAAGTATGATTAAGAAATTTGTTTCGTGGATTTCATTTTTATTAAAATTGTTCTAGTATGACATTATTTTGAATAAAATCTATTGAAACAGCAAAATACAATCTAAGAAAGGGAGAAATACTAATGTGTAATAGGGTAGACAAGGTAATTGAAAACAACCATGTTGCAATTCTTCTTTTGAAGTTGGAGGACGAATTCAAGTCTGGGGACGTGTTCAAAGTCGTGAATACGTTAAAAAACTTAATGAAGAAGATTTAGAAAAGCATACAGCATATGAAGTAAGTGTAAGTAAACTGGAATACCAAAAGGAAATAATGAAAAAAAGATACAGACAACGCTGTATCATTTTCCCTGGCGCCTTTGTCTTGAATAATTCTAAAACAAAACCTCCATATACACAAGTATTTTTTATTAAAAATTGATTTTTTAACAAATATTGATTTTTTTTAATCAGGTTATTTTTCATACTTAGCATATATTTTTTTAACAATATACGCTGAAACTTTAGCATAAACAATACCTAAAACAATTCCTGCTAGTACATCAGTTGGAAAATGTATAAATAAGTAAAGTCTTGAAAACGCAATAAGTAATGCAACAATAATTGCAACTGTACCCCACTTTTTATTATAAATAAATAAGGAAACAGAAGCTGCAAAGGATGCAGATGAATGTCCCGAAGGAAATGATGCATCAATTGGTTTTGATATCAATAAATTTATGCCATCCACATAGGTATATGGTCTTGGTCTATCCACTAATATTTTAATTATTCCATTAGTAAATATTACTGATAATATAAGCGCACCTAAAATTGTAACACCAATCTTTCTTGTTTTCTTAATAAAAGTAAGAACTAAGCCTAAAACAATCCATAAAATTCCTGCGTCTCCTAAATGAGTAATTCCAACCATTATGGTATCTAATACAGAATTGTGTATTGAATAAATAGCTTGTAAAATGTCGATTTCCATAGTTATTCTCCTATAAACAAATTATTTACATAAGATGTTCAATTAATATTTTTAATCCTAATACTATAAGGATAATTCCACCTGCAATTTCTGCTTTAGATTTGTACTTTTCACCAAATACATTTCCAATTTTTAAACCAACAGCGGCAAAAACAAATGTAGTGATTCCTATAATAGAAGAAGCAATAGCAATATTTGCTTCTAAAAACGCAAATGTAATTCCTATAGCAAGAGCATCAATACTTGTAGCTATAGCAAGAAGTAACATTGTTGTAAACTTTAGGGAATCATCAGTTTCTTCTCCATCATCTTTTTTAAGTGCTTCTCTAATCATATTTGCGCCAATAAGTGCAAGTAACACAAAAGCAATCCAATGGTCAATGGTGGTTATTTTATCTTTAAATTGGATTCCTAAAAAATAACCAAGTGCAGGCATCAGTGCCTGAAATCCTCCAAACCATAATCCAACGATACATACCTTTTTAATATCAATTTTTTTCATTGCAAGTCCCTTACATATTGAAACTGCAAATGCATCCATTGAAAGGCTTACTCCTATCAAGAAAATCTCTAAAATACTCATTTTTTTCTCCGTTATAATATAATATTTTTTAGTAAAAAATAAAAGGCCCACGTACGACAAAAAAGCCATACGTGAGTCTCATTAATTAAGGCAAACCAGACGATTAACGTCATTATGTTGACTTGCCGCGTTTTACGCCAACTACTCCCTCACGAGGGATATGTATATAATGCTCATATACATCCAAAAATATGTAATTATTAGAAAATATCTACTCTTCCTGCTATTTTTTCATTAATAACATAGTAAGCTGCATTTTCTTCTGGCTTAATGTAAACGTTAATATCTTTAACCTTTAACTTATTGCCTTCATTCTTATATGCTTCAATAGATTTTTCAATAACATCTTTTGCAACTATTTCGCAATAACTAGTCTGAATATATACCTGAGTATTCATTGCATCATTTGCTGCAGTTGTTTTCTTTGTTGCTGCCTTCTTTGCAGGGGCCTTTGTTGCAGTTGTCTTTTTTGCAGGAGCTTTTTTAGCTGTTTCCTTAACTTCTTCTTTAGCTTCTACTTTTTTTGCTACTGATTTTGTTTCCACCTTTGTTTCTTCTTTCACTGCTGCCTTTACCGGTTCAGCTTTAACTGTTGCCTTTGCAACTACTTCCTTCTTCATACAAACATCTCCTTATTTTTAGCATTATGCAAAAAACAATAAAATAACGCTAAAATATTACCACTAAAGGTAATAAAAATCAAGTCGTTTTTTAATATTCATATTTATTTCTCTACATATTTAATATTCAAACAATATATGTGGAAATATAAATCTATATGTATCAATAACTTAAATCTTTATATTGTACTTAAAAAAAATCAATCCAACTACGTTAAATGCTTGATTTTTGAGAAATATATGATAAGCTTGTTAGCGTTGCGCATTTACATTTAATAGGTAGTAAGCAAAATAAGAAAGGATTTATTCTTATGAAAACCCAAAGAGAAGACATTAGAAATATTGCTATAATCGCCCACGTAGATCATGGCAAGACTACACTTGTTGATGAATTACTTAAGCAGAGCGGTGTGTTTCGAGCGAATCAGGAAGTAGCAGAAAGAGTCATGGACTCAAACGATATCGAAAGAGAAAGAGGAATTACTATTCTTTCAAAAAATACAGCTGTATATTACAAGGACATTAAGATAAATATTATTGATACACCTGGTCATGCTGACTTTGGTGGCGAAGTTGAACGAGTTTTAAAAATGGTTAATGGTGTTGTACTTGTTGTTGATTCCTTTGAAGGTGCTATGCCACAGACAAAGTTTGTGCTTAGAAATGCCCTCGAGCTTAACCTTCCAGTTATTGTCTGCATTAACAAAATCGACAGACCAGAAGCTAGACCAACTGAAGTAATTGATGAAGTTCTAGAATTATTCCTTGAACTTGATGCATCAGATGAACAGCTTGACTGTCCATTTGTATACGCTTCTGCAAAAGCAGGACATGCTGTATTAGAACTTGATGATACACCAGAAAATATGATTCCTTTATTTGAAACTATTGTAAACTACATCCCAGCACCAACAGGTGATCCAGATGCATATACACAGGTTCTTATTAGTACAATTGACTACAATGAATATGTAGGTCGTATTGGTGTTGGTAAAATTGATAATGGTACCCTTAAAGTAAATCAGGATGCCGTTTTAGTTAATGCTCATGATCCAGAAAAGCAAAAAAGAGTTAAAATCAGTAAGCTTTATGAATTTGATGGATTAAGCAGAGTTGAAGTTAAAGAAGCTACTATCGGTTCTATTGTTGCTATATCAGGAATAGAAGATATTCATATTGGAGATACAATTTGTTCTCCTGAAAATCCAGTAGCTATCCCATTCCAAAAAATATCTGAGCCAACTATCGCTATGCAGTTTATGGTTAATGACTCTCCTCTTGCTGGTCAGGAAGGTAAATTTGTAACTTCTAGACATCTTCGTGAAAGACTTTTCAAAGAACTTAATACTGATGTTTCATTAAGAGTTGAAGAAACAGATACAACAGAAAGCTTTAAAGTTTCTGGTCGTGGAGAACTTCATTTATCTGTTCTTATTGAAAATATGCGTCGTGAAGGTTATGAATTTGCAGTAAGTAAAGCTGAAGTATTATACCATAAAGATGAAAATGGCAAGCTCCTTGAGCCAATGGAATTAGCATATATTGACGTTCCAGAAGAGTTTACAGGTAATGTAATTGAAAAGCTTTCAGGTAGAAAAGGTGAACTTAGAAGCATGTCTAATTCTAACGGTGGTTATCAACGTCTTGAATTCTCAATTCCTGCAAGAGGACTTATTGGTTACCGTGGAGAATTTATGACTGACACTAAAGGAAATGGTATTATTAATACAATATTTGATGATTATGGCCCATTCAAGGGTGAGATTCAATATAGAAAGCAAGGTTCTCTAATTGCTTTCGAATCTGGTGATGCAATCACTTATGGTCTATTCAATGCCCAAGAACGTGGTACATTATTTATTGGTGCTGGTGAAAAGGTATATGCTGGTATGGTTGTTGGTCAAACAGGCAAGGCTGAAGATATTGAAGTAAACGTATGTAAGAAGAAACAACTTACAAATACTCGTTCTTCAGGAGCAGATGATGCACTTAAGCTTTCACCTCCAAGAATATTAAGTCTTGAACAATCATTAGAATTTATTGATACAAATGAATTACTTGAAATCACTCCGAAGAGTCTTAGAATAAGAAAGAAAATTCTAGATCCAACAATGAGAAAACGTGCTGAACGTAGATAGTGATTAAATAAAAAGAGGCTTAAAAAATTGCCTCTAACAAATTAGAGCAAGTACACTTTTAAGTGAACTTGCTCTAATTTATTGTTTAATCTTTATTTGCTTTTGTAAATTAAATAAATATATGAAGCTTCTCATCTACTATGGCATAAAAACAGTCTCTTTCTTTATTAATTAATGACTTTCCATTTGTTCCCTCTATAACTTTTTTTGTAAATTCTTCTTCTATTATAGTAGGAACCATAAGTTTAATCCTTACCTTTTCATCATACTGTGTATCTACCACAAAAAGATTCATAGTGGATGCAATATATTGAAGTTTTCCTATTCCTACATAATCTGTTTCTATCTTAAATTCACAACCCTTTATTTTTTCAATAATAGTAGAGGCATTAAGTCCTTCTTTAACTGCCTTTTGATATGCTCTTACTAATCCCCCTGTTCCAAGAAGAACCCCTCCAAAATATCTAGTAACCACTACTGCTACATTGTGAACGCCTTCATTAATAAGAACTTCAAGCATAGGCTTTCCTGCTGTTGATGCTGGTTCTCCATCATCACTACATCTTGAAAATTCATTATTGGGTCCTATTACAATTGCAGAACAATTATGTTTTGCGTCCCAATTCATCTTTTTTATTCCATCTATAAATGTTGTTGCTTCTTCTGGAGAAGAAACAGGTCTAACATAAGCTATAAACCTGGATTTTTTCTCTATTATTTGCGCTTCTCCACCTTTAAAAACTATTTTAATTGATTCGCTCATATATTTTCCTTTTATTGATTAATTTTTGTACATAAGTTAGTAATCTATTAGGAACATTCTACCAAAAAATACCTAATGTAACAATATAATAACATTATTTAATAATTTTCTTCTTTATTTGTCACTTTGGATTTGATATAATGTAGGTTGTGCAAATTTACATTTTTGTAAGTTTATAAATTAAATAACAATTAATTTTTTGCCACTTGCAAACAATTATGGAGGTTACTATGAATTTTAGCAAAAAAAAGGTTATTGAAAAACACAAAGCCATAGTATCGACTCCAAGGAAGCTCAAAACAAAAGTATTTGTTACTGTATTTAGATTATTTGTATTTGTAATGGTCTTAGCAGTAGCTACTGTTGGTTTCTTTGGTCTAGGTATGATAAAAGGTATTATTGACGGAGCACCAAGTATTGACACAGTCAATATTTCTCCAGTTGAATTTTCAACAACCATATATGACAGTGACGGTACAGAAATAGAAAAATTGGTTACAGATGGTTCTAACCGCCAATTAGTTTCTATAGATGACATTCCAAACTGCTTAAAGTATGCATTCATCGATATCGAAGACGAGAGATTTGAATCTCACAATGGTGTTGATGTTAAGGGTGTTTTAAGAGCTACCTTTGGTTTATTATCTACAGGCTCTTTTTCCCAAGGTGGAGCTAGCACTATTACACAACAGTTATTGAAAAACAATGTATTTGAAAACGGTGGTCAAGAAGATAATTACGGTGAATTAATCAAACGTAAGATTCAAGAACAATATTTAGCAATTGAACTTGAAAAAAGCATGAGCAAAGATATTATTCTTGAAAATTATCTAAATACAATTAATCTTGGTGCCGGCAACTACGGTGTTCAGGCTGCAGCTTCAAGATACTTTAATAAGGATGTTTCTGAACTTACTATTTCAGAAAGCGCAGTTATTTCCTCTATTACACAGAATCCTGCCAAGTATAATCCTATTTTACATCCTGACAACAATGCAGATAGACGAGCAAAAGTACTTAGCAATATGAAAAAAAATGGACATATTACTCAGGATGAATACGATGAATCTATTGCAGACAACGTATACGAAAGAATACAAGATAATAATGTGGATTATGCTACTGCTTCTCCTTATTCTTATTTTGTAGATGAACTTATTGATCAAGTTATCGAAGATTTACAAGAACAAAAAGCCTATACCTATACACAAGCAGTTAATGCTGTATATAGCGGCGGACTTAGCATATACTCTACCCAAGATTCTGCTATTCAGACTATTTGTGATGAAGAATTATCCAATCCAGATAATTATCCTGCAAATACTTTATATTCATTTTCATGGCAGTATTCAGTAAAGCATGAAAATGGTGAAACTGAAAACTTCTCAAATACAAATATTTTGTATTATCATAGGAAGTTACTTGGTGAATCAAACTTCAAAATTATTTTTAATTCTAAGGAAGAAGCCCAAGCATGTATCGATGAGTACAAGGCTGCCTATGCACAAGAAGGTGATAAGATATTAGGAGAAAATGTTGTTTTCACCCTTCAACCTCAGGTTTCCTTTTCAGTTATTGACCAATCAACTGGATATGTAAAAGCTATTGTTGGTGGTAGAGGTGATAAAGAAACAAGTCGTTCTCTTAATCGTGCAACTGATTCAACTAGACAGCCAGGTTCTACATTTAAGGTTTTAGCTTCTTTTGGACCTGCTATTGACAGATATAATTATTCTCTTGCCACAGTATTTGATGATGCTCCATATGCATATACTTCATCTGGACGTCAGATATCTAACTGGTGGGGTAATTACTATTACGGACTAAGCTCTATTAGAATGAGTATTGAAAAATCCATGAATATTATAGCCGTTAAATGTTTAACCGCCATTACCCCAGAAGTTGGTTTTGAATATTTAGAGGATTTTGGTTTTTCAACACTTGTTTCTAGTCGAGTAAATAATGATAATACCGTAAATACTGATATTACCCAGTCACTTGCCCTAGGTGGTCTTACTGACGGAGTAACAAACATTGAATTATGTAATGCCTATGCTACAATAGCAAATGGTGGTATTTATACAGAAAGCTCTTACTATACAAAGGTTCTTGACAGCAAAGGACATGTAATTCTTGAAAAAGATCCTAATACACACAGAGTTTTAAAAGAGACATCTGCATTTCTTCTTACTAATGCAATGCATGATGTTGTTACTACCGGTACTGGTAAACTAGCAAATGTAGAAGGTCAATATGTATCAGGTAAGACTGGAACAACATCAAATGATTATGATATTTGGTTTGCAGGTTATACTCCTTATCTTACTGCTGCTATATGGAGTGGTTTCGATGAAAATACATCTATTGGTGATACAGTATATAACACTCAATACCATAAAATTTTATGGAGCAAGATTATGACTCGCATTCATCAAGAAAAAGGATTTACTTATGTAGAACCTGAAGTACCAACAAATGTAGTTACTGCTTCCGTTTGTAAAAAATGTGGCAAACTTGCAGTTGAAGGCTTATGTGACCACGACCCTGAAGGTAATATGATTGTAACAGAATACTTTGCAGAAGGTACAGTTCCAGAAGATACATGTGTATGTCATGTTAAATATAATATATGTACAATATCAAATAAACTTGCTGGTCCAAACTGTCCTGCCTCATTTGCAAAGGAACAAGTATACAGAATCAGATTTCTTGGCAAAGGTACCGGTGGTGAAACAACTTATGATACCCCTTACGAAGTACCAAGTGGACTTGAAAATAGCATTTGTAACGTTCACAATTAATTTATAAAACTATCAAATCAGGACTAAATTAAACCGACCCCCAATCGTTAGTAAATATCAACTCTAGCAATTGGGTAGTCGGTTTTATTTTTACCTATTGTTTTTGTATTATATTTATAAAACATGCTAATGGCTTTTATTGTTGGAGGAATCATATGTACAATAGGACAAGTACTAATTAATTTGTTAATGTATTTAGGACTAAATAAGGATACCTCTATTGGTTATCAAAATTTGATTTTAATTGGTACTGCCATCCTTCTTACTGGTCTTAATGTCTATTCAAAAATTGCTAAACATGGCGGTGCAGGAAGCCTTGTTCCTATAACTGGATTTGTAAATTCAGTTGGAGCTTGCGCAATTGAATTCAAAGTCTGGAATGGCAAACACAGATATAGATTATCTATTTTGTGGGGACTTATTAGGTCAGCTAATTGCAACCTCTTTCGGTGCTGTTGATTTTAATATTCCGCTATTTGGTTTATATGGCGCTTGTTCAACATTTGGTGAAGCTTTAAGTCTTGGCAGTATTCTCATTGATAGTGGTAATGCTTCATTCGTTCCAATGCTATATCCTATATACTTTGGTTATAGAATCGCCATTAACCAATGGCATAATAATTCTTATTTTTCTTGATTAATATACCTCTGATGCATCTGTTTCATCCTGCCAAAACAAAAGGATTCCCGCTATGTCGTAAACAGAGCGAAAGCGTGTTTTCGTAACAATCTATTTGCAAAAATCCGCACCCTTTGCCTTTTGCATTCCATACAAAATAATATTTCTAGCCTTAACTGCGTCTTCCCTATCCAAAGGTTCTATTCCCTTTAATGGATATTCAATGCCTAGTGCCTCATATTTTGGAACACCCATTGTATGATATGGCAAAACATCAAGTGCCTTTATGTTGTTCAGTGTTGCAAGAAATTCACCAAGTCTTAGAAGATATTTTGTATTATATGTTATTGTTGGAACTGTTACATGTCTAATCCAAACATCTACATTTTTTTCTGATAAGTATCTTGCAAAGTCTAAAATGTTTTTGTTGGAATGACCTGTAAGAAGCTTATGCTGCTCGTCATCAATGTGCTTAATGTCAAGCATAATAAGGTTTGTATATTTTAAAAGTTCATCTAGTTTTTCCATGAATTGCTTATTCTCACGATTAAACATTATTCCTGAGGAATCTATACAGGTATGAACATTTTTTTCTCTTGCCTTTTTTAATAAATCTATTAAAAAATCCATTTGAAGCATTGGCTCACCGCCAGTTATTGTTATGCCTCCACCAGAAAGATATGGACGATATTTTTCAAAATCTTTTAGAATGTCATCACTTTCTTTTAACTCTCCCACATTTGGAGTCCAAGTATCTGGATTGTGACAATATTTACATCTCATTGGGCAGCCTTGTGTAAAGACTACATATCTAATGCCTGGTCCATCTACAGTTCCAAAGGTTTCAATTGAATGAATATATCCTTTCATAATAAGCTCCATTCTGATTATAGTAAATGCCTTATTAAAGATAAACTCTAATAAGGCATCTGCTTATCTGCATTATCTACAGAAAATTATATTGTTTCGTGGAATGTACGTGAAATAACGTCATCCTGCTGTTCTTTTGTTAATTTAATGAAGTTAACTGCGTATCCTGATACACGAATTGTAAGCTGAGGATAATTTTCTGGATGCTGTTGAGCATCTAATAATGTCTCTCTTACTAAAACGTTAACGTTTAAGTGATGTCCACCTTCTGTTACATATCCATCAAGCATTGAAACTAAGTTATCTTTTTGCTGTTGTGTTACTACCATAATGTTCCTCCATTCTGTTGCATAAGCAACTGATACATTTTATTGTTACTCCCCACAACTTAATGTGGGGATAGAAATTCGTTTAAAACTATACGTTTAAGTTAGGGATGTTACAAGCTTCGTTTGGACCACATGAACCTTTTTCAATGTCAGCGATCTGTTCTGGTGTAAGCTTAATATCGAAATCAGAATTTCCTACAAATAAGCTATCTTTACCAAGTGCATTTGGAAGGATTGTAAATGTATTTGAAATACCATCCTGAGCATCCTTAAATGGAAGCTTTGCAACTGATGCTAATGAAGCTAAAGCACCATGTGTATCACGACCATGCATTGGGTTTGCTCCTGGAGCAAGTGGAATGCCTGCTTTTCTACCATCTGGTGTACTACCAGTATTCTTACCATATGATACGTTTGAAGTAATTGTAAGAATTGATGTTGTAGGGATTGAATCTCTATATGTGTGATGCTTTCTAACCATATTCATGAATTTTTTAACAAGTTCAACTGCAATCTGGTCAACTCTATCATCATTGTTACCATATTTAGGGAAATCGCCTTCTACTTCGTAATCAACTACTACTCCGTCTTCATTTCTAACAGTTTTAACCTTAGCGTACTTGATAGCACTAAGTGAATCTGCTACTACTGAAAGACCAGCAATACCTGTTGCGAACCATCTCTTAACTTCTCTATCATGAAGAGCCATCTGAATTCTTTCATAACAATACTTATCATGCATATAATGAATAACATTTAATGTATTGACATATAATCCAGCTAACCATTCCATCATATCATCATATCTGCTTACTACTTCATCATAATCTAAGTACTCTGAAGTAATTGGTCTGTACTTTGGTCCAACCTGGATAAGAAGTTTTTCATCAACACCACCATTGATAGCGTATAATAAACATTTTGCAAGGTTTGCTCTAGCTCCGAAGAACTGCATTTCCTTACCAACTCTCATTGAAGATACACAACAAGCGATTGCGTAATCATCACCATGAGTTACTCTCATCATATCATCATTTTCATACTGAATAGCTGATGACTTGATTGACATTTCTGCACAGTAGTTCTTCCAGTTTGAAGGAAGGTGTGTAGACCAAAGAACTGTCATGTTTGGTTCTGGAGAAGTACCAAGGTTATCTAATGTGTGTAAATATCTGTAAGATGTCTTTGTTACAAGATGTCTTCCATCGATACCAACACCACCAAGTGACTCTGTAACCCATGTAGGATCACCAGCAAATAAAGCATTGTATTCTGGAATACGAGCAAATCTAACCATTCTTAACTTCATAATGAAATGGTCAACCATTTCCTGAATCTGATCTTCTGTATACTTACCAGCCTTCATATCTCTTTCTGCATAGATATCAATGAATGTAGATGTACGTCCAAGAGACATTGCTGCACCGTTCTGTTCCTTAATAGCTGCTAAGTATCCGAAATATGTCCACTGGATAGCTTCCTTAACGTCTTTAGCTGGCTTTGAAATATCACAACCATAGATTTCACCTAACTTCTTAAGTTCGCCTAAAGCTTTAATCTGCTCAGCTAATTCTTCACGAAGTCTGATGTTCTTAGATGTCATTCTAACAAGTGATGTAGCTAACTGCTCTTTCTTATCTTCGATAAGTAAATCAATACCATATAATGCTACTCTTCTGTAATCACCAATGATACGTCCTCTACCATAAGCATCAGGAAGACCTGTTACGATATGAGCATGTCTTGCTAATTTCATCTCTGGTGTATATACATCGAAAACACCCTGATTATGTGTTTTTCTGTAATCTGTAAAGATTCTGATAACTTCTGGATCTGCTTCGTAGCCATATGACTTACAAGCTGTTACTGCAGTACGGATACCACCAAAAGGCATAAATGCTCTCTTTAAAGGTGCATCTGTCTGAAAACCAACGATAGTTTCTTTATCTTTATTTAAATATGCTGCTTCATGGGAAATAATTGTTGAAGGGATCTTTGTATCCATATCAAGAACGCCATCTTTGCTACGCTCCTGCTTAAATAAATCCATAACCTGTGTCCATAACTCTTCTGTATTCTTTGTAGGTCCTACCAAGAAAGACTGATCACCATCATATGGTGTATAGTTATGCTGGATAAAGTCTCTTACATTTACAGACTTTGACCATTTTCCTTCTGCAAAGCCGTTCCATTCTGTTTGCATTGTGTTGTTCATTTGAAGTTCCTCCTAATATAATATTGGAAATTTCTTTTCTCGTTTACCAATTCGTATTATATGGAAACTACAAGTAATAGTCAATAGATTTTGATGTTCTAAATTAAAAACAAAGGTCATATCTAATAAGTTGATAGACCTTCGTTTTTAATAAATATTTCATGCATCTGTGGAAATGATTTTTTAATTGAAACAACGTTCCCTTTCATATCCAAAAAACAATGTTCGGAGCTTCCAGTATTTGTTATTTCATTTGTTTTAATGTTTCTTATTTCATAAGAAATTTTCATTTTAATTCCATTGTACTTTTCAATTTTAAGACCTACAGAAACTATGTCATTGAATCGAGTCATATTACGATAATTGCATGTTACACTAAGTACTGGAATCTGTACTCCTAACTGCTCTATCTTATCCATGGGCAATCCCATTTTATCTAACATATCAATTCTTGCTTCCTCAAACCATCTAATATAGTTTGAATGATGTACTATGCCCATTTGGTCTGTCTCATAGTAGTGCACCTTTCTTGTATATATCTCCATTTTCAGCCTTCCTATTCATATTTCTCTATGGTTGCAATTACTTCCTTTGCAATTGATGGATTGTTGTTAATCATTATATTAATTTTTTCTTTATTCTTTTCAACAGTTTTGGTATTGAATTCAATAGACTCTCTCAATTTTTGTCTACGTACATTTAATGTATGACGAATTTCAGTCATTTCTCTTTTATCTACTATGGCTTCAACCTGTGCTTCCCATACTGATGAATCATATAAATTTAGCTTATCAATTGATTTCATAAGCATATCTGTAGACTTATAAAGTTCATCTGATGCTTTCATTATAGCTTCCCTTTCTTTTTTAATAACTAAAAAGGTTCTCCATAAATCACTAAGTTCATATGAACTTTTTACACCATGAGTTTCATATTCATAATCCAATCGGCTTCTGACATTTACATACTTTAGCTTATATTTATTCATAAGGCTTATTGCTTTGTTAAGTTTAATTTCTGATATTCTTAATTCTCTAATCTGTTTTTGATTATAAACAACTATTGTGGCTCCCACAGCAGCCCCTAAAGCAATCAGGGTTAATGAAGGGATTAGCATATTTACACTAAAAAGCTTCCAAACAACAAAAAACATAAAAACGCACATTACAAGTAGTATTCCTAGCAGCTTTGTATATTTACGAATTAAAGCAAGCTTATTTATAGCACTTTTTTTCTCATATTTTAAAGCGATTTTTTCCCCTTCAATATGATGGCAATCGGTTTTCAAGCTTTGCAAATATTGTTCATCATCTTGCATATCCTTCAAAATGTTGGATATGTCTGATTCAATAGAAGAAATATGAGCATATTGCTTTTGTGGCATTTGAGTGGTGGACTTCTTTAAGCTCTTTTTATCCGTCCTTAAAGAAACAATCCTTTTTGCATAATAATTGATATCTTTTTTGTATGGTTCTGGTGCATTTTCAATTGCCAAAATATCATCTAAATACTTACCCACCATAATATACTCTTTTTTTGCATCTTCAATTCTGTTTGATGCAATGGCAATCTGTTCACAACAGCTATCAAGATATGTCTTCTTATCAGCGTTGGAATTTAATGATAGCTCCTCATTGTAAGCTTCTTCGATAAGGTCCTTATCTAACATAAGGCCTATATCTTCTTCATTTTTATCTAATCTGATTTTGTCATAAAGATTTTCTTCTAAAAAGTCATCTGTTTTAATTTTCTTTTTTCTCTTAAAAAAGCCCATGTCATCACCACGTTAACCTAACTGTCGTTTATATTCTTCTTTTAGTCCAAACAATATTTCTTTAACCTGTTTTTCATATACATCTATTGATTTCCCGGTATCTAATGTTACCTTATCTTGCACCATACGATATCTTTTTGATTTTGCAATTTGTTTTGTTTGATACTCGATTACACGTTTATATTTATCCATAGTTTCTTCATTAATTGCAAATTCTGCTATGATATCATTTGTACATTGGTCGTTATCATTTAAAATAGCTGCACAAAGAAGATTATCCATATAATCTTCTTTGTTATAAAGATTATATGCCATCTTAAAGTATCTTATGGCTTCTTCATATTCAAACATATTTACATAGGCTATTCCAATGTTGTTAACAATATCGCTGTAATAATCTTTCTCCTGAGATATCTCTTTTTTTTCAAGAATGATGGAATAAGCCGTTATAGCACTAGTATATTTACGATTGTTTAAAAGCATATCCGCCCTAGCTTTAACTCTTTGAGCTGGAGACTTTGAACTTATACTCTCAAGACTCTTTATATATTGCGCCTTTTCTTCCTGACTATAATAGGCGCACGCATCCATTATATACATAACCATTGAAGTAAGATTTTCCTTAAAATCAATCCCTCTTTTTATCTTTGAAGATACTGAAGGAAGGCCTAAATCAATTTCAATAAAATCCGCTAATTCTTTACAAAAAAAATCTTCTGTTATCATATAGGAATTGTTATATAAATAGTAGCACAGCTCTTCTATTGAATAAACTTTTTTGTCTGATTGTGGCAAAGTATAAGGTGCTTTTGCCTTTTTTGTACAAAGTAATAATCCCATACATGCCTCCTATAATAATAAGTCGTCTATATCAACTGTTTTTCTAACCACCATATCTGTAGCTTGATAAAACTCACCAAATCCTAAATCTTTTACCTCAATATCACAGACATTGTCACATCTATATGCAATACTAATCGATACTCTAGTTGTTTTATTTGGTCTTTCAGGGAAGGCTGATAAGTCCAAAATAACATTTCTAGAAATTGTGGATATTGCAGGATTAAAAACCATTTGTATTTGTTTGATATTATCTAATATGCATTCAACCTTTGCTCCAGCTTCATACCAGTTAGTTCCTGCCTTTGATAAAAGCATAACTATATTTTTTCCATCATGATCTATCAGAATTCCTATGTTGCAGCTTGTTCTTCCCATACATTGAAATGTATACTGAACTGCATTGATTTTACAATACTTTTTATACGCTGCGTAACAGGCTCCTTTAACAAAAAGATTATATCCTTTAAACACTCTTCTCTTTGTGCATAATTCTGCAAGAGACTTGTCGCCCCATTCTTCATAAAAGCCAACTCCTGTAAGATAAACAGCAGATACTATATGCTTTCTAAATTCTTCAAGAATATATTCATAAAACTTTTCATCAGCTCTAGCTCTTCCCTCTGAATCTAGTATCATATTATGATTAATAATGGTGGATAGACTATTCTCTGTTACATTAATAATATTAGGATTTTTTGTTTTAATAAGGGAAAGTCTTCTATAAGAAAAATGTTCATCATTAAAGTCAAACAGGGCTACATCATTAACCCACACTTCTCTTTTTTGATTAGTAGTATAGTAAATAAATGCCTCTGCATGACTAAGTACTCTTATATTATCTGAGGAAATTCCACAATTTTTTAATGCATTATGAATATCATCAATAAACTCTTTTTCAGGTTTCTCTATTGTAACAACAATCTCATGAATAATATCAGAACCAATAAGTTCTTTTGAATAACACAATAGCTTTGAAAAATATGTAGTTAGTATTTCTAGTGACGAATAATTTTTATCCTCTACAATAAATTCTTCCTGTTTCATAGCGCAAGTAACAATAGAATTTGCAATCTGAGAATCATCATCGTCGTCATAAAAACGCTGATTAGCTTCATCACCAATGACCCATTCATTTATTTCACGCTTTTTATACAATATGGTAGGAATAAGATATCGCTTCTCACCTTTTATGGTGGACATTGATATTGGGTCTGACTCTTTATTTGTAATATAGCTAACTTGAGTGAAATCATTTGCAAAATCAATTCCAAGCGCTAATACTTCTAAATTTGTTTCACCATTTAGGTTTTCATTTTTTTCCATAGTTACCTCGATTACATTATTGAAAAGATGCTATTATTAAGTTCATCTATTGCAATATATTGCATGGTTAAATCCTTTAGTGTAGATTCTTCCTTCATATCAGCACACACCATCATATCATTAAGTATGCCATATCTAGAATTGTCTGAGGTTAATCCCTCATCCTCTTTTGATAGGCTTTTGCTCTCAGTTACATTTGTTTTTCCATGTACCTCTTCTGTTAAGTAGTAAATTATCTTTTCACCATAAAACAATATAAAATCTTTTACAAATACTCCACTATAAGCACTTACCATCTCACTAACTTGATATTCCTTATCTTCTAGTGTTCCAGTTTCAATCTTATAGTGTATATAAACTTTGGCGTCTGTAGAAGTATGATACTCCACAAATGTCTTGTCCTTTAAAATAGATGGTAATTTAAAATACCTTGCAAACTCATTAAAAAATCCAAACATCTTTCCTTTACTGCACATTGATTCAATAACGTTTTTAGATAATTCTATGGCTTCTTCACTAAGCTTGTCATCTGATGAATAATGCTTTATTAGAGCCAGCTTACACAATTCTGGAATTGGATTATCCAAGGATAACTCATTATAAATAAAATCAAATTCCGAATCATCAACTGCCGCCTCATGAACAAAGCTTTCATAAGCTTTAAAAAACAAATATGCTTTTTTAATCTTTGGATTAGCACCTAATATACAATACTCTTTAAATACCTTATCCGCTTTATTAATATAGGTTTTTGTAAATAACATCTGTGCTAAAAGCTTTTCACTCATGTCTCTATCATGATATTCGTAATCTAAACAGCTTAACCACACCTGGTACATTTCTTCTGTTGAACTATATAGATATGTTCCTAAATATCGCAAAAGATTTTCATTATATTTGCCTTTTCGATATGCGTACATACTGATATCAATTAATAATCTGTCAGGTGGAAAATTTCTCTCTAGCAAAATTTTGTTTACACATTTTAAAACCCGTCTAGGCTCCAAAAATGAATATCCATATTTTTTCATGTATTCATAGGCTTTATCATAAATACCTCTAACAATCATTAATTCAATAAGCTTGTGTAATGTATCATTTGAAAGCTGTACTTCTTCAATGGTATTTAAAAACTCATCAACTACGTCTCCATCATAATTTGATGAATAAAAGTCAATAATTTCATTTTGTAAAAATATTCTATAGCTATCACGAATTTTATTACAATTTATAATGAATTTCAGTATACCAATAGATTTTTCTGGATTTTGATGAAGTCTTACATATCTATCTGCGTAATAAAGTGTAAGTCCCATATCCTCTGCAGTTATCTCATAACAAATTTTTAAATAGTCTTCCATATCCATTAACTTTTTTAATGAATACTCTACTGATTTGCAATATCGATTTCCCAATGTATCTATAAAAATAAGGGCAGGTTCATGTGTATATAATGTGATATATGCCTTTTGGTTAACAATAGGAATAATAACCTCTTTTTTTAGTTCCTTGTGAAATACAACTAACTGTTTCATATTTGGATTCTCACAAGTTAGCAAATAGGTATTAATAACAGCTGGAAGCTTAACTGCAATATCTGGTGTAATCATAGCCTTTTTCAAGGTATCTTCATATACTTCCACCATATTTTCGTTTACGAAGCCCTTTTCTATTGATTCTGCAACGTAATAGTTAATCTGCTTACTGTAATTATCATACATAGACGGATTACTTGTTTTTAGCGAAATAACATTTTTATATAATAAAGCCAGCTTATCTGAGGATATACTAGTATTATACGAAAAATACATAAGAACTATTTGTGGAAGTGATTCATCAAAATCATCTGGCATTGAATACATATAATACTCATAAAGTCCTGTAAGCTTTAACTCATTTTTAACTGCTTCTTCATACCAATAAAAATATGCATTTCCTATTTTATTTCCTTTAATAAGTAAACTAACAATTGCATTTAATACATTTCTATTAGGTGTCTTATCATAAATCGTGGTTAATAGTCTAAGGAGTAAAGGATCAAAATTCTTTACTGACAAGGATGTATCTGCAAGCTGATTAGCTAATTTTTCAGAAACAATACCTTCCTTGCTGCCAAAAATGAGTATCTGTATTTCAAATTCATTTAGAATTCTTAAAAGTTCTGGTTGTTCATTAAGCACCATCATGGCCTCATAATACATCAATGGAGACCACATACCATTGTTGTATTGGTCCTTTATTCTAGCTAGTTTTAAACTTTGGTTATTGTCATAGCTATCATCAAGATAAGTCAATATCCATAAAAGTATCCAATTATCATGTCCGCTTTCATAATATTCCTTTATCTTCTTGGTGATTTCATAGGTAAAATCCTGATCTCTTTTTTGCAAGGTTCTAACGTACAAATAATAGCAATACATTTCTACATTTTCATTACGTTTTTCAATAAGACTTTCAGCAACATTTTCAAGTAGCCATGCACTTTCTGATTCCCTGCCCCTAAAAATAAATATCTGTGCCTGATAAAGCTTTACAAAATAAGAATCATCAAATATTCCTCTCATGCGCTCTATAATAGCCATAGACATATCCGACCATTTACTTTGTTCGATTTTTTTAAGTCTAAAATCCAGATACATTCTGTAAAGCTTCGCAAAGTAATGCTGATAATCAAAAACATCCCTTGTTAATGTTGTCTTCGCCTTAACTATAATGCTTAGAGTAAGCTTATTTGTACCTGAAATAAATGTGATATTTCCAACATTTTTACCTTGATGTAATCTCTTTATATCAATTAAAAATGGAAACTCATAGTTACTTCCAGCAAAATCATTAGTGGTTACTCTTTTTTTATATCCGGTAATAAAATCACCATCTACTTCTACTCTAATGTCTGCATATCCCCAATTACTCTTTGTAATAATTATTGTATCGCCGTAATTTTCAGTTAATTCTTCGTATTTCTTTTCTTTTTCAGCAATAGAGATTTTAACTGGAGATTTTTTATTTGCTGCAATAATGAATTCTTCCATGGCAAGGTCCATATCTGCACTTCCCATTAGACCCTCATACACTGATTCTAAATAAAAATCATCTTTTAAAAATATATGAGCAAATCTTCTTGATTTAAATAAATTCAAAGCCTCATCGTAACTCATTTGCACAAGATTGGCAAAATGAAATAGATTTTTAACTTTACCAATAGTAGTATCTGCACTTACTGAGTCAATAGCAATATTATATGGAATAGTACTTTCCCCTCCATTGCTAACTATGTTGATATTTCCCTTTATTTCTTCTCCCTTAATAATATATGTAGCATCAATTTCATACTTTATAGTAATTTCAGTACCAATAAATGTGTTGTTAATTATTCTGAAATTCTCATGAGTTGAATAAATAACACCTTTTAGAGGCAGCATATTTTCACTGGTAATAATAAAAGATCCAGCATAGGTTGTTTCTGAATTCATACTAAATTCCAAGCTATCAACAGATGTTCTAAGAATTGGTTGTTCAAATTCACAAACTCCTAATGAAAGTTTATCTATGTAATCTTTCATTCTTCTGCCTCCTTTCTGATTTTATCTAAATAAATGTTTAATTTTTCTTCTTCACCTAAATATCCTGGCTCATAAAATTTAATATCACTAATCTCATCTGGTAAATACTGTTGCTTAACATAATGGTTTTTGTATATATGAGCATATTTGTATCCCTCTCCATGTCCAAGCTTCGCCGCTCCCTTATAATGAGCATCCATCAAGTGTCCCGGAACTGAATATGTTTTGTTATTCCTAACAAAATCTAAAGCCTTGTCTATAGCTAAATAAGTGGCGTTGCTTTTGGGAGAGGCCGCAACATAAGCGGCCGCCTCTGCTAAAATAATACGTGCTTCTGGCATTCCAATCTTATGAACTGCCTCTGCTGCTGCATTTGCCACAACTAAGGCTTGTGGATTAGCAAGTCCTACATCCTCTGCTGCTGCAATAATTATTCGTCTTGCAATAAATGTAACTGATTCGCCTGCATATATCATTCTAGCTAAATAATATATAGCCGCATCCACATCAGAGCCTCGCATGCTCTTAATAAATGCTGAAACTGTATCGTAATGGTTATCCCCATCTTTGTCATATCTAACATTTCTTTTTTGGACACACTGTTTTGCAACTTCTAAGGTAATATTTATAATTCCATCTGGGCCTCTATCTGTAGTTAATACCCCGAGTTCTATTGCATTAAGAGCATTTCTAGCATCGCCATTTGCAATGTCACATAAAAAATCACATGCATCGTCGTCAATAGTGGCATCATATGCACCCATTCCTTTTTCTTTATCATTTACAGCCTTCATAATAAGACTCTTTATATCCTCAAAGGATAAAGGCTTTAATTCAAAAATAACAGATCGGGAAATTAAAGCTGAGTTTACTTCAAAATATGGATTTTCTGTAGTTGCTCCAATTAAAATTATAGTTCCGTCTTCTACAAATGGTAAAAGGTAATCCTGTTGTCCTTTGTTAAAACGATGAATCTCATCAATAAAAAGGATTGTCTTTTTTTCGTACATACCTTGGTTGTCTTTGGCAAATGCAATAATTTCTTCCATATCCTTTTTACCAGCAACTGTAGCATTTATTTGTTTGAAGTTAGCACTTGTAGTATTGGCAATAACCTTAGCAAGGGTGGTTTTACCAGTTCCCGGTGGTCCATAAAAAATAATAGAACTAAGCTTGTCTGCCTTGATTGCTCTATATAAGAGTTTATCCTTACCAATAATATGAGTTTGTCCCACAACTTCTTCTAGGGAAGTTGGTCGCATTCTTGAGGCAAGGGGTGATTCTTTTTCCATTGTATTGTTACGCATATATTCAAATAAGTCCATTTTTTGCTCCGTTACATAAATATAGATAGTTTTATTCTATCATAAATCGCCTTTTTATACCATAATATTTTAATGTATTAATCTATTTTTATAAATGTGAAATTTGTATGAAATTAAATAAATTGCTCTTGTTGAATAGCCATTTTTGTGGTAAACTGATATAGTCGCACTTAAATTCGATGAAGTGAATTATGTATTCGAAAGGGGAAGATTTTTTGACATCAATCAATTTTTCAGAAATTACTCCAAAAATAACGGAACTCTCAAACAAATGCACGTCCCACGTAATTAACCCAGAATTATACACTAAATACTCAGTAAACAGAGGTTTACGTGACCTAAACGGTAAAGGTGTCCTTACTGGGCTTACAGAAATTGGTGAAATTAAGGCATATACAATTGATGAATTAGATATTGTACCATGTGAAGGAAAGCTCTTTTATCGTGGTTACGATATTGAGAAAATAGTTGACGGTTTCTTAGCCGATGATAGATTTGGTTTCGAAGAAGTTACATATCTGCTTTTATTTGGCGAATTGCCAAGTAAAATAGAACTAGCGGAATTTTGTGATCTTCTAGCAACCTATCGCTCACTACCAACCAGCTTTGTAAGAGATATTATTATGAAAGCTCCTAGCAAGGATATGATGAACACACTTGCTCGAAGCGTGCTTAGCTTGTATTCATACGATGAAAAAGCAGATGATATTTCTGTACCAAATGTATTAAGACAAAGCTTACAGCTTATATCACTATTTCCACTTTTATCTGTGTATGGTTATCAGGCATATCGTCATTATCATGATGGTGAAAGCTTATTTATTCATACTCCAGACCCTAATCTTTCAACCGCCGAGAATATTTTACATATTCTTAGACCTGACCAAAAATACACAAAGCTAGAAGCAAGGATTCTTGATATTGCATTAGTAATACATGCTGAACATGGTGGTGGTAACAACTCAACCTTCACAAATCATGTTGTTACTTCATCAGGAACAGATACTTACTCTGCAGTTGCTGCTTCACTTGGTTCTTTAAAAGGTCCTAAACACGGTGGTGCAAACATTAAGGTTATTAAAATGTTTGAAGACATGAAATTAAACATTAGTAATTGGGAAGATGAAGAAGAAGTTTCCCAGTATTTGCGTAAGCTTTTAAACAAAGAGGCTTTTGATAAAGCAGGTCTTATTTATGGTATGGGTCATGCAGTTTATTCATTGTCAGATCCAAGAGCTACTATTCTTAAGGGATTTGTAGAAAAACTATCTGTTGAGAAAAATATGACCAAAGAATTTGGTCTATACTCAAGTGTAGAACGTCTTGCTCCTCAAATCATTGCTTCTGAAAGGAAGATGTTTAAAGGTGTTAGTGCCAATGTAGACTTCTATTCAGGTTTTGTTTACAGTATGCTTGGTCTTCCAGTTGAGTTATATACACCAATTTTTGCTATTGCACGTATTTCTGGCTGGAGTGCTCACAGAATTGAAGAACTAATCAATGCTAGTAAAATTATCCGTCCAGGTTACAAGAATGTTGCAAAACGCACCAATTATGTTCCAATGGATGAACGTAATGATCATTAATTT
>CAZNKR010000009.1:0-23720 GCA_964573715.1 uncultured Roseburia sp. | reverse complement strand
TGTTAAATATTAGGAGGATACAATATTGAATATACCAAAAGATCCAATGATTCTGCTTAGTTTTATTAATACACAGCTTAGAGACTCTTATTCTTCATTAGATATTTTATGTAAAGAACTAGAATTAGATAAAGCTTCATTAGTAAAAAAGCTGAATAAAATTGATTATGAATATAACAAAAGCCTAAACAAATTTGTTTAGGCTTTAATTTCATTTTTTCTAAGAGCTTCTAATACATCGGTTAATGAATTGATTTTATAGGTGACATATTCTTCTAAATCGTCTGTATATGGTATACAATCTGGAACCATAATAGAAATCATCCCAGCTGCATGTACTGCCTTTAATCCATTTGGCGAATCTTCTATGCCAATACTATTTTTAGGATTAATACCAAGCTTAGAACAAGCCGTAAGATAGATTTCTGGGTTTGGCTTACTATTTGTTACCATATCCCCTGTCACTATTGAATCAAAGTAATCTTCCATATTTGCATCATGTAAATGTGCCATTACACTTTTGTTTGATGTTGAAGTTGCTAAAGCTACTGGGTATCTATTCGTCTTTAAATATTCTAAAAGCATATATGCTCCAGCTTTTACAGGCAATCCTTCTTCTCTAATAATATTATTCATAAGTGTTACTTCACAATTTCTAAATTCATCATATGAAAAATCCTCACCAATAACGCTTTCATACAATTTTCTTGTGGCATCAATATTTAATCCAACTGATTTTTCCATTAAATAATCCATGGTATCGATATTATATTGGGATGTTATTGTTTTCCATACTCTTCTGCTGATTTTTTCTGTATCAAAGAGTATACCATCCATATCAAAAACAACGCCTTCTATCATTTTGCATTTCTCCTTAGCTTGCTTGATAAAACAACAATACTTCGCGCAGGTACTATTACCGTTCTATTATTTTGTATCTTAATTTCCTCTTTGGCTTTTAAATCCGTGCTCATATCTACTTCCCACATATTTTGTTTTTCTGTGAGTGGAATATTAAACTCCAAATCCTCCCAATACATATTGCAGGCAACATAAATCATATCTTCTTTATCTATATATTTTTCGTTGAAAAGTAATGCAAAGGTTCTATTTACATGGCTATAATCAATTCTCCATGGAAACTGACCGTGAATAGACATATCAGGGCATCCTAAGGATTTATAATCCATCATCTGCATTTTAGTATTCATGTGTAAAATCTTATGAAGTTTTCTATATGCAATCATATTTTCAACAAATGAAGTTATGTCTTTATCTACTTTTTTGCTACTCCATTTAATATAATTGAGTTCATTGTCCTGGCAATATGGATTATTATTTCCCATGCGGGAAAATCCCATCTCATCCCCAGCAAATATCATTGGTGTACCTTGAGCTAAAAAAAGTAATGCAAATGCATTTTTAATTTGTTTTTGTCTAAGCTCAAGAATTTTCTTTTTTCTTGTTGGTCCTTCAACTCCGCAATTCCAGCTATAATTATATTCTGCGCCATCTCGATTGCTTTCACCGTTTGCTTCATTATGCTTTCTTTCAAAGCTAACCATATCCATAACTGTAAAGGTATTATGATTTGCTAAAAAATTTATAGTTCCACCTAAATCGTCATTCTCCTTCATACGATTTATCATATCATCCACTTGATTTTCATCACTTTTAATAAATCTTCTAGCAGTAACCATAAATCCTTCATGGCAAATACCTATATGCCTTTTTTCTCCTGGCATAGGATTGCCCTTAGGATATCCAGAAATAATATCCCATCTATCTCCAATAATCTTTATATCCGAAAGAATAGGATCACTCTTTAACATATTGACTGGCACTGTATCTAAATTAATTCTAACACCATCTATATGATACTCCATAACCCAGTATCTTAAACAGTCAGTTGCCATATGTGGATTTACATCTTCTGTGAAGTAAAATTCCATAATAACTTCTATACCTGCACGATGGAGTTTTTTAACCATATCTTTAAACTCAATGACTGCTCCTTCTCCTGACTTAAGAGCAAATGAACTCTTTGGAGCAAAATAATGTCCTTTAGAATATCCAAAAAAATTAATCTTGTCCGATCTGTTGCTTTGGTTTATGTAGGAAGGCATGACTCCTTTAGAAACCATACTATCCTTTGGATTTTCATTCCCCATAAAGGCATTATGTCCCGACTGCTTTTCTTCTTGACGATACACATGCTCATCAAACTCATAAGAAGGCATAAGCTCAACACTTGTAATCCCTAATTTTTTAAAATATGGTATTTTTTCTGTTATACCTTTAAATGTACCCTTGCTTTTTATTCTTGATGAAGCATCATAAGTAAAGCCTCTAACGTGAAGCCTGTAAATAATCATATCTGAGAAATCATAAGAAGGCTTTACATCGTCTTCCCATTTAAAATTATCATCATATACGGAATAAGTCACATCATAGCTTTCTCCAAATTCCTTTGTTCCATTTACTACTCTCCCATATATATCTCTGTAAAAATGTCCATCAAGCTCATATCCATAATCAAATAGCTTGCCGTCAAAGCCTGTAACTAACATTGCATATGCCTTTCCAAAACGCATATTTTCTTCAAAGGACAATCTCTTAATTATGTTTTTTGTACCTTTTTCGTATATCAACAAATCCAGCTTACCTATTTTGTCAACTTCAACACTAAAATTCACTCCATTTTTCCCTACAAATGTACCCAATGGAATAGGTTTGCCTATTGTTTTCCTAATTTTATCTATTTTTTCTTGAATCTCCATAGATCCCACTTTCCTAAAATCCAATTAACAAACTACATACTGTAAAAATTATACCCTAATTTTAATATGTAAACAAGAAAAACCTTGCAAAATACTTTAATTAATGTAATATTATATAGGTGTTGCCAATTTCCCATGAGATAGGCACGTTGTCACACAATTTAGAAAGGTATGGTTAATTTATGATTAGTGCAAACAATGTAACATTAAGAATTGGAAAAAAGGCTTTATTCGAAGATGTTAATATTAAATTTACTGAAGGAAACTGTTACGGCCTTATAGGTGCAAATGGATCTGGTAAATCTACATTTTTAAAGATTTTATCAGGACAGCTTGAACCTACAAATGGAGATATTGTTATTACTCCAGGACAGAGACTTTCTTTTTTACAACAGGATCATTTCAAATATGATGAATATCCAGTCCTAGACACTGTAATTATGGGTAATTCACGCCTATATGAAATTATGAAAGAAAAAGAAGCCCTTTATGCTAAGGAAGATTTCACTGATGAAGATGGTATTAAGGCAAGTGAACTAGAGGGTGAATTTGCAAATATGAACGGATGGGAAGCCGAATCAGATGCTGCCACTTTACTTAATGGTCTAGGAATTGATACTGAACTCCATTATAAGTGTTTAAAGGAACTTCGTGGTAGTGAAAAAGTTAAAATTTTGCTTGCTCAAGCTCTTTTTGGAAATCCAGATATCCTTCTTCTTGATGAGCCTACAAACCATTTAGATTTAGATGCTATTGCATGGTTAGAAGAATTCCTTATTAATTTTGAAAATACAGTTATCGTTGTATCCCATGACAGATACTTCCTTAACAAGGTATGTACACATACAGCAGATATTGATTATGCAAAAATTCAGCTTTATGCTGGTAATTATGACTTCTGGTATGAATCAAGTCAGTTAATTGTTAAGCAAATGAAGGAAGCCAACAAAAAGAAAGAAGAAAAAATTAAAGAGCTTCAGGATTTCATTCAGAGGTTCTCTGCAAATGCTTCTAAATCAAAGCAGGCTACTTCACGTAAGAAAGCTCTTGACAAAATCGAGCTTGATGAGATTAGACCATCAAGTAGAAAATATCCTTACATTGATTTTAGACCTAATCGTGAAATTGGAAATGAAGTTCTTTCTGTGGAAGGTTTATCAAAAACAATTGACGGAGTTAAAGTATTAGATAACATTTCTTTTATTGTCGGAAGAGAAGACAAGATTGCCTTTGTTGGTTCAAATGAAATCGCTAAAACAACTTTATTTAAAATCATTTCTGGAGAAATGGAACCTGATGCAGGTACTTATAAATGGGGAGTTACAACAACAACTGCTTACTTCCCTAAAGATAATACAAAGGACTTTGATTGCGATGATACAATTGTAGACTGGCTTACACAATTCTCCGAAATCAAGGATGCCACTTATGTTCGTGGATTCCTTGGCAGAATGCTTTTTGCAGGAGAAGACGGAGTAAAGAAAGTTAAAATTTTATCCGGTGGTGAAAAAGTTCGATGCCTTCTTTCTAAGATGATGATTTCAGGTGCAAATGCTCTTGTTTTAGATGAGCCAACTAACCACCTTGATATGGAATCAATTACTGCATTAAACAACGGACTTATGAAGTTCCCAGGAGTTGTTCTGTTTTCTTCTCATGATCATCAGTTTGTACAAACTACAGCTAATCGTATCATGGAAATAGTTAATGGTCAGTTGATTGATAAAGTCACAACCTATGATGAATATCTTGAAAGTGATGAAATGGCAAGAAAGAGACAAGTTGCTGACGAATTAGAATCTGAAAACGATAACTAATTAATTATATAATAAAGAAATGCCTAACCAATTAATTTTGGTTAGGCATTTCTTTTGTCATTTCAAAATATGGTGAGATTCCATATCCATTTCTCTTATAATTTTCAATAGCCCCTTCATTTTCTTGTTCTACTTCTAGTTTGAATCTTACTGCATCTGGATAATTTTCTTCAATGAAGGAGAAAAATCTAGTAGCCAAGCCTTTTCTTCTATAATCTGGTTTGATATATATATCTTCAATCCAAATACATTTTCCACCATACTCCGTAGTATAGCTAGGAGCAAGCATTGCGTATCCTGCTAAGCATGTTCTATTTATTTGAGAATTATCATTCTTCTGTGAATTATGGTTCACCTGTAAATTATTATGTATTATTGAATTATTATATGTTTGTGAATTATCACTTATTTCAAACACAAAGCCTTCAATAAATGGTGTTTCCCCTATACAATCATAAAAATCTCTTTCAAGAATTGTATTTGAAGCTGTATAAAATACTGCAGGCGAATCATAAAACACTCTCATCATTGATAAAACTTCTAATTTATCTTTCTTTTCCATTCTTCTAATAACAATAGACTCTTTATCTGACATTTATTATCCTCTTTCTTTATATCTCATTGCTCGAAGTGCATTTAATATTGCCAAAAAGGCCACTCCCACGTCAGCAAAAACTGCCATCCACATATTTGCCAGTCCAAAGGCTGCAAGGATTAATATGCAAAGCTTCACTCCTAATGCAAAGACAATATTTTGTTTTACAATTCTAACCGTTTTCTTTGCTATGCCCATTGCTTTTGCAACGCCTAAGAAATTATCATCCATAATAACTACATCTGCTGCTTCTATTGCTGCATCAGAACCTAAGCCACCCATAGCGATTCCAACATCAACTCCCGCAAGTACTGGTGCATCATTTATTCCATCACCAACAAACACAACTGATGTGTTAGGTTCTTTGTTCTTTAGTAATTCTGATACCTTTTCAACTTTATCCTGAGGTAAAAGTTCTGAAAAAACATCTGTTATACCAAGCTTTTTTGCAACATCATTAGCAATTAGGCTTTTATCTCCAGTGAGCATTGCAATATGCTTAATACCCATTGATTTAAGCTTTCCTATAGCTTCCTTTGAATCCTCTTTTATTTCATCGCTAATCACTATGCATCCTAAGTATTTACCATCCTTTGCAACATATACATGTGTGCCAATTTCCTTACATTCCTGGGCTTCTATAGCTTTTAGCTGCATTAATCTATAGTTTCCTGCAAGAATTGTTGCATTATCCATTGTATATTCCATTCCACATCCAGGAATTTCTTGAATTTTGCAAGAATTTGTTTCATTAATAACTAATTCATATTCCTCCCTAGATATATCCTTAAGCTCCTTTAACAGTGATAATGCTATAGGGTGATTTGAATTTTTCTCAGCTCTAGCCGCTGTTTTAAGTAATGTGATCTCATCACATCCATTTGTAATAAATTTACTTACTTTGAAATTACCTTTTGTAAGAGTTCCTGTTTTATCACATACTACATAAGATGCTTTTGATAATGTTTCTAAATAATTGCTGCCCTTTACTAAAATTCCCTTAGCAGATGCACCACCTATACCTCCAAAAAAGCTAAGTGGTACTGAAATAACTAAAGCACATGGACATGAAATTACTAGAAAGCTACAAGCTCTATAGCCCCAAATACTAAAATTCTCCCATGAAAATCCCATAATAGCTGTTGGAATAATAGCAAGTGCTACTGCTGCAAAAACAACAATAGGTGTATAGTATCTAGCAAATTTCGTTATAAACTTTTCGGAACTAGATTTCCTTGAACTAGCATTTTCTACTAATTCTAGTATTTTTGAAACTGTAGAATCCTTATAAATCTTTGTAACCACAACCTCTATCACACTATTAAGATTAATAGAACCCGAAATAACTTCGTTTCCTTTTTCAACAAACCTAGGAATACTTTCTCCTGTAAGAGCTGATGTATCAATATCACCACATCCACTTACAATAACACCATCTAAAGCGATTTTCTCACCAGGCTTTACAACTAGTATATCTCCTACATTTATATCTTCTGGTTTTTTAATTTCTATGCTACCATCTTTCATTTTAACACTTCCCGTTTCCGGTTTAATGTCCATAAGATTAGCAATTGACTTTCTTGATTTATTAACAGCATATGACTGAAACATTTCTCCTATTTGATAAAATAGCATAACCGCAACTGCTTCAGGATATTCTCCAACCAGGAAAGCACCAAATGTTGCAATAGTCATTAAGAAATTTTCATCAAATATTTCTCCATGAATAATATTTTCTGCTGCCGTTTTAACTACTTCTCCACCAATTACTAGATAGGCAAAGATAAACACGACTAATATAATATTATCGACATTTCTTTGGGAAATTCCAAATATATCATTAAGGTTAATTATATTATTTTCAAACAATATGCCAAATATCATACATATAAATGAAATTGCTATATTTATAATGTCTTTTTTCTTCATATATTAGCTCCTTTTATTTTCTATAGTAAAAATCTCTAATAATTTTATTTGTATAAATTATTTATTTTGCTTTTCTAAGCATTCACAATTTCTACTTGTTTTTCTATCTTTTTGCAAGCCTTATTTGCTTCTTCTATAATTCGTTCAAATTCAGATTCATTTGCTTCAATAATAAGCTTTTGTGTCATAAAGTTTATGCTGGCACTATCTACTCCCTTTATCTTTCCTATAACTCGTTCCATCTTCTCTGCACAATGAGCACAATCTAATTCTTTAATAATATAAATCTTTTCCATATGATTACCTCCGATTATTCGCAAATATGTTCCATACCTTTACTTAGTATGTCTTTAATATGATCATCTGACAATGAATAGAAAATACTTTTTCCATCTCTTCTGTACTTAACAAGTTTCATCTGTTTAAGCATCCTTAACTGATGTGATATTGCTGACTGGCTTACTTTAAGCAATTCACTAATATCACATACACACATTTCTTCAAAGGATAGTGCATACAATATTTTAATTCTGGTAGAATCACCAAATACCTTGTAAAACTCTGCTAGATCGTAAAGCATCTCATCATCAGGCATTTTATTTGATACACAACCAACTATATCTGAGTGAATGCAAGCATCTTCACATTCTAAATCACTATTATCCTGATATCTGTACATGTGAACTCCTTTCCTTCTATGATGTGAATATTGTTTTTTAGTTTTCTAATTACATATGAGCATTTATTCATATGTTTGTTTTTATAATACTTCCATTATATAGTTTTGTCAATTACTATTTCTGACTGCTCCCACGGGCAAGCCCATGGGGTTCTGATTGCCAAGTGTAGCTTGTAATCGTACATCATTTTCAGACTTTGGAGTTACAAGTGTAAATCTGTTTGAATCAGGACTTTTATTACCAAGCAGTCCAACGACCACATTAGCGGTAAACTTCTGTCTTGCAGCAAGGAAGTACAGTCAATCTCCCTAAATGTTTAGTTTATGCTTTCTTAATTCCACTATTTAATATTTTAATCTTATTAGCCTTAATCCATTCAATTAGAGCTTTTTCTTTATCGTAACATCTTTTAAATTCATTAACGCATTTATTTTTATCTATTTCTTTGGTTTTATAATCGTAGCAATACAGTAAGAATGATGAATACCAATCTCTCTGTACCTCAGTACCATCCCGAAGTTTATACAATCTATCAGACAATTTCTTCCTGATATAATCATTCGCAGTATGGTCGTATTGCGATGCTCTATAATTATTCGGAACCTCGATATATGTACCTCCTGTCACTTTGAATTTCTTTTCTATAGTGGTCTGAAATCCAGAAGGACATCTGTTTTTTATAGATTTGCCAAAACGCTTTTTCCTATTGAATTTACCTTTATCATTTTTTGTAGTCTCTTTGACTCGCTTCATGAGCTTGCTTGCATTTTTCGGTTCTGTTACAAATGTATCTCCAAGACTCCGTAAATGATTTGCGTCCTCGTTTATTGCAAGTTGTCTGTTTACAGCGTTTATACGACATAATTCGGAATGTTTGGCTTTCAGTTTCTTATAATGATTTGAATATTTCCAAGCCTTACGACCTTTTTTAACAGTACCATCATCATTATAGTTTTGCGGATTAGTTACACGTCTTAGCTTGTCCATCGCACGGTAAAGCAGACGTTCCTTTCTCTCAGAAGTCTGAATACTGTTGCCACGCTCTGAAAGATTTTTTAAGCCTACTTCAGTATTGGATGTATACGCAACAGTCTGTGTACCAATATCAGCACCTATAATACCTTTACCATACTTATGACGGAGGTTGCCATACTTGTTGTATTTAGGTTTTGCCTTACCTTCAATAGTGAGATGCAAATATACTCTGTATTTACCACGAATAAGTTTAGGTACAAGAGTGGCATAGCATGGTCTGTATGTATCTATACAATATGCGTCTTCCATAAGCGTATTGACTGCTTTGTCGCCCATAATCTCAGGCTCGACAAGATATGACAGAACTGCATTTACTTCATCCTGTTGAAATCTGTCGTTCACTTGTATTCCAAAATATGTCTTACCAAGTTTGAACTGTAACTTATTATCTTTAACAGACATCGACATACCACGATTTATCTGTTTTGCACGGATGCATGGCAGTTCTCCATATTTCGAGAAATGAATAGTTTTACCATTACCATATAAGCATTTCTCCATACCTCGCCAAATATCCTCAGCTTTAGTTAAGGCAAAAATAGCATCTATGCCATATTTTTTGCCTATTGGAATCATGGATTTTCTACAATAATCCCATGTGACATTATATTGTTTCTGCATTTCGTTGAGCTGATTAGCGAAATTTTTATGTTTAGTTTTATCTTCGGTGTTGCCATACAAAACAAGCAGCTTACGGTATCTCTTTGTGCGTAGAAGTTGGTCATAATTCTTTCTCATAAGAGCAACAAGTTCGTTTCCTGCCTTGCGGATTTTATCAGAAAGAGTCACAACTTTAAGCATATCAGAATAAGGCATATCTGTCTCAGCGACTAAAATATGCCTGTCAGAAAATTTATGAAATTGTTTCAGAATCTTGATATATTCTTCATCCATCATGATTTTTCTGCTCCTCAATATACTTAATTACCGTAGCTTCGCTTATATGTCCGACCGTTGATACAAAATATCCTCTTGACCATAATAATCCACATCTTGCATAGAACTGTTTTAATTGCGGAAATACTTTAAATAATTTGATAGCACTGATACTCTTTAGAGTTCTTACAACATCGCATGGAGCGACTGTCTGTGGAACATCTATAAAAATATGTATATGGTCAGGCATCACTTCAAGTGCTTTAATTTGATAGTTATAATTATCGCAGATTTCCTGTAGTATTTGTTTAAGTGTATCCTCTACGTTACCTTTCAATACCGAAAATCTAAACTTTGGACACCAGATAATGTGATACTGTATCAGGTATTTACAATGCGAAGCACTATGATATTGTTCTTCAATCATTTTGTTCTCCTAATTGATATTTTTCCTGAATACCCCTACGCATTAAATCAAGAAAGGTAATTGTCTTGCATTCTTCTACAGAATAGATGCGAGCAAGGTTTTCAAGTTCGGTTTTCCATTCAGAGGGAATAGAAATATTGATTTGTACGTTATTGCTTTTGGTTCGTGCCATTATTATTTCCTCCACGACTTGAATGATATGCTGAATTATTAGGATTACACTGATTTGCATGGTTATTATTGTTCGCTATATGTGCGGCATTATTAGGATTTCCTTGATTCCTGTGATGGTTATTTTGTTCTGTTGTATGTGTGTTTGTATTATAGTCACTCTTACTCATGGTTTATTTCCTTTCTATGTTTATCATATACATAGATTATATATATATTCTATCTATTTTTCAAGTCAAAGAAAAGTGGCTTTCATCCCACACGCAAGCGTGTGGGTTTTTCGCCGCAAATCTATAACAATTTCGTTACTTTGTTATAATACAATACTCAACCAAAAAAATAGCCCCCCCATTTCGGGGGGATTTTCAATATATCATTTGTCAAATTATGTATGTTTCTGGTCTTCTATCCCTATATATCCCCCAACTATTTCTAAATTCAGCTACATTATCTAAGTCAAATTCAGCAATAATAAAACCTTCCTTCATTCTATCTATCTCATCAACAATTTCTCCTTTTTCATCAGTAATAAATGAACTACCATAGAAATTTAGAGATGATTCTTGCATATTATTATTTGTATTTGGTGATACCATTTCATTTCCCACTCTATTAGCTGCTACTAATGGCATCAAATTCGACCCAGCATGACCTTGCATACATCTTCTCCAATGGGGCATTGAATCGCACTCAATAATTGGCTCTGAGCCAATTGCAGTTGGATACATAAGTATTTCAGCTCCAAGATTTGCCATACTTCTTGCACTTTCTGGAAACCATTGATCCCAACAAATGCCAACACCAATTTTTCCAAAGGCTGTTTCCCATACCTTAAAGCCTAGATTACCTGGAGTAAAATAAAATTTCTCCTGATAAAAATGGTCATCTGGTATATGAATTTTTCTATATACTCCTAACACTTCACCATCAGAATCTATCATGGCAATAGAATTGTAGGTTGTATTAATGTCTCTTTCAAAAAAACTAATTGGAATAACTACCCCTAATTCTTTTGCAATCTTTTTAAAATTCCCTACCGCCAAATTATTATCAACTTTAGATGCAAGTCTATAATATTCATAATTTTTCTCTTGACAAAAATATGGAAGTTCAAATAGTTCAGGAAGTAATATTATATTTGCACCTTGTTTTGCAGCTTCTCTAACAAAATATTCCGCAGTTTGTATGTTTTCTGTAATAACATTACGGGTCAATTGGTCATTTTCCAATATCTCAGTAATGCTTTTTTCACTTTTATTGCAATTCATCTGAATGGCAGCAATTTTAACTTTACGCATTTTTACTCCTTTCTAGCCGGAATTTGATTAGTTATACAGTGAATATTTCCTCCGCCAATTAAAATATCTCTAGCATAAATTTGTATTATTTCTCTACTTGGAAATAAATTTTTCAATATATTCTTTGCAATTTCATCATTATCATCATTAAACCCAGGCATAATAATAGCTTCATTAGAGATATAAAAATTCACATAGGAAGCCGCAAGTCTTTCATTTTCAGTTCTAGTAGGTTCCATATCCATATGTAGTAGCCCATTACGTTCTTCCTCTGAAATATATATAGGTTTTGGTAATGGAAGCTTATGAACCCTAATTTTTCTACCCATTGCATCTGTGCTTGATTCAAGAATATCAAGACAGCTTTTAGACATTGCATACTGAGGGTCAGTCTCATCATCAGTCCATGCCAATACTACATTTGCTGGGCTGACAAAGGCGGCAATATTATCCACATGTTCATTTGTTTCATCATTAAATATTCCACTTTTTAGCCAAATAACTTTATTAACACCGAGGTAACATTTTAATTTCTCCTCTATTTCATTTTTATCAAGCATTGGATTCCTACCAGCACTTAATAAACAATTTTCTGTAACCAAAGCTGTTCCTTCACCGTCTACATGAATAGAACCACCTTCTAAAATAAAGTCTCTTGCATTATAAACATCAACATCTAACAAATCACAAGCCTTTCTAGCAAGCTTATTATCCATATCCCAAGGGAAATATAAACCGTCGTGCAAGCCTCCCCAGGCATTAAATCCAAAATCCACTCCTCTTAATTCTTCTTGGTTGTTTTTTACAAACACAGGGCAATAATCCCTTGCCCATGCATCATTGCTACTCATTTCACACACCTTGATATTAAAGGGAAGCATTTCTCTTGCAGTATCATACTGCGCAGAGCTGGCAAAAACTATAACCTTTTCACTCTTTGAAATTGCTATAGCTACTTTTGCAAATGCTTTTCTTGCAGCTACGGCTCCATACTGCCATGAATCTGGTCTTTCCGGCCAAATAATAAAACATCCATAATGTTTCTCATACTCTGCTGGCATATTAAATCCATCAGTCTTTGGAATAGAATCTAATATTCTCATGACTTTCTTATCTCCTCTTATAAAACTTTTTTACGAATATATGCAAATGTATAATCTTCACCGTGTTCTTCTAACATTTTTAGTAGCTTATAAAGCAAATCCTCTGCTTTAGGGTCCATAACATAGTGACCTCTACCTTTTAGAAAATAATTTAAGGCATCACCATTTGTATATTTTTCTTTATTGTATATTTTACAAGCTGCTACGCGATCACAAAACATCTCAACAATATAATTTACAGGCATAGGCATACCAGCTAGTCCATGCTCCTTATTTACAGGATAATCAATCCAATACTCGAAATGATGCTTATTCCTGCCTTTATGATGTAACCAAGCCTTTGAACAACCTTCAACTTCACGCTGCGCATTATTTGGACTTCTATCCCCTTGAAAATATTTAACACCAGGAATAAATTCGGTAGGTGTATATTTGGATAAATCATGAATCAAACCTTGCTTATATAAGCCACATTTAAAACAATGCTTCATAACCATAAGCTTATGAGTATTAATTGTTTTTAGATGTCCAAAAAATCTTTCCTTTAATGAATATTGCTGTTCCATTTTTTCTCCTTTTATTCTCATTCTAAACAAACTAAGATGTGTTTACCGTACCTAATCCAATAGAATGACAGGTTTTTACATATATCTCTAATTGATAATAAAATAAGTTGCTTATTAATACAAGCCTAATTTAAAGAAAGGACTGTTATTAACAGTCCTTTCAAATCAATGAAAAAATTACAATTGAGTAACTACAAACAAGTCATAAATGGCTTTAATAGCTTTTTCAAAATCAGAATTCTTAACACCAATAATAATATTAAGCTCACAAGAACCCTGATCAATCATCTTTACATTTACATTGGCATGAGCAAGACCTGAGAAGATTCTACCTGCTGTTCCCTTAGTAGACTTCATACTTCTACCAACAACTGCAATAAGTGCTAATTCTGATTCAATTTCAATGGAATCTGGACTTGTAAGTCTGTGTATTTCGGCTAGTACCTGCTGTTCTTTACCTTCAAATTCTGGCTGATGAACATAAACAGTCATTGTATCAATTCCTGATGGTACATGTTCAAAAGATATTCCTTGTTTTTCAAATGCCTCAAGAACTTTTCTGCCAAAACCGATTTCAGAGTTCATCATATCCTTTTCAATATTGATAGAAACAAAGCCCTTTTTACCAGCAATACCTGTAATAACGTATTTAGACTGCTTGCATGTGCTTTCAACAATCATTGTACCTGGATCTTCTGGTTTATTTGTATTTCTAATATTAATTGGAATTCCTTCTTTTCTTACAGGGAAAATAGCTTCCTCGTGAAGTACAGTAGCTCCCATATACGAAAGCTCTCTTAATTCCTTATATGTTATAGTTGTAATTACTTCTGGATTATTAATAATTCTTGGATCTGCTACTAAAAAGCCTGAAACATCTGTCCAGTTTTCATATAAATCAGCTTTAACAGCTTTTGCAACAATGGAACCGGTGATATCAGAACCACCTCTTGAAAAGGTTTTAACCTTTCCATCAGAATATGCACCGTAAAATCCTGGAACAACTGCTTTTTCTATACCAGCAAGCTTTGCAGATAAAACTTCATTAGTTGTTGCAGCATCAAAATGTCCGTTTTTATCAAAGAAAATAACTGTTGCTGAATCTATAAATTCATATCCTAGATAATTTGCCATTATAATACCATTAAGATATTCTCCTCTAGATGCTGCATAGTCACTACCTGCTTTTGCTCCAAACTGTTGTTCAATTGTTACAAACTCATCATCAAGAGATAATTTAAGACCTAATCCATCAATAATTTCATTATATCTTTCTTTTATTTTCTTTAATTCGTCCTTAAAGCTTTTTCCAGCCTCAGATAAAGCATAACAATGATATAACATATCTGTTACCTTATTGTCATTGCCAAATCTTTTACCAGGAGCAGATGGAACTACATATCTTCTTCCTTCGTCTGCACGAATAATATTTCCTACCTTTTTAAACTGCTCAGCGCTTGCTAATGAGCTGCCACCAAATTTTACAACTTTTTTCATTTTGAACGTTCCTTTCGAATATTCTTTACCTTTTATACTGTAGTAAGTTAGCACACTTATATAAGAAAACCATATTTTTCAAAATATATCAAGTATTTTTTTATTTTTTGTATCCATTTGGATGATTTTTATGCCATTTCCATGCCGAAGAAATAATTTCTTTTAAATCAGCATGCTCTGGATTCCATCCAAGAATTGTTTTTGCCTTCTCACTTGAAGCGATAAGTTTTGCTGGATCTCCTGCTCTTCTTTCACAAATAACTGCAGGGATACTATGATTTGTTACTTCCCTTGCTGTTTCAATAACTTCTTTAACAGAAAATCCTATTCCATTACCTAAATTAAATATATTGCTATCGTTACCAGCATTAAGGTATTCTACTGCTAATATATGAGCATTTGCTAAATCTGTAACATGAATATAATCTCTAATGCATGTACCATCTGGAGTATCATAATCGTCACCAAATATACTAATATGCTCTCTTTGTCCATTTGGCACCTGAAGAATAAGTGGAATAAGATGTGTTTCTGTCAAATGAGCTTCTCCTATTTCGCCACTCTCATGGGCTCCACAAGCATTGAAATATCTAAGGGATACAAACTTTAACCCGTGAGCTAATGAAGTCCATTTAAACATTTTTTCCATAGAAAGCTTTGTTTCACCGTAAGTATTAGTTGGCTCTGTCTTGTCTGTTTCAAGTATAGGAATAGATTCAGGCTCACCATAAGTAGCTGCAGTTGATGAAAATACAATCTTATTAATGTTATGAGCTACCATGCTTTCTAACAAAACTTTTGTTCCACATAAATTATTATCGTAATACTTAAGAGGATTTACCATACTTTCTCCAACCAAAGAATTGGCTGCAAAATGAATAACTGCATGGATTTTTTCATTATCAAATACACTATCTACAAAGCCGCGATCCCTAATATCACCTTTATAGAATCTTGCTTTTGGGTGAACCGCTTCCATATGTCCTGTTTCTAGATTATCTGCAATAACAACATCATATCCTTTTTCAATTAACTGATAAACCGTATGTGAACCAATATAACCTGCTCCGCCTAAAACTAAAATTGTCATCTCGTTTCTCCTTTATTTATCTTTATTTTATTAATTGTTTTTTTAAGTAACCTTTACTTATTTTTCTATATTTATATATTACTTTTAGTCGCTCTTTTATATTACTTTTAGTCACTTTTTTATGTTACTTTTAGTCACTCTTTATATATTACTATCTAGTTACTCTCATTTTTATCTTTTTGTATTTTATTTTTCTTTATGGCTTCTTGGGCTAACTTTCTATTTTCATCCGAATATCCATTAATAATATCTGGATAATTATCCCTGAAATATTCAAGCATTAGTTCCGCATCCTCTCTGTTTTTTCCTGGGCAGGAACATCTAAACCTTTTATTTCCAATAATATGAAAAGTATATCTTATTTTAAAGTGCATACCTGGCAAGTTTTCAATTTGTCCATGCTTATACACAAATACAATCTCACTAAGTGGCACAATGTTTACATAAAAATTTCCAAGATGTATAAAATATTTCTCTGTAATATACATTCCACCAGCATTAGAAACCTCAGTTACAACCTGATAATCAAGATCTGTAGATAAATCCTTGTAGGAATCATATTTCATTAATCTCTTTATTTTCCTTACAGAAGGATATAAAACAGGTACAATGGCGTATATTAAATTACTAAGAAATACAAATGCTCCATAGGCAACCACCATAACTAGGGCAATAAAAGACAAGTAATAAAGCCACAAATCCTGTTTTGCTTCTTGCAATATTACCGTATAAGTTACAGCTTTTAAATCTGAATAATCCCAATTTAAGTCTGTGGATAACAGTTCTAACATATTATCAAATAATACATCTGCTTTGACAAACTTTACCAAAACATCTTCACCAGCAAATGATAATGTAGAACTTTCTGTAGCTTCATCAAATAAGTAAAATATACATCTGTTATTTGCTGATATATCATAATAATAAGCACCAACACTTTTACCATCAGACATTACATCATATCCAGAATAATACAATAGACTCGGTGATACTACTATATATTTCTTTCCATTATCATAGGCCTTTATTGCTTCTTCTGATGAAGATACGTTTTCCGGCCAAAATACATCCCTATATGGTAGCTTAAACATTAATAACGTTGCAAGTACAATAGGAATAATAGGTAAAATAAAATGTTTTACACTATTTTTTCTAATATGTGAAAATACTATACTCTTTTCCATTCAACAATCCTATCCTGTGTATTATTTTATTACACAAATAATTAATCTAAAGTATATGACAAATTGGGATAATAATCAAGATTGCAATTTTGTATAAAAACTGTTATCATAACTAAAAATTGTGATTTACGAGGTGAACAATGGATTCCTATACTGTATTTGCCACTTTATATGATTTGTTTATGGATAACATACCATATGAAGAATGGAGCAACTACCTTATTGAACTACTAAAAGAAAATAATGTCTCATCAGGACTAGTATGTGAACTAGGCTGTGGAACGGGTAATATCACAGAATTTTTATCAAAAGCTGGTTATGATATGATTGGAATAGATAACTCTGATGATATGTTAAATATTGCACTTGATAAAAAATATTCATCTAATTTAGATATTTTGTATATAAACCAGGACATGCGAGAATTTGAACTTTTTGGTACAGTTGCAGCAGTAGTTTCTATCTGTGATTCCATTAATTACATTACAGAATATGATAACTTAGTTAATGTATTCAAACTAGTGAATAACTATCTTGACCCTGACGGTATTTTTATTTTTGACTTAAATACCACAACAAAGTATAAAAATATGGGCGATACTGTCATTGCAGAGAACAGAGATGAAGGAAGCTTCATATGGGAAAATACATTCTATGAAGATTCAAATATTAATGAATATGATCTAACCATTTTTTCTAAAACTGATAATGATTTATACGAAAAATATGAAGAAACTCATTTCCAACGTGCTTACACCATAGATGAAATAACTTCGGCATTAGAAACCGCCGGACTAAAATATATTACTTCCTATTCTGCTTTTACCCACAACGCCATCAGTCCAACTGATGATCGAATTTATGTAATTGCAAAAGAACAAGGTAAGAAAAGAGGATAAGATATGTCAGATTATATAGTTAGAGCAACTGCTGCCGATGGACAAATTCGTGCCTTTGCTGCAGCAACAAAAGAATTAGTAGAACATGCAAGACAAATCCACCAAACTAGTCCTGTTGCTACAGCTGGTCTTGGTCGTATGTTAACTGCCGCAGCTATGATGGGAGCCACCATGAAAGGTGAAAAAGACCTCCTTACAATCATTGCAAAGGGTGATGGTCCAATGGGTGGAATCACCGTAACTGCAGATTCAGCTTCAAATGTAAAAGGCTACGTTAACAACCCTTCTTTTGTTAACCCTCCAAACTTTTTTGGTAAATTTGACGTTGGAGGTGCAATTGGAAATGGTACTCTTACAGTTATTAAGGATATTGGCTTGAAAGAACCTTATTCAGGTCAGGTTGGTCTAATTACTGGAGAAATTGCTGAAGATCTCACCTATTACTTTGCTACTAGTGAACAAATTCCAACCTCTGTTGCTCTCGGAGTTCTTATGAACAAAAATAACACCGTAAAACAGTCTGGTGGTTTTATTATTCAGCTTATGCCTTTTGCAAGTGATGAAATTATTGATAAACTTGAAGAAAAAATTAAGGAAATCACCTCCATTACTAGCTTGTTAGATGAAGGCTTATCTCCAAAAGATATTTTAAATAAGGTTTTAGGCGATATGGATCTTACTATATTAGAAACGCTCCCTACCCAGTATAAATGTAACTGTTGTAAAGAGCGAGTTTCAAAAGCTATTGCAAGTATCGGCAAAAAAGATATTACTGAAATGATTGAGGAAGGAAAAGACATTGAAGTAAATTGTCACTTCTGTAATACTAATTACATTTTTTCTCCCGATGATTTAAAAAAAATATTAAATCATAGCAAATAATTCCTAAGAAAATAAGCGAACCTATTATAGACAGGATACTTCCTAATTTGAAGCCTGGTGCTTCATAAACAAGTTCTATAGTATGGCTTCCACTAGAGATGACACATCCCATAAAAGAGGTATCTGTCATCTCTATTTTTGTTTCCTTACCATCAACAAATAATGTAAATCCCTCATCATATGGAATTGTAAAATTCAAGTATCCATCATTTGAAACGCAAATATCTCCCTTTATTTTGTCATCATCTATAACGATGTTCTCCATCATATCCATATTACTTCTGAAATTTTCAACATCCTTATATTTCATTCCGTATATTTCATATTCCGTAATTACATAGTCACCTTTTCCAAAGGTCACATCTAAATGCTTAAGCTCCTCATTAGAAGATAATATATAAGAAAAATACAAATTATTATTAGGAAATGCGGCGTATTTTCCGCTAAGTGCATTGCGCGTTCCATTTATATAAATAAATATATTTTTGTTTCTAACCTTGTCAAACTTAATATTCACTGCATAAATATCATAATCATATTCAGATAAATCTACCTTTATCTTTTTTCCTTCATCAAGATTAATATGATATAATCCATCCTTTTTTAACTCCTCTAAAAAATCAATACTAACGTCTAATTGATTATATAAGCTTTCATATTCCACATTATTTGCAGCTTTAGTTACAATGTATTCTAAAAGAGCATTTTGTCTATCTATTGGGGCCAATTTCAAAAATGTTTCTTCACTCATTATTTTATTTGTTGAAAATCCAAGAGAATAAACATTGTCATTTCTATACATGCTGTATTCACCGACAGTCATTACTTTCTCATATCCTATTGGAACAATTATATTTTGAGAATCAATATACTTTATGCCCATAAAGGTTGAAAAAATAATATTAGGAGCATTTACGGAAGAAATGCCATTGATTGTAGGATTTGCCAGCTGTAACGTATCATGAATTAAGTCATTGTAATATTTATTATATACGGAAGAATACATACTAGTTTGATAATATCCAGTTCCAAAATACATATTTGAAGTATATTCCGAATAATTCAAGTTGTTCATTCTGTAAAAGCTATCATCATTTTCTAAAACATTTGTAATTAATTCTCTTCGATCACTACTATCAAGATTTGCAGCATATTCCTTGGTAACATAGCTGTCTTGCATGTTCATTATTATACAGGATACAAGTGAAATAAAAATAACCGGAATAAACAGTATCCATGGTTTTTTCCATTTCCTAGAGAAATAAATAACTGTAAGTGTTACCCCTAAATCCAATGTGAATATAAGCATTTGAATAGAAAATCCATTGCTTACTAAAAACAATAAAAACACAATGGTTACAGTTATTGCATAGGTTTTAAATTTTACGCGATTACGAAGTAAATCTTCCACAAAGGCTGCCACCGGTAAAATGTATAATGGTACAAATGGAATTAAAGATTTCGCTCTAATGTAAAGGCCTGCGTTAAGCACATATCTTACAACAGGGAAAATCACTATTAAGCCTAGCACAATTCCTAAAAAAACTTTAGGGTAATTCTTTGTTTTTATTATGGCAATTAAAGAAATAATGGCAATAGCTGTAAGACCCAAGCCATATGCTGAATAACAAATAACTGTAACATCCAAATCAGGAATCAAATAAGACCAATCCATTCCCCCCATACTTTCAGGATTTTTATCTCTACCACCAAGAATAGCCATAAATGTAGGTAAAATAAGTATTCCTGACATTAAAACAGCTGTAATGATGCATCCAGCAAATTTTAATCCACAGCTAATAAACTCCTTCAATTTAATCTTCTCACATCTAGTGGCTTTTTCCTCTAAAAATCTGTAAATTCCATAAATAGTTACTGCTATAATTGCTCCAACGCTAAAATAGTAATTAGTAAGAATAATAAGCAAAATGCTGATTATAAGTAATTCATAACGTTTTCTTTTAAAAAATCTATCTACACCCATTAATGCCATAATAATAAAAGGCATATATTGAATAAAAACTATTTGCTTATGACTATGAAATAGTAATGGTCCTGAGCAAACAAATAATATTGAACAAATAAAAGAAACGTCCTGTCTCTTTTTATTTTTTAGCATCCAAAAATAAACTAAGTAGGTTGAAATAATAACAATTGCAATGCTAGATATCTTTATATAATCAATCATTTTAATAAAAGGGAATAAATAGCTAAGTAAAACTACAGGGTTTAGCAATCCATGATAAGCAATATTATATGTATTTTGTCCCGCACCCATATTCATATTGAATTTAGGAATCAAATGACCCGTCTCATAAAAATATTGTCTAAAATATTCAGGGAAAATACTATGCTGGTTAATCCAATCTGTTGTTGAACCAAAAACAAATCCTTGACTATATATAGCACCTACTAAACCTAGTACAAAAATAAGTATCAATATTAAATGAGCTGTAATCGTTAATCTATATTTTCTCTTGTTCATAAATATCCTTTCTCTACACATATTTTTTAATTTTATCATTTATTAATCACTAAATCAAACCTCTTTAATTTTAATCATATTTATGATATTATACGTAGGTTATGGTAGAAACGAGGGACATATGAAAAAAGTAAAAAACTTTATTAAGAAACATAAATTAAAATTTCTCCTTGGCATACTGGTCTTATTTTTAATCTGTGGTCTTATTTATGCAAAACCATATCTTGACTATTACTGTAGTGACAAGGTTACAAATGAAACATTAGATGAGCTTAAGCTTGATGGAATTACAAAGCTTATGATTGTAGCTCACCCAGATGATGAAACTCTTTGGGGTGGTGGTACGTTAATAGCAAACGACTACCTTGTTGTTTGTCTTACAAATGGAAATAACAAAGAACGTAGTGAAGAATTTATGAATGTCATGAAGGCAACAAGTGATATCGGCCTTATCTTAAGCTATCCAGACAAAATACATGGTAAAAGATCCGATTGGGATTTTTGCAAATCTGGAATTATTGATGACATAGAAACAATAATTAATTATAAGAAATGGACAACCATTGTTACACATAATGAAGCCGGTGAATATGGTCATTTTCATCATATAATGACAAATTCTTTTGTTACCGAAGTATGCAACACCTTGGATTACAAAGGATTTCTAATGTATTTTGGAAGATATTATAAAGTAAAAGATATTGAAGTTCTTGGAAAGGATGGATTACTTCCAAAGCCTTTATCAGATGAAATTCTAAACAAGAAAATGGCTTTGCTTTCATTATACTCTAGTCAGTCCAAAACTGTTGAGCATCTTGGTCATATGATTCCATATGAAAATATATCTTTTAACCCATATTAAAAATTAAGCAGATACAATTGCACCTATATATTAGGTGCAATTTTTTATCCATTAAACTTTTCCACCATAGACAAAAAAAACCAGAGGATAAACCTCTGGTCTTTTAGGAATCATACGATTCCTTTAATCTCTCTAAAACATATAGCTAAAACATAAAATTGCGTATTAAATATCTTAACGCCTTACAAGTCTATAAAAATATTATAAATTACATAAGTCACAAAATATGGAACAAATAATTTTATGAATGGCACGTGTTTAACTGATTGATTAGAATTTTGTTACGTTTGTTGCCTGTGGTCCCTTGTTGCCGTCAACTACGTCGAACTCAACCTGCATGCCTTCTTCTAAAGACTTGAAACCATCTGTAGCGATTCCTGAAAAATGTACGAATACATCTTTGCCTGTTTCATCAGAAATGAAACCGTAACCTTTTTGATTGTTAAACCATTTAACTGTACCTTTCATGGTGTACCTCCGATAAAATAATATGATTGCTAGTCGCAACCAACATAAGAATAGCATACATTTTGTAAACTGTCAAACGTTTTATTAAAAAAAAATTATTTTCTGAAAACAATATAATAATTAGTAAGCAAGAATCTCATATCCAGTTTCTGTTATTAATACTTGGATTTCCCATTGTGCAGATTGTGAACCGTCTACTGTATATACAGTCCAGTCATTTTCTTCATCTACAAATATTTTATCTTCACCCATATTTATCATTGGTTCGATGGTAAACATCATCCCTGGAACCATAAGCATTTCTGTTCCCTTCTTTGACACATAGCTAACCCATGGTTCTTCATGGAAATCAATTCCCACTCCATGTCCTCCGATATCCTTTACTACTGTATAGCCATTTTCCTTTGCAAAATCATTAATTGCCTGTCCCATATCTCCAAGAAATCCCCAAGGCTTTACTTGTTTAAGGCCAACCTCTAAGCTCTCTTTTGCCACATCCACAAGCTTCTTCATTTCAGGGTGAACTTCGCCTATACAAAACATTCTAGATGAATCAGCATAATATCCATTATATATGGTTGAAACATCAACATTAATAATATCTCCATCTTCTAGAATATCCTCACTCGACGGTATTCCATGACATACCTGATCATTTATAGATGTGCAAACACTCTTTGGAAAACCCTCGTAATTAAGAGGAGCAGGAATTCCTCCCATTCTTGTTGTCTCATCATATACCCATTTATCAATATCTTCTGTAGAAATGCCAGCTTTTATATGTTTAGCAACATAATCTAGTACTGCAACATTTATTTTGCAGCTTTCTTTTATTTTTTCAATTTGTTCTTTGGTCTTAATCATTTTATGAGTCGGAACTTCTGCTCCCTTATTCTTAAATTCATTAATTTTCTCATCAAAATCACAATGGCATTTCTTATATTTTTTGCCACTTCCACACCAACATAAATCATTTCTTCCTAGCTTTTCCATCTTTGTTCTTCTTTCTATATTTATTTATAGCATCAATTTTACAATATAATGTTTATAGCATAATATTCATTTTTCCAACAATT
>CAZNKR010000008.1:30454-51715 GCA_964573715.1 uncultured Roseburia sp. | reverse complement strand
ATATCATGTGGCTTGTTGTTTGTCAACAACTTTTTTAACTTTTTTTAAAAACTTTATTGAAGCTTTCTTTTTAAGTTATCAGCACTCTTGCGCGCTGGAATTATATAATAACACAGTTGGTTATTCATGTCAACAACTTTTTTATCTTTTTTTGTTGTTTTATTTATTTCCATTGCTGTTACTATATTTTTCGAAATAAAAAGCAGTTTTGAGTGTTCAAAACTGCTCAGAATTTCAAAACGGAGAAAGAGGGATTTGAACCCTCGCGCCGCGCAAACGACCTACACCCTTAGCAGGGGCGCCTCTTCAGCCTCTTGAGTATTTCTCCTGAATTGGTTCCTTCCAATTATGACGGTCACATATGTATTTCTTTTCGTGACGCAAACGTTATTATACAAGAACGTAGTTACTTTGTCAATTATATTTTAGCTATTATTTTTATGTTCTTATCTTTATTTATTTCTTAGACTTATATTCTTCTATAGCTGTTTCGTATAAATTATTTCCTTCTGAATCAATTACAACTATAACTGGAAAGTCTTTCACCTTTAATTTTCTTATTGCCTCTGTTCCTAAATCATCATATGCAATTACCTCACTATCTAATATGCATTTTGATAGTATTGCGCCTGCACCACCTACTGCAGCAAAATATACTGCACCATTTCTTATAATTGCATCTTTAACGCCCTCAGATCTTTTTCCTTTTCCTATCATTCCTTTTAAACCTAAGTCCAGAAGTCTTGGTGCGTATTTATCCATTCTACTTGCCGTTGTAGGACCTGCAGATCCAATTGCTTTTCCATCTCTAGCAGGTGATGGTCCCATATAGTAAATTATATTATTTTCTAATGATATTGGGAGCATTTTATTATCACTTAGTGTTTCAAACATTCTTTTATGTGCCGCATCTCTAGCTGTATAAATTGTACCTGTGATATATACGTAATCCCCAGCTTTAAGTGATTTTGCTACTTCATTTGATAATGGTGCTTCAATATATTTATCCATATTGGGTTCCTTTCTTCTATATAACTCTATGCGCATGTCTATTTACATGACAACATATATTCACTGCAACTGGCATACCTGCTATATGTGTTGGATATGTTTCAATATTAACAGCAAATGCAGTTTGAGTTCCTCCTAATCCACCGGGTCCAATACCAAGAGAATTAATTTTATCTAACATTTCAATTTCTAATTCTTTTATATATGGAATCTCAGAATGTTTTCCTACCTCTCTAGTGAGAGCTTTTTTTGATAAAACTGCACACTTATCAAATGTTCCACCTATACATACACCCACAACCATTGGTGGACACGCATTGGGTCCTGCTTCTTTTACAGTACTAATAATTGCTTCTTTGACGCCTTCAATCCCATCGGCAGGTTTGAGCATATATATCTTACTCATATTTTCACTACCAAATCCCTTTGGTGCAAATGTAATATCTACTTTATCACCTGGTACTATTTCATAATAAATAACAGCTGGAGTATTGTCCTTGGTGTTTTCTCTAATAATAGGATCACTGACAACCGATTTTCTAAGAAAACCATCAATATATCCTCTTCTTACACCTTCATTAATTGCTTTCTCAATATTACCACCTTCAAAATGTACATCTTGACCAACTTTAATAAATATTATTGCCATACCTGTATCTTGACATATTGGAATCATTTCTTTTCCTGCTATGTCAAGATTTTCCTGTAATTGGCCCAATATTTGCTTGCCAAGAGGAGATTTCTCTTTATCTTTTGCAGCATTTAATGCACAAACCATATCCTTTGAAAGAAAATGTGTTGCTTCTATACACATTTCTTTAACATTTTTTGTAATTAATTCCACATTAATGTTTCTCATGGTATCCTCCAGCTTTTATTGTTACTCTTCTTCTATAAAATTTTCTTCTGTGAACTCTTCATCTAAATCTTCTAAATTGTCTTCAACACCATCTGCAACTGCTTCTGATATTTGTTCAGGATTTTCTCTTACCTTTGCTATTGCTACAACCTTCATGTCCTTATCAGATGATAATTTCATTAGTTTAACTCCTGATGTATTACGTCCAACTAAAGACACATCATTTGCTGCAATTTGAATAATAGTACCTTCTTCAGTAATTAACATTACTTCATTGTCTTCATTAACAGCTTTGATACCAGCTAAATATCCTGTCTTTTCAGTTATCTTGTAGCACTTCATTCCTTTTCCGCCACGTCTTTGAATGTGGAATTCTTCTACTGGTGTTCTTTTACCCATACCTTTTTCTGATAAAAATAAAATTGATTCACCTTGTCTTTCTAACTGTACACCAACTACTTCATCGTTTGCATCTAGGTTGATTCCCTTAACACCAATTGATGAACGACCAGTTTTTCTTACATCTGTTAATGCATATCTTATGCACTTACCATTTTTTGTTACCATAAGAACTTCATCATTATTATTTGCTGTTTTTACTTCTATTAATTCATCATCTTCTCTAAGAGTTATTGCCTGCGTACCTGTTTTTCTTATGTTTCTATATTCAGTAAGGGATGTTTTCTTAATAATTCCATTTCTAGTTGCCATTATTAAGAATCTTCCTTCTTCATATTTTTGAATTGGAATAACTGAGGTTACCTTTTCTTCTGGCTGAAGCTGAATTAAATTAATTATGGCAGTACCTCTTGCAGTTCTTCCTGCTTCTGGTATTTCATATGTTTTAATTCTATATGCTCTACCTTTATTTGTAATAAACATTAAGTAATGATGAGTTGTAGTCATAAGTAAATCTACAATATAATCATCATTTATGGTCTGCATTCCCTTAATGCCTTTTCCACCTCTATGTTGAGATTTAAAATTATCAACTGTCATTCTCTTAACATAACCAAGACTAGTTCTAGCAATTACTGTATTTTCGAGTGGAATTAGATCTTCTATAGTGATATCATCTGCGTCAAATCCAATTCTTGTTCTTCTTTCATCGCCATATTTATTTCTGATTAATTCTATTTCTTCTTTAATAACAGATAATAATTTTTTCTCATCTGCCAAAATTGACTGTAAATATTCAATAGTTACCATTAATTCATGATATTCATTTTCAATATCTTCTCTAGCTAATCCTGTAAGAGTTCTTAATCTCATATCAACAATAGCAGTTGCCTGAATTTCTGATAATCCAAAACGTTCCATTAATCCATTTTTGGCATCTTGGGTCGTTCTAGAACCTCTAACTATTTTAATTACTTCATCAATATTATCTAGTGCAATAAGTAAGCCCTCTAAAATATGAGCTCTTTCCTGGGCCTTCTTTAATTCATACTTAGTTCTTCTTGTAACTACATCCTTCTGGTGAAGAATATAGTTGTTTAACATTTCACAAATATTAAGAACCTTTGGTTCATTATTAACTAATGCAAGCATAATAACGCCAAATGTATCCTGTAACTGAGTATGCTTATATAAATTGTTAAGTAAAACATTGGCATTTACATCTTTACGTAACTCAATAACAATTCTCATACCATCTTTGTTGGACTCATCACGTAAATCTGTTATTCCATCAATCTTTTTATCCTTAACTAAATCAGCAATTTTTTCAATTAATCTTGCTTTATTAACCATATATGGAAGTTCTGTTACAATAATACGTGGCTTTCCATTTTCCATGGTTTCGATATTGGTAATGGCTCTAACCTTAATTTTTCCTCTACCAGTTCTATAGGCCTCATCTATTCCACGAGTTCCTAGAATTTCTCCACCTGTTGGAAAATCAGGTCCTTTAATAATACTTAGAATTTCCTCAATATCTGTTTCTCTATTTTCGTTTATATTATTATCAATAATACGAACTACACCATTAATTACTTCTGTAATATTGTGAGGTGGAATATTTGTTGCCATTCCTACTGCAATACCACTTGTACCATTAACTAATAGATTTGGATATCTAGATGGTAATACTGTTGGTTCTTTTTCTGTTTCATCAAAGTTTGGTATAAAGTCTACTGTATCTTTGTTGATGTCAGCAAGCATTTCCATAGAAACTTTGCTAAGTCTTGCTTCTGTATAACGCATAGCAGCTGCGCCATCACCATCTACTGAACCAAAGTTTCCGTGTCCATCTACTAATGGATATCTTGTAGTCCAATCCTGTGCCATATTAACTAAAGCACCATAAATTGAACTATCACCATGTGGGTGATATTTACCCATTGTATCTCCCACAATACGAGCACATTTACGATGTGGCTTGTCAGGACCGTTGTTTAACTCTATCATTGAATATAATATTCTTCTTTGTACTGGCTTAAGACCATCTCTTACATCTGGAAGAGCTCTTGAAGCAATTACACTCATGGCATACTCTATGTATGATTTTTCCATAGTTTCTTTTAAATCTACCTCATGGATCTTATCAAAGATATGTTCATCCATTTTATTTCCTCCTATATATCAAGATTCTCTACGAATTTTGCATTTGCTTCAATGAACTCACGTCTAGGTTCTACCTGGTCTCCCATTAAAGTTGTGAATGTTACATCTATTTCAGAAAGCATAGTATCATCAAATAAAACTTTCTTTAAAACACGAGTTTTTGGATCCATTGTTGTATCCCATAGCTGATCGGCATCCATTTCACCAAGACCTTTGTATCGTTGAATTTTGTTATTTCCATCTCTTCCAATTTCCGTGAGAATGTCATTTAATTCTGCATCTGAATATGCATACCAAGTCTTTTTATTTTTGGCAACCTGATATAGAGGTGGTTGAGCTAAATATACATATCCTTGTTTGATAAGCTCTGGCATAAATCTATAAAGGAATGTTAATAACAATGTTGCAATATGTGCACCATCTACATCGGCATCTGTCATAATAATAATTTTATGATATCTAAGTTTTGATATATCAAAATCTTCATGAATACCAGTACCAAATGCTGTTATCATTGTTTTTATTTCTGTATTTCCTAATATTCTATCAAGACGTGCTTTTTCAACATTTAATATTTTACCTCTTAGTGGAAGTATTGCCTGTGTTCCTCTGTCTCTAGCAGTTTTTGCTGAACCACCAGCCGAATCTCCCTCGACTATATATATTTCGCAATTTGCTGGATTTTTGTCTGAACAATCTGCTAATTTTCCTGGTAATCCATTTCCATCAAGAGCTGTTTTAGCTTTTCGTGTTAAATCTCTTGCTTTTCTTGCTGCATCTCTAGCTCTTTGGGCAAACAAAGATTTTTCACATATAGTTTTAGCCACATTTGGATTTTGCTCAAGGAAATATGTAAGCTGTTCCGATACAACACTATCTACTGCATTTCTTGCTTCACTATTTCCTAGCTTTTGTTTTGTTTGTCCTTCAAACTGAGGATCTTCCAATTTTATACTAATAATTGCAGTTATTCCCTCTCTAATATCTTCACCTTCCAGATTTGGTTCACTATCTCTTAAAAGTTTGTTAGCTCTTGCATATTCATTAAAGGTTTTTGTAAGTGCTCTTCTAAATCCTTCAAGATGAGTACCTCCTTCAGGAGTTACAATATTATTTACAAAGGCATAAACATTATCACTATATGAATCATTATGCTGGAAAGCAACTTCAACATATACGTTATTCTTATTTCCTTCGCAGTAAATTATTTGTTCGAACAAAGGATTTTTTCCTGTATTGAGGTAAGATACAAATTCTTTTATTCCTCCCTCATAATGGAAAACTTCTTCTTTCTTTTCTTCTCTATCATCTCTAAGAACTATTCTTAAATTTTTAGTTAAAAAGGCAGTTTCTCTAAGTCTTGTTTTAAGAATATTATATTCATATGTTGTTTCTTCAAATATTTTTTTATCAGGTAAGAAGGTTACTTCTGTTCCAGTATAATCTCCTTCATAGCTACCAATTATTTTTAATTCATTTTTAACATCTCCACGTTCATATCTTTGGAAATATATGTTGTTATTTCTATATACCTTTACTTCAAGCCATTCAGATAATGCATTTACTACAGATGCTCCTACTCCATGTAGACCACCAGATACCTTATATCCTCCACCACCAAACTTTCCACCTGCATGAAGAATTGTAAAAACAACTTCTACTGCTGGTTTTCCTGTTTTAGTATTTATATCTACTGGAATTCCTCTTCCATCATCTTTTACGGTAATAGAATTATCACTATTAATTTGAACATCTATGGTTGAACAAAAACCTGCTAATGCTTCATCTACTGAATTATCAACTATTTCATAAACTAAATGATGCAAACCTTTTGAGGATGTACTTCCAATGTACATACCTGGTCTTTTTCTTACAGCTTTCAAACCCTCTAATATTTGGATTTGATCTCCACTATAATTTTCATTACTACTGCTCATTGTTGCTCCTTTCTACTGTTCCTTCGACTACTTTATATATATTATCAATACTAAATCTATTTTTTATAAACTCGTCTAATCCTGTACATGTGATAATAGTTTGAACATTATTCAAACTATTAAGTAAATGACTTTGTCTATTACTATCTAATTCCGATAAGACATCGTCTAGCAATAAAACCGGCATATCTTTTATTATTGATTTAACTAACTCTATTTCAGACAACTTAAGTGATAAAGCTGCTGTTCTTTGTTGTCCCTGACTTCCAAACTTCCTCAAATCAATATTTTTATCGTAAAAACTGATATCATCTCTATGTGGTCCAACAGAAGTAGTCTTATATTTAATATCCTTGTCTCTGTTTTTTATTAGTTCATCATATAAATTATTGTCAAAAATATTCGGTTCATACTTAATATACAGTTCTTCTTTACCATTAGTGATATTTCTATGAATCCCATAAATGATTTCATTAAGGTCTTCTATAAATTCTGTTCTTCTTGTAATTATCTTTGAACCAAAATCTGCAAGCTGTATATCCCATATATCTAAAGTTTCATATAAGTCTTTGTCATAATAAAAATTAAGTTCTTTTAGAAGCTGATTTCTTTGATTAACTATTTTGTTGTAATTGACTAAGTTGTATACATATAATTTATCTAACTGACACAACTCTAAATCAATGAATCTTCTTCTTTCTGCCGGGCCACTTTTTATTATTGACAAATCTTCTGGAGAAAAAAATACAACATTTATTAATCCAAATAATTCACCTAACTTTTTTATTGGTATTCCATTAACAGCTATACCTTTTGTTTTGTTTTTCTTTAAATGCATGTCAATTCTTACAGGAACATCATTCTTCATAACAACCATCTTCATATGTGAATCTTCACATCCAAATCTTATCATATCTTTATCTTTTGAACCTCTATGAGACTTGCTTGTTCCAAAGAGATAAATAGCTTCTAAGATATTTGTTTTTCCTTGAGCATTATTGCCATATAGAATGTTTGTTCCAATATCAAACGAAATATCTAAATTACTATAATTTCTGAAGTTGTTTAATTCTAAGGATTGAACATACATTAAATACACCAACTTTATTATTTTGTTATTTTGATTGTTTCTCCATTGTATTCTACAATGTCACCATCTACTAGTTTCTTGCCTCTTTGTTTTTCAATATTTCCATTTAATTTTACTAATCCATCTTGAATTACAAATTTAGCATCAACACCAGATTCTACCAGATTTGCAGCCTTAAGTGCCTGTCCTAGCTTAATATAATCTTCTCTTAGTTTAATTTCTTCCATTTTGTCTCCTGACTAAAGGTTAAATTTAATTATTAACTGTAAAATTTACAGGAAGGATAAGGTATGTATACATATTTTTATCATCCCTTATAAAACATGGTGCTTTTGGATTAACCATATATATTTTAACCTCTTCATCATCAATTACTTTAAGAGCATCTATGAGGAATTTTGGATTAAATCCAATCATAATATCCTTACCTTCTTTTACAATATCAATATTTTCATTCATTGATCCTACAACAGAACTAATTTTAAGTTCCATGTCTCCATCAGTAATATTAATTATTATAGGTTTTTTATCTCCTTCCTTTACAAGAAGAGTAGCTCTATCTATACAATCTAAAAATTCTCTTTTATTGATAGCAAATTTAGTCTCGTAATCACTTGAAAGCATTTGGTCAATCTTAAAGTATTCTCCTTCAATTAATCTTGATACTACTACTGTATTATCAAATTCAAATACTATATGATTGCTTGTAAAGAAAATTCTAACCTCGTCATCAACACCACCAGATAAAATCTTACTTATTTCGTTAAGTGTTTTTCCTGGTACTACAACCTTAATGTCATCAAAGGAATCCTTAAGTTCTATCTTACGGATTGAAATTCTATGTCCATCTAATGATACAACCTTTAATTCATTTTCAACAACTTCAAATAATTCTCCTGTCATTAGCTTATTTGTATCATTATCTGCTATTGAGAAAATTGTTTGTCTAATTATTTCTTTTAATGTGAACTGAGAAAGATAAATAAACTTATTTTTTTCTATAACTGGTAAGTATGAGAAATCCTCTCCTGATTTTCCAGAAATAGTAAACACTGCTTTTTCACAAGTAATTGTAGTTCTATAATTATCATCTGTTTCTATTACAACTTCGTTATCAGGTAACTTTCTAACAATTTCAGAAAAAATCTTAGCGTCTACAGCTATCATTCCTTTTTCTAAAATCTCTCCTTCTACTATTGTTTCAATTCCAAGCTCCATATCATTGGCAGTAAACTTAATCTCATTTGAAGAGGCATCTATAAGAATACATTCTAATATAGACATTGTAGTTTTTGATGGTACAGCTTTAAGTACAATATTAACTCCTTGCAAAAGATTTGATTTTTGACATATTAACTTCATGTTTAAATGTGCTCCTTTCGTTTAGCCATATATATATAATATAATTTATTCTTTCTTCGTCTTCTTCTTATAGGGGGTGAAAATGTTTATAATCTCTACAAGCTAGAAAAATAAAGGGATTGATGAATTAATAAATCTGTGGAAATGAAAAATGCCTTTTAACATTTTGGACAAATTATTAACAATCTCAATTTTGACGAAATTTATTTCTAACATGTTATCAACAGGGAAAGTTTTATTAAAGTGCATGTATTGTGGAAAACTTTCATTGATAAAGTGGATAAAATGTTAATTTTAAAATGAGTTTCTTCCTATTATAATGGGTATTAATTTGGGTTTAACTTTTTCTTAATGATATCAATGGTGTTTTTTGTAGATTCATTTGTTTCTATTTCTTTTTGTATTTTATCAATAGCATGTATTACAGTTGTGTGATCTTTCTTTCCTAGAAGTTGTCCTACAACCTGTTGAGATGTATCAGTCATATTTCTACAAAGATACATTGCAACTTGTCTAGGATATACAATTTCTTGAGTTTTCTTTTTAGAAGAAATATCAGCAAGAGAAATTCCAAAGTGATCTGCAACAGTACTAATAATTATTTCAGGTGTTATTTTTTTATTATCATCAGGAGAAATAATATCCTTTAATACTTCTTTTGCAACATCTAAATCAACAGGCTTTCTTGAAACTCTTGAGAATGCAACTATTTTTGTAAGTGCTCCTTCAAGTTCACGAATATTAGATTTAATGTTATTAGCAATATATTGGAAGATATCTTCTTCAATATCATAGCCTTCTAATTCAGCCTTTTTCTTAATAATAGCCATACGTGTTTCGTAATCTGGTGAAGATATATCAACAGTAAGTCCCATTTCAAATCTTGATTTAAATCTATCTTCAAGTAAAGCCATTTGTTTAGGTGGTTTATCTGAAGAAATAACAATCTGCTTATTAGATTCAATAAGTGTATTGAATGTATGGAAAAATTCTTCCTGACTACGATCCTTACCTATTATAAATTGAATATCATCTATTAATAGAACATCAAGATTTCTGTATTTGTCTCTAAAATCCTTAATAGCTGTTTGATTATCACTACGAATTGCATTGATTACTTCATTTGTAAAAACTTCTGATGTAACACATCTAATTTTAATATCAGGATTTCTATCTAAAATAAAATTACCTATAGAATGCATTAAGTGAGTTTTACCAAGACCAACTCCTCCATATATAAAGAGGGGATTGTACATCTCAGCAGGAGATTCAGCTACAGCTAATGCATAAGCATGAGCAAAATTATTGTTTCCTCCTACTACAAAGTTATCAAAGGTATTGTTTGGATTGAGATTAGCTTCTAATTTTTTACTGTAGTTTGAATCCTGGATTTCATTAATATTAGGTTGAGAATAAGACTTATTTGAAGATTTACTTTTTATATCACTTGGATGTAAAAACTCTAAATCTAAAAGTTGTCCCGTTACTTCTTGAATAACTACTTTTAATGGAAGATAATACTTTTTATGAAGGTAAGTTGTTGCAATATTTTCATCTGGTACTAGCAGTGAAACAATATTGTTTTCAACTGAATAAACTTCTAATGGTTTTATCCAGGTGTTAAAAGATACATCCATAATATCATGTTCTTTTTTTAATATTTCTAGTATCTCATCCCATTTGGATACAACAAGATCATACATAATAAATAGCTCCTTTAGCCCAATGGCTTTAATAATAAAAAGGCGAATATTAAAGAAAAGTCTATTACGCCATATACAATACTATTTTATCTCATATTAGGCTTTTTTTCAATTAAAACTTAAATAAGTAGAAAAAACTTAATGTGGAAAAAAAAGTGAATAATAAGGGTAAAAATCCGTTAAATAATGATTATTGCCCAAAAGTTGTGTTGTTGACAATTAATGTGGAAATGTTAATAAATTATAGAAGTAAAAAATAATGTAAAGTTAACAAAAATTATATTAAGATGTTGAGTATAAATATTAATAACATTTCCATAGCCTAAAATATGGGGTTTAGGATGAAAAAAAATAAAATTCAACAATTTATCCACAAGTTTTACACAATTTGTGGATAACATTATGTCAATATGTAAAATATTTTATGTAAAGTGGAAAAATTAATTTAAATTATGCTTGACGTAAAATTATTTAGCATATATAATTGGTACGATGTCTTATTTTAAGAAATTATACTAACCTAACATAAAATCAGGTTGTAAAGGAGGTGCTGTAAAATGAAAATGACATTTCAGCCTAAGAAGAGATCAAGAGCAAAGGTTCATGGTTTCAGATCAAGAATGAGTTCTGCAAGCGGAAGAAAAGTTTTAGCTGCAAGAAGAGCAAAAGGAAGAAAGAAATTATCAGCTTAAGACCGCATTTTATGTGGTCTTTTCTTTTCTTATTTTAGAAAAGAATACTACGTGGCACAAAGTGCATATGATCATCTGATTAAAAATATCATTTAAATTATCAGATAGAATGGAGTTTATATGAGAAACATTAATTCTTTAAAAAATAATGAATTTCAAGAGATATATAAAAACGGTAAATCATATGCCAACAGATATTTAGTTATGTATGTTTTAGAAAATAGAAAAGGCGAAAGCAAGCTGGGTATCTCAGTTAGCAAAAAAGTAGGAAATAGTATTGTAAGACATCGTTTGGCCAGACTTATTAGAGAAAGCTATAGATTAAATATCAAAATGTTTAATAGTGGTTTAAACATTATAGTTATTGCACGACAAAGTGCAAAGGATAAAGGTTTCAAAGAGATTGAAAGTGCATTTCTACATTTAATTAGATTGCACGGTGTTTATGCGGAAAGTGAAGTATCAAAGGATGCCAATAATTAGATTTATTGTTAAGTTTATATCCAATATAATTAAGAAGATTCTAATTTTAGTGGTAAAGTTTTATCGTGTGTGTATTTCACCTTACAAGGGTTCTGCACATTGTAGATATACTCCTACCTGTTCTCAGTATGCTCTAGAAGCACTGGAAAAGTATGGTCCTATAAAAGGTACGTATTTGTCCATAAAACGAATATTAAGATGTAATCCATTTTCAAAAGGTGGATATGATCCCGTTCCATAAGGAGGAAATAAATGTCTAGTATCTTAATGGCAGGTTGTTATGACTTCTTCTTAATAAAATGGATAGCAAATGTGCTTGGTTTTATTATGGGTGGTCTTTATAGCTTCTTTGGTGTATTTGGAATATTTAATATAGGTTTATGTATTATAGTTTTTACTATTATATGTAAAATGTTATTATTCCCAGTTACCTTAAAGCAACAAAAGTTTTCAAAAGTTTCATCAGTTATGTCCCCTGAATTACAGGCAATTCAAAAGAAATATGCAGGTAAGCGTGATAATGATACAATGCTTAAAATGCAGGAAGAAACTAAAGCGTTATATGCTAAATATGGAACTTCTCAAACAGGGAGTTGTTTACCATTACTTGTTCAGATGCCTATTTTATTAGCTCTGTATGCAGTAATTATTTCTATTCCAACATATGTTGCCCCTGTTTCAGATATTTATCAGGATATGACAACAGAGATAGTATCTGTTTTAGATGATTTTAATGATATTAATAATGTGAATACAATTATTAATGAAGAAAACAAAGATTTTTCTACAATTATCAAAGATAATTATGATTCTTCAAAAAAGACTGAAGAAAATGAAAGTGATGTATATGATAATTTAATTAATATGTATTCTTCAGTAAAGCCTCTTGATAATTTTTATGATGGATATGATTTTAGTCTTGAAGCAATTGAAAGCTTTAGTCATCTCAAGGATAGTGATTGGGATAAATATATCAATGAAGAAAAAGAAAAAGAGAAACCAAGTGATTATACCGTAAACTTATTAGAAAAATATAAAGGGTTTTCTGATGAAGAATGGGATTTATACGTTTCACAGCTTAACAAAGTAAATGAAAATGTTAAAAATGAAGAGAGTAAGGTATCAAAAATATATGCTTTCTTTGGAATTGATTTAAGTAAGCCAATTAAGACTGTTATGAGTGATGGTGTATGGTATGCATTACTTATACCTATTCTTTCTTTCTTAACACAGTGGTTTAGTATGAAAATCTCAACTGCAAATCAACCAAGTATGGATGGTAACCCAATGGCTTCTTCAATGAAGATGATGACATTTGCAATGCCATTAGTATCAGCATTCTTCTGTTATACATTGCCAGCAGGTCTTGGTTTGTACTGGGTAATGAACGCTGTTGTTCAAATTATTCAACAGATATTTATTAATGCTCACTTTAAAAAAGTTGATGTTAATGAAATAATAAAGAAAAACGTTGAAAAACAAAGAAAGAAAAATGATAAGAAAGGTATAGTGTCACCTGAAAATCAAATTTCAAGTGCTGCAAATACCAGTGCTAAAAACATTAAAACAGATTATACAAATTATGCTTCAAAAACTAATGAAGATACAAATACAAGTAGTTCAAAGAAGGGAAGCATAGCTTCTAGAGCAAATATGGTTAAAGAGTTTAACGAAAAGAACAATAAGTAATTTGTTTTAGATTAGGAGGAAAGAAAATGGAATTTCAGATTTTTACTGGAAAAACATATGATGATGCTGTTACTAATGCACTTGTAGCCTTAGAAACTACAAGTGATAATATTGAAATAGAAGTGTTAGAAAAAGGAAGCAATGGTTTTTTTGGCATGGGTAGTAAACCAACAAAGATTCAAGCAAGAATCAAAGAAGTAGAAGTTACAAAAGAAAGTGTTGAAGAAACATGTGTTACATTTCTTAAGAAAGTATTTGATGCTATGAATCTTACTGTAAAGATTAATGTTACAATGGATGAAGAAGAAATCAATGTAGACCTTATTGGAGAAGATATGGGTGTTCTTATTGGTAAAAGAGGACAAACATTAGATTCATTGCAGTATTTACTTAGTCTTGTTGTAAACAAGAATTCTGAATCTTATTTAAGAGTAAAATTAGATACAGAAAATTATCGTGAGAGAAGAAAAGAAACATTAGAAAATCTTGCTAAGAATATTTCTTTTAAGGTAAAGAGAACAAAGAGATCTGTTGCTTTAGAACCAATGAATCCTTATGAAAGAAGAATTATTCATTCAGCTCTTCAAAATGATAAATATGTTACAACTAAAAGTGAAGGCGAAGAGCCTTATAGACATGTTGTTGTGGTATTAAAGAAGAATTATTAATTCCACTTTTGTTTACGGCGCGGATTTTGGTTCGCGTCGTAAAATATTTTAAAGAATAATGGTGACCTTATGTTTATTATAGATACTATTGCAGCAATTGCAACTGCCATGAGCAATTCAGGTATTGGTATTATTAGAGTAAGTGGTAGTGATGCAATAAGCATTGCCGATAGAATGTTCGTTGCTGCAAATAAGAAAAAATTAGTTGACTCAAAAAGCCATACTGTTCATTATGGACATATTGTTTTTGATGGAAAGATTATTGATGAAGTGTTGGTTACTGTAATGAAAGGACCTCACTCATATACTCGAGAAGATGTTGTGGAAATTAACTGCCACGGTGGCGTGGTTGTATTAAATAGAGTTTTAGAAATTTGCTTTTTATGTGGAGCTAGACCGGCTAATCCAGGAGAGTTTACAAAGAGAGCATTTTTAAATGGTAGGATTGATTTGTCACAAGCGGAAGCGGTAATTGATATTATTAATTCTAAAAATGAATATGCACTAAGCAATTCAGAAAAACAATTAAATGGAAAAGTTTCAAATAAAGTTAAATCATTAAGAGAAGAAATTATTAATGAGATTGCCTTTATTGAAGCAGCATTAGATGATCCTGAACATATAAGTTTAGAAAATTATACTGAAGAACTAGATAAAAAAACATCCCTCATTCAGGAACAATTAAAGCAAATCATTGATAATGCGGACAGTGGAAGAGTTATTTTTGAAGGCATAAAGACAGTTATTTTAGGAAAACCAAATGCAGGTAAATCATCATTTCTTAATGCATTACTGGGGGAAGAAAGAGCTATTGTTACTGAAGTAGAGGGAACTACAAGAGATTCTATTGAAGAAAATATTGTTATGGGTGGTATTAATCTAAACATCATTGATACAGCAGGAATAAGAGAAACCTCTGATTTAGTAGAAAAGATAGGTGTTAGCAAATCTAAAGCTTTAGCAAATGAAGCTGATTTGATAATCTATATAGTTGACTCTTCAAAGAAATTAGATGATAACGATTACGAAATAATGAATATTATTAAAGATAAGAAATACATTGTTCTGCTTAATAAGTCTGATCTTGAGGCTGTGATTAAGGTTAAGGATTTATCACCGCTTAAGAGTGATTATATGATTAATATTTCAGCAAAGAATAATGAAGGAATAGATGAATTAAAAGATCTTATTAAGAAAATGTTTTTAGACGGTAATATTGATTTTAATAATGAAGTATTTATTACAAATCAAAGACAAAAAAACAGTATAAGAACTGCTTACGATAGTATTTTACTTGTGAAAAAAAGTATAGAAGATAATATGCCAGAGGATTTCTTTTCTATTGATCTTATGAATGCATATGAAGCTCTAGGACAGGTTATAGGAGAATCCCTTGAAGATGATCTTGTAAACCAGATATTTAGTAAATTTTGTATGGGAAAATAACCCATTGGAGGAAAACAAATGCCTAGTTATCTTGAAGAAAGTTATGATGTAATTGTAGTAGGAGCTGGTCATGCAGGATGTGAAGCAGCTTTAGCAAGTGCTAGATTAGGACTCAACACTATAATGTTTACTGTAAGTGTGGATTCTATTGCACTTATGCCATGTAATCCTAATATTGGTGGAAGTTCAAAGGGACATTTAGTTAGAGAAATTGATGCATTAGGTGGAGAAATGGGCAAGAATATTGATAAAACCTTTATCCAATCAAAGATGCTTAACTTATCAAAGGGACCTGCAGTTCATTCTCTTAGAGCGCAGGCTGATAAGAAAGACTATTCATCAGAAATGAGAAAAACATTGGAAAATACACCTAATCTCACAATTCGACAGGCAGAAGTAAGTGAATTGTTAGTAGAAGCTGGAAAAATAGTAGGTGCGAAGACATTTTCAAATGCTACATATCATGCTAGAGCAGTTGTATTATGTACCGGTACTTATCTTAAAGCAAGATGTATTTATGGGGATGTATCAAATCCAACTGGACCAAACGGTTTACAGGCAGCCAATCATTTAACGGATTCACTTAAATCCCTTGGAATTGAAATGTTTAGATTTAAAACTGGTACTCCAGCTCGTGTAGATAAGAGAAGCATAGATTTTTCAAAAATGGAAGAACAATTTGGTGATGAAAAGATTGTCCCATTCTCATTTTCCACTGATCCCGAAAGCGTGCAAAAAAAGCAAGTTTCATGTTGGCTTACTTATACAAATCTTGATACTCATAAAATTATTAAAGATAATATAGATAGAAGTCCACTATTTTCTGGAATGATTGAAGGTACAGGACCAAGATATTGTCCATCTATTGAAGACAAAGTTATGAAATTTGCGGATAAAGATAGACATCAGGTGTTTATTGAACCAGAAGGATTATATACCAATGAGATGTATTTGGGCGGTATGTCAAGTTCATTACCAGAGGATGTACAGTATGCAATGTATAAAACTGTCCCAGGTCTTGAAAATGTTAGGATAGTTAGAAATGCATACGCAATTGAATATGATTGCATTAATCCAAGACAGCTTTTACCAACACTAGAGTTTAAGAAAATTAAAGGATTATTTAGTGGTGGACAGTTTAATGGAAGCTCTGGATATGAAGAGGCTGCTGCACAGGGTATTATTGCTGGAATTAATGCTGCACTTGAAGTTTTAGGCAGAGATCAAATAGTAATTGATCGTTCAGAAGGTTATATAGGTGTATTGATTGATGATTTGGTTACAAAGGAAAACCATGAGCCTTATAGAATGATGACATCAAGAGCAGAATACAGACTTCTGTTACGACAGGATAATGCAGACCTTAGATTATCAGCCATAGGACATGCTATTGGGCTTGTAGATGATGAAACATACAATAGAGTTGAATATAAGAAAGAAGCAATTAATAAAGAAATAGAGAGATTGGAAAATACACCAATTGGTGCAAGTGGGGCTATTCAAGAATTTTTAGTTAAGCATAACAGTTCTGAACTTAAAACAGGAAGTAGTTTAGCTGAATTAATAAGAAGACCTGAATTAGACTATGAATTAGTTGGACCACTTGATACTGAAAGAAAAGAGTTACCTTTAGATGTAATAAATCAAATAAATATTAACATTAAATATGATGGATATATTAGAAGACAGCTAAAACAAGTGGAAGTATTTAAAAAACTTGAGGGAAAAAAGCTAGATCCTGATATTGATTACACAAGTGTAATGGGACTAAGAAAAGAAGCAACACAGAAAATAAATATGTATAAGCCACTTTCAATAGGTCAAGCTTCTAGAATATCTGGAGTTTCCCCTGCTGATATTTCCGTGTTACTTGTATATCTTGAGCAGCTTAAATATAAGAAATAGGAGATTCTATGAGCAATTATACAAATGGCCTTAAAATTTTATACTCCGGATTAAAGGCATTAGATATTGAAATTTCTAAAAATCAAGAGGAACAGCTTATTAAATATTATGAAATGCTTTTTGAAAAAAATAAGGTAATGAACCTAACAGCAATTACTGAGTTTGATGAAGTTATTATAAAACATTTTCTTGATAGTGTTTCATTGGTTAAGGTTGTAGATAAGCAGATATTAAATAGCAATATTAGTATGATTGATGTTGGGACAGGAGCAGGTTTTCCAGGCATTCCACTAAAGATTGTATTTCCAAACATTAATCTTGTATTACTTGATTCATTAAATAAAAGATTAAAATTTCTTGAGGAAGTAACAAATGAACTACAATTAACTAATGTAAAAACAGTTCACGGAAGATCTGAAGACATTGCACAATCACCACAGTATAGAGAACAATTTGATATGTGTGTTTCTAGGGCAGTTGCAAACCTTTCTACACTAAGTGAGCTTTGCCTAGGATTTGTTAAAGTGGATGGACATTTTATTTCCTACAAGGCGGGAGAATCAGAATCAGAAATTGAAAATTCAAAATTTGCTATTAACATTCTTGGTGGAAAAATCCAAAAGGTTGTTGAATTTAGTTTACCAAATAGTGAACTTACTAGAGTATTTGTGGATATTAAGAAAGTTAAAAAATTAAACAAAAATTATCCAAGAAAGGCTGGAACCCCAGCAAAAGAGCCATTGAATAAATAATCCCTTTAAATGTACTAACATCCAAAGGTTAGAATTTTGTCTAACTTTTGGGTGTTGGTACGTATTAAAGGGATTTTTTATAGATATATTCTTAAAGTATCAATTAATTTCTTTGGTTGTTCAAGCTGTGGTAAATGCTTGCAGTCACGTAATACTGTGGATTCTATAGAAGGATTAAAGTCTTTATATTCAAGACAGGTTTCAACAATATTAGGTTCATCCTCCCCACCAATAATTAAAATACTATTATCAATTGATTTAATTGCTTTTGTAATGTTTATATTGGTGTAATGAGCACAGATACTTGCAAATAAATACTTGGATGTCATAGTTCCGTAATGAGAAGCATCATAGTAGTCTTTTATGATAGAGGAGTTTACCATTCTTGAAAAATACTGCTCTTTAAAGATTTTTCTGTAAGAAGCCATGGAATTTTTAATATTAAAAATTGTGGTTCCAATAAGTGGCATTTCTATTAAAAGCTTTGTTAGACGTTTGTCTGTCTGGGAATATTGTGTAGATAGAACAATTGAAAAAGGATTAATCATCACAATTTTATCAAAGATGGTGTTGTCGTTGTAACAAGCCATAACAACAAACTGAGATGATGATCCAGTACATACAACGTCTGTTCTATGACCAATAACATTTCGTACAAAATCAGTAATCAGCTGAACATATAAGAAATTGGTATAGGTAAAGGCTGGTTTGTCTGAACGACCACATCCTAATAAATCAATGGAATATACTGTATTTGTTTTTGCATATTCGTTTTCAATTCTTTTCCATTCTAAGGAACTACTTCCACAAGTGAGCTCGTGAATAAGTAAAATAGGTTTTCCTTCACCTTTTTTTGTATAAAAGACCTTACCAAATCTCCAATCGTAGGCACATCCCTTTGAATCACTAATAGACGCATTGGCATTTGCCAATAAATTAATTGATCTATTGATAGCATAAATGGTACCTGCAGTTACTGTTGCAAGCACAGCAGCAGATATAAACTTATTATTTTTCATATATATCACCTTTCACAATCTATTTCTATTTTTAATTATACTTTATTATACGCATTTTTTAAAGTATAATTTTCTAATAATTTCATTAATAATCTTACTAGTAATTTTATTATTTTTTGATACGTTAATATTTTGACTTGAAAAAAAGTGCTAGGCTATTCTTTGCTATTATGATAAAATATGACTAGCTTTTAATAGGTAAAGAAGGAAAATGTATGGGTGAACTAACTAAAGCAGAAAGTTATCTTTCTGAACGTTTAGAAATGTTATCAGACGAAAAGGTAATTATTATTACAAAAATTAATAATCTGAATATAGAATCGGATGAAATAACTACAAAGATTTCACAAATGGAAAATGATGTGGATGATGCATTTGAGATATTTTCTCCACGAGTGAAAAAAAATGATTTTATACGAGATGAGATATTAAAACTAAATGTTAAGAAAAAAGAATTATCTGAACTTATAGATAAGTATGAAGCACAATTATTACTAGTTAATCAAGATATTAATGTCATTAAAGATGCTCTTGGAAATGTGGATGATATTGACGAAGAGTTTGATACAGAAATTAATAGTAATACAAATATTGATAATATAAGTAGAAAATTTGATAAAACTGGTATAAATATACTTAATCAACAAGAACTGGAAAGACAAAGAATCGCAAGGGATTTACATGATACAACTGTACAAGTTCTTACTAATTTGGTTCATAAATGTGAAATCTGTTCAAAAATTGTGGATTTTGATACAACAAGAACAAAATTGGAACTCGAAATAATGTCTAAAACATTGAGGGAAACTATAGATGATATGCGAAATATTATCTATAATCTCAGACCAATGTCTTTTGATGATTTAGGTATAGAAACTACAATTAGAAATGCAATTCAGAAATTGGATAGCATGACAGATATGGAGATAACATTCTCTATTCAGGGAGAAGTGGTTGATATTCCTTCGGTTATCTCGCTTACAATTTTAAGATTAATTCAAGAAGCCACTAATAATAGTATTAAATATTCTAAAGGAAATCATTTGGATATATTGCTTAAATTTCAAACAGATTCATTACATCTTGAAGTCGTAGATGATGGGCAAGGATTTGATCTTGATAATATTTTAGAAATAGACAAAGATGAGGATAGTCATAAAGGTTTTGGATTATCCATAATGAAAGAAAGAGTTTTTTTACTCTCCGGTAACATAACAATAGAAAGCAAAATTAATGAAGGAACAAAAATTATTATTGATGTTCCAATACAGTAATTTAGAGGTAAATATATGAGTATTAACATAGTAATTGCAGATGATCATTCGATGATAAGAGAAGGATTGAAACAGTTATTGGAATTAGATGAAAATATTAAAGTTGTTGCTGAAGCTCCTGATGGATTGGAAGCAATAAAGATGGTTAAGGAATACAAACCAAATATTCTTTTACTAGATATTAATATGCCAGTTCTTAATGGAATAGATACATTAAAAAAGATACGTAAAGATAAAATGAAGGTTAAGGTCTTGATTTTAACAATTCACAATGAAGTAGAATACTTAATTAAAGCTGTTGATATAGGCTGCAACGGATATATCATGAAAGATTCTAATTCTGAATTGCTTAGAAAAGCAATATATTCTGTATATGCTGGCGAGAATTTTATACAGCCAACTATTACACCTGCATTAAATGCTGGCCTTGCTGCTAAGGCCAAAAACAATGAAAAACTTGCTGAATTAACAAGACGAGAAGTGGATGTTTTGAAATATTTAGCACAAGGACTATTTAATAGAGAAATTGCAGTCAAACTTGATATAAGTGAGAGAACAGTAAAAAATCATGTGTCAAATATATTTAAAAAACTACAAGTGAATGATAGAACACAGGCTGCTTTATTTGCAATTAGAAATGATATTGTAGAAATATAATCAATAGATGTTTCACGTGAAACATCTATTTTAATAAAGGGAAGGTGTTTTGATAATATAGCCTATGGAAGTGAAATATAGCTTTATTGATTAGGAAAAAATGTTTCACGTGAAACATTTTTATTAATAAGGTAAATGTAATAACTAAA
>CAZNKR010000008.1:24350-30354 GCA_964573715.1 uncultured Roseburia sp. | reverse complement strand
AAATCAATAAATCAACAAATCAACAAATTCAACTGATCCAACTGATATCAAGTGTTATTTACTTATATTAGTATTTGTAATAGTTATACGTATTAAATAAGTGTAAATGTAAATATTTAGAGATGTTTCACGTGAAACATTTAGTAATAGTTGTAACAGGAATGGAAAAATTAATCCGGGTTGATACTAAAACGAAATAAATAAAGAAATAAATAAAGAATAATATAGTAAAAAAAATAGAAAAAATATTATATTGTGATATAATAGAGTTAACTTAATGAAAAATACGAAAGGCAGATATATGGGAAGAATAATTGCAATCGCAAATCAAAAAGGTGGAGTAGGAAAGACTACAACATCAACAAATTTATCAGCATGTCTTGCAGAAAAAAACAAAAAAGTTCTGCTTGTTGACATTGACCCACAAGGAAATGCAACAAGCGGAGTTGGAATTGATAAAAATATTTTAGATAACACTGTGTATAATATGATAATAGGTGAGTGTACCTTAAATGAGTGTATTGTTAAAGATGCACTTGATAATCTTGATGTTTTACCATCAAATGTAAATCTGTCTGGTGCAGAAATTGATTTGATAGGAATAGAAAACAGAGAATATGTTTTAAAAAAACAAATAGATAAAGTAAAGGATCAATATGATTTTGTTATTATTGATTGCCCTCCTTCACTAAATATGTTAACTGTAAATGCTATGACTACTGCAGATACTGTTTTGGTTCCAATTCAATGTGAGTATTATGCACTTGAAGGACTATCACAATTAATACATACTATAAATTTAGTTAAGGAGAGATTGAATCCTCAACTAGAAATGGAAGGCGTTGTATTTACAATGTATGATGCAAGAACAAATCTTTCATTAGAAGTTGTTGAAAATGTAAAAAGTAATTTAAAACAATCAATATACAAAACAATTATTCCTAGAAATGTAAGATTGGCAGAAGCGCCTAGTCATGGAATTCCAATTAATATTTATGATTCTAAATCTGTAGGAGCTGAAAGCTATAGACTACTGGCCGATGAAGTCATAGAGAGAACTGAAGAAGAGTAATAAGAAAAGACAAGAAATTCAGTAAGAAATATAAAAAGAAACATATTAAACAGTAATTAATTTAATGTCTATAAAATTTGAAAGGAAAGCTGAATATAGCAGGTAAGATAAATGACTAAAAGAACTGGATTGGGAAAAGGATTAGGAAAGGGTATAGATACACTTATTCCACAGGGAACGACAATACCAAAAAAAGAAAAAATTGTAGAGAAGATTGTTGAAAAAATTGTAGAAAAACCGGTTGAAACAAAAGTAAAACTAACGGAAATAGAACCAAATAGATCACAACCTAGAAAAAGCTTTGATGAGGAAAGCCTAAAAGAACTTGCAGAATCAATAAAACAATATGGTTTGGTTCAACCAATAGTTGTCCAAAAAAGAGATGGTTATTATGAAATTATTGCTGGTGAAAGACGATGGAGAGCATGTAAATTGGCCAAAATAAAAGAAGTGCCAGTTATCATTAAAGATTATTCAGACGAAGAAGTTGTTGAGGTTGCTTTAATTGAAAACATTCAAAGACAAGAGCTAAATCCAATCGAAGAGGCTTGGGCTTATAAAAGACTTATTGATGAATTCAATTTAAAGCAAGAAGAAGTTGCAGAAAAAGTAAGTAAAAACAGAGCTACTATTACAAATATAATGAGATTGCTAAAACTTCCTGAAAAAGTTCAAACTATGGTAATTGATAATAAGATTACAAATGGCCATGCAAGAACAATTCTGGCATTGGAAGACGTGGAAAATTCAGAAGAAGTTATGCTTGAAGTGGCGAATAAAGTCATTGAGAAGAATTTAAGTGTTAGAAAAACAGAGGAATTGGTTAATAGTATAAAAAAACCAAAGACTGAAAAAAAGCAAGAAAAGTATACAGATGAATTTGTTTATAAGGAATTAGAAAACAAAATGAAATCATTAGTTGGTTCAAATGTATTGATAAATAGGAGAAGCAAGGATAAAGGAAAAATAGAAATAGAATATTATTCAACGTCAGAATTAGAACGAATAGTTGAATTAATGAACAAAATTAATAACTAAAAACAAAAACCAAGGATGACAACACAGAATAGTAGCAAGAGAAGCAGCATAGAAAAACAACAAAATAGCAATAAAGAATAATAAGTAAAAGAAACAAGGAGACACAAATGAACAGTAAAATATTAGATACAATAGGATTATCAAATGTAGATCCAGCTATATATGTAATAATTCTTCTTGTAATAGGTTTAGCTTCAATAGTTTATTGCATAGTTCTTACAGTTAAAAATAGAAAAATGTCTTTAAGATATGAAAAGTTTATGAAAGACAAAGATGGTAAATCACTAGAAGAAGAATTTTCGAAAAGATTCAATGAAATTGATAAGCTGCTGGTTGAAAACAGTAAAAAAACAAAGGCAATAGAAGAAATAAATGATAATCTAAAAATCACAATTCAAAAATGTGGTATAGTTAAATATGATGCATTTAATGAAATGGGTGGAAAACTAAGTTTTGCACTAGTGTTGTTAGATAAAGAAAATAATGGATTTGTTATTAATGCAATGCACAGTAGAGAAGGCTGCTATACATACATTAAAGAAATAATTAATGGAGAGTCATTTGTTTTACTTGGAGATGAAGAACAACAGGCATTAAATAAAGCTTTAGGCAAGGAGTAGAATGGAGTATGGCAAAAGTTAAAATTGAAAAACTAAAAGGAAATGAGATTTTAGCAAAACACGTTCTGTCTGATTCTGGAATTGAATTAATTGCTGCAGGAACAATGCTTAAACGAGAATACATAGACAGATTGAAGGTGCTAGGTATTGATGAAGTTGAAGTTATTGGAGCTCAAGAAAAGAAAACAGAGGAAAGCTTTGACCTCTTTAAAGAAGTAGTTAAAGAAGAAAGTAAAAAAGTTGTTAAAGAGGTTCTTGAAAAACATATATATAAAAATTCGTCAGACTTAACTGAATTGTGTATTGTTGCTGATGATATTATTAATAATGTTCTTAGTGAAGAAGAAATCATGACACAGGTAACAAATATAAGACAGTCATCTTCTGATATTTATAGTCATTCCGTAAATGTTTGTGCATTGGCAACGGTATTAGCACTTAAGGCCGGATATTCTAAAGAAATTGTTTCGCAGATTGCTAAAGGAAGTATTTTGCATGACATTGGACTTAGATGCGTTGTTGTTCCATACGAAAATCAAGAAATTAATGACTTGCCTCTTAAAAACCAAGTTGAATTTAAAAAGCATGTTATTTATGGTTATGATTCAATAAAAAATGTATATTGGTTGACTGAGTTAAGTAAAAACATAGTATTATTACATCATGAAAGAAATAACGGAAGTGGATATCCATTTAAAAATCATGGTAGTTCCATTAGTGATCCTATAAAAATTGTAGCTGTTTGCGATGCATTTGAATGTTTGATAAGTGGTATAGGCTATAAGCAATACAAGGTTCATCAAGCAATAGAATATATGAGAGCACAATCGGTAAATGCATTAGAAGATACATATGTCGATTTGCTCTTGCAAATGGTTGCAATGTATCCAGTTGGAGCAAAAATAGTAACAAACGAAGGGGAAAGCGGAGAAGTTGTTCGACAAAATAAAGGATATATTGATAGACCTGTTTTAAAAATTACTCATGACAAGGATGGAAATGAGCTAGAGACAAGTATATATAAAGATATGACTAAAGTTTTAACTATCTTCATTGATAGTGTTATTGATTAATGTATTAATTTCTTTGCATAAAGGAAAATAAAACAAATAATGCACATTTATAATTATAAATATACTTTAATAAAAACAAATTCATTTTCATAGAATGATAATGTAAGTACAAGAATATTTATTAAAAGCCAATATACTAAGGTATCTTGGCTTTTTTAGAAGAATATATATTAATGTATAATAAACTATTTGTTAACTACACTTTCTATAAGATCTATTATTGTTGCAACTGCATCAGATGTCTTTGCTTTGTTCATAGCATCAATATAGGATTGTTTGTTCTCGTATAAATCATGAATTGAGTCTATCAAGTTCTTTGTTGTTAGATCTTCTTCAGGCAGAACCATGCTAAATCCTTGTTTTTCAAAAGAAGCAGCATTTAAAAGTTGATCGCCTCTGCTTGCTGATGCTGGAAGAGGAATGAGGATATTTGGTTTTTTTAATGCTTGAATTTCACAGATTGCATTGGCACCTGCTCTAGATATAATTAAATCAGACATGGCAAATAAATCTTTCATCTCAGATTTAATGTATTCAAATTGTTTATATCCTTCGATATCAAGAAGGGTATCATCCACTTTACCTTTGCCACATAAATGAACAATCTGATATGACTTTAAAAGTTCAGGAAGAGCATCTCTAAGAGCATTATTTATAGCTTGAGCCCCTAAACTTCCGCCAACTACCATAACGACAGGTTTGTTTGCGGTAAAACCACATAATTCAAGACCTGCAAGTTTATTGCCGTGCTTAAGCTCTTCGCGAATAGGAGAGCCAGTTAGGTGCGATTTATTAGCAGGTAAAAATTCAGATGTTTCTGGGAAATTGTGACATACAATTGTTGCAGAGGAAAGAGCTAATTTGTTAGCTAAACCAGGAGTCATATCTGATTCATGAATAATAACAGGAATATTGAATTTTTTTGCTGCTTTTACTACAGGAACACTAACAAACCCGCCTTTTGAAAATACAACATCTGGTTGGTATGTTTTTATAAATTTTTTTGCCTCTTGGTAGCCTTTAATAACTCTAAAGGGATCAGAAAAATTTTTTGCAGACATGTATCTTCTAAGCTTTCCGGAAGAAATACCTGTGTATGGAATACCAAGCTCTTCAATCAACTTTTTCTCAATTCCGTCATAAGAACCTATGTACTGAATTTCATAACCAAGATTTTTTAAAAAAGGGAATAGGGCAATATTTGGAGTAACATGACCAGCAGATCCTCCACCAGTTAATAAAATCTTTTTCATTAATTACACCTCTCACGAATAGAATTAGCTAAATCAGATGCAGATTGCTTATCTAACTCACTTGGTTTCCAAGTAAGCTTAACGTCATCATTATTATATCTTGGAATAAGATGTATATGGAAATGAAAAACAGTCTGGCCTGCAATCTCTTCATTGTTTTGAAGAATATTAAATCCGTCACATTTAAGAACATCTCTCATGGCAGTTGAGACCTTCTTGGCAACTAACATTACTTCTTTTGCATAATTATCATCTAGTTCAAAAATGTTTTTAAAGTGTTCTTTTGGGAGAATCAATGCATGGCCTTTAGTTGCAGGACCTAAATCAAATATTACTCTAAACATATCATCTTCATATATAGTAAATGAAGGAATTTCTCCATTTGCAATTTTACAGAAAATACAATTGGTATCTTTCAAATTTTACACATCCTTTCAAAGATATTTGCTTACAATTATTATAATCAAATAGTAAAGAAATTATAGCACAGAAAATAAATAATGTAACCAAAAAAATGGTAAATAACTACGTATTCACAAAACTTTCAAAATTAATAACAAATACAAGATTAGGGAGAAGAAAATGAATGAAAATAAACAATGGGAAAATATTTGTATCAAAGAATTAATTAATGACACAACGAAAGGGGAAAATGATAAATTAATTACTAACCAGGATTATTTTTTAGTAACAAAATCTCTTATCCATGAATTAGGAAATATGGTTATGCTAATTGAATATTCACTTAATAATATTAAAGAAGAAAAGCCAGAAATAAATGAAAACTCTTATTTTATGTATCTTGTAGAAGATTGTATGAGTATGAAACAATTAATATTGGAGAGAAGAGAGTTTACAAATGATATTCATATTGAAAGAACCCCAAATAATGTCGGAAGATTAATTGAAGGAATAATTAATCGATATAGGAAATGTTTTGTGGAAAAT
>CAZNKR010000008.1:10323-24250 GCA_964573715.1 uncultured Roseburia sp. | reverse complement strand
TATTTAAAAGACAAAGAACTAACAATATCAATAAATAATAATGGTAGAAGCTCACGGAGGAAAAATAAAGGTAGCCTCTAATGAGAATAGAGGAACTACCTTTGAAATTATATTGCCAATAACGTTTAACTAAAAGGGAAAAGCTGATCTAACATTCTAAGGGTTTTGAAATTTCCTTTTGCAGTTAAAACACCAGTCATAAAAGCTTTTTGGAAGGTGATTCTACCATGAGTAATATCATCTAAAACAGCATGAGTAGTCTTTGCCAATACGTCTACATCATCATGCTTTTCATATTTACAGTAAAGTTCATCATTTTCAACTTTAATGTAAAGATATTTATTTTTGTCTTGAATCAGGATGGAATAGCAAGCTTCAAAGCTTTCTTGAGGAGTAAATATTGTAGTAAGTGGTTTGACGAATTCCAATTCAATATTTGTTCCCTGTTCGCTAAGCTTCTCCTTAAAGAAAGATGCAAGTTGTTCAATATCTTCTTTTTGCTGCTTAACATAAATATCATCAGATACATATTTGGATAACTGTTCACTTTCTTGTGGAGTGAGATCCATAGATGATTTTATAAGGTTATTTTTTATCGCCATACTACTAGATGGTAATGGCTTTACTTTTTGAGAAATAGTTCTGTAAATGTTTTCGGCTTTTTTATCTATGTAGCTGTTGTAATCAGAATTCCGTTCGAAATCAAGGGTATCTTCAACATAAGCACAAATGCCAGAAGACAATAGGCCGCCTAGAAGTTCCCAGGCATTTTTTAATGTGAGCATAGCATCTTTTTCACCATAGGTGGTGGAAATAACTACTGGAGTCATATATAAGGAGCTGATTTTTGTTTTGTCACCATAGAACCAACAAGCATCTAGAAACTGTTGCATATATCCACCTATACCCATCCATTCAACACTACAAGCGAGTATAATACCATCAGCATCTTTAAGTGTTTGAGGTAAGGTAGTAATGGAATTTTTCATATCATATAAATTGTATCTAGTGTAGGAAACACGGATATCTTCAAACACACTTTCTATCTTTTTAAGTACATACAGTGTAGGATCTTCTATAATTCCACGTCCACCGTAATAAATGTTAATATGCACAGCCATAAACTCCTTTCAAGAAAATCAATAAGTATATTTTAATATAAAACAGTCCTTGTTGCAACAAATAAGATTGGAAACTTGGAAACAAATAAGAATGAAGAATTAATTTTTGTGATTGTGAATTTTTATTAAACAAAAAAACACCAAAGTGTAATAACCTTGGTGATTTACTTTATAATATTTTAAAATGAAAGAATCTCTCTTATTTTTTCTTCGGAAATATCCAAGCTTTGAGAAAGGTCTTCTACAGAATATCCAGCCTCGGTCAATTTTAGGACGGCTTTCGTTTCAATTTCGGCTTTTTGTATTTCAATTTCGGCTTTCTGTGTTTCAACTTCGGATTTCTGTTTGCTAATGTCTTCGGTTTTCTGCTCTACATAAATATCAAGAATGCTTCTCACTTTACTACCTCCTATTTTACTATTGAGTTCATTGAAAAATTCATCACCTGTAAAAACTCTTAAGGATTTTAAGGCTGCATCCACATGCTTTAAATTTTTTAAATTATCAAGTTCATCAATATTAGCAATGCGTTCACTTTCTGACCTTTTACTTTTTACTAAATACTCTACAATATTTCTAAAATCACTTGTAAATTTAGATATATCAGATTCTTTCATTTTTCCAATATCAAAAACATGAATTTCATAGTCTGAAAAAACGGTTTTAAAACTTCTATTGACTTTTAATTTTTGTGTCATGCAGTTCTTCAGGTAAAACAACTATTTTACCATCAAATAATAATGCATTAATTATATCAGCGAAAACGTCATTATAGTCTTCTAATAACTTTTCTGCTAAGTCTTTTTGTCCCATAGCTAGTTCCTCCTATCTCTTAATTACCAGAGTATCTAGGAATCTTCAATATAACTTTTTGTTGATAGCAATTATTAACTTGATCATATCATAATATAAAATTATGTAAAACAACTATATTTATGCATAATTTTATATTATGATATTAAAATAATAGTAAAAACAATAGACGAAAAATATTTTAATAGGTTCCTAAAATTGTTGCAAAATGGTTGTATATGATTCGTTTGCTAATAAATTTATAGTAGTGCTTATTCGAAGATGTATGAAAGATGAGAGAAAGTAAGTTTATCTCCAGAATGAATTATCTGTTTAGAATGAGGAGAGAGTAAAACTTCGTTAATAAAGGTGCCATTTGCAGAATTCAAATCTTCTAAGTAAAATGTTCCATCATTATAATGAATACACGCGTGTATTCGACTTATTAATGGATTGTTAATGACCATGTTAACAGAGGATTGTAGTTTGCCAATGGTAAATGGATAATGAGAAATATCTACTTCTGATGTAAAGTCAGTACCAGAGTAAACAAGTTTATGATCCGTTTTTTTAGTGTTATGACTTAAAATGACTGTATCTCCAAATTCTTCAGAGTGTAAGAATTCACTATTTGCCGATAGTATTTGACGGGGTGAAGAAATGTCAGTGTTAATAGGTAGTTGGTTAGAGGAATAGCCTGCTTTTGGAAGTTCTTTTGGAGGACTTAATTTTCGCTCCTTTATATCTAAAAGCTTAGAACAGGGATATAATTCCATCAAATACTTTATGCTACCTATGGTGTAAGCAATATCTAATATTAATAGAATCAGGCCAGTTTTACTAGAAAAGTGTTGAGTGATAAGAACAAATAAGCTAGCGATAAGTAGTAATAATGATATGGTTAAAAGTATAGCTGCTTTAAATAAAAAAGGTTTTGAAAGAGTGGTAATTTTTCCACCGGAAATTTTTGCTGAGGAAACGGAACTACTTTTTCTTTTTAAGGAAGGGATTTTTAGCGAAATAGAAGAGTCAGATGGAGATTTAGGTAAAGAATCTGAATTAGATGAAAAATTTGAATTAGATGAAGAATTAAAAATAGATTTGGAGAAATAATCATGATTTTTGGATGTAAAATAGTTTGGTGCTTCCTTTAAACAAATTGAATCATCGACAGATGGTTCTTTATTTAATTGATAACTTTTTAGTGAGAGTGAATCATTTGTCAAAAATTGATTATCTTGTTGCTGTGAATCGATTAATGCAGATGGATCATTACTAAATTGTAAAGCTATATTTGGATTTATGTTGTGATTTTGAGTTAAATTATAATTGGAAATATAATTGGAATCGTGATTGGAGATGTAGTTAGATTTTAAAGGCGAATTGGTTTTGTTGTTGTCTGAGTCTAAAACTGAGTTATTTTTATTAGATGATACTACAGATAATGGAACGGAATTATTCATGCGCTTATATACTAAAGATTTTAGCTGACTTATGTTAAAGCCTTCCTTGCTAGATTCATTAGATAGACTATAAGCTAGTAAAACTAGCTGATCATCACTATGATCAAGGATATTTAAGGTATCATTAAAAAAATCACGAAGATCTTGATAAAAATCATTTTTACAACCAGGACATATTGTAAAATATGTTGTGTATTTTTCAGGATCTAAAAAAATATATTGTGTGCGCATTATTATTGAATTAATATCAATAAGGTATTCATCTAAAAACCCTATAAAATCAATAAGTGAAAGAACAATAGATATATAGGCCTTATAGGAAAGATTTGCAGTAGTAAATAGGGAAGAAAAGGATTGTTTTGACGTAATGTCATATTTCAAAACAGGTTCATTATCTCTCATCTCTACAGATAGATTGAGAGCACCGGGAATGGAATTAAACTTTATCATATCTAACTGATAGTCCTTTTCATAATCATATTCTTGAAAGTCTTCAAGAACAATGTAGTTCTTAGCATAATTTTTCTCAAATAATGTATTCATGTTTCCTCCGTAAGTTTAATGTATGTTTTTTATTGAATCTATAATAACTGAATATTTTCTAATGTCATTACAATGCTCATAGTATTGGGTGATATGATCTGTTCGACGATAAAATCCGTCTAGTCGAATTATATTAGAATGAGAAATATAATCTAAATTTATTCGTCTAGGAGATAAGCAAAAATCTTTTATCGTTTTAATAAGTTCTTCGGGTGTTGTGGAATTCGTTTCTTGATTAACGTTGTCTATTGCTAAGTATAAAGTTTGACGGTATACAAGGCTGTTTGCAACAATCTTATCATGAAGATAAAAAGATAAGAAAATCACATTTACAAATATAAATAATAGAAATGGATAAATAAAAGATGCTTCTATAGTTATACTTGCCTTAGGATTATTAACTTTATAAATCTTAAATATAGATGATTTGTTCATGGTAACCTCCTAAATGAAGATGATTTGTTCATGGTAACCTCCTAAACTAGATGATTTGTTTATGCTATTCTCCTAGATATAGGTGTATTCTATGGCTTTTTGTATACAAAAACCTAAAAGAATAAAGGGAGAAAGGGGAAAGGACTGTTTTAGATTTTTTCTTCTAATTATTAAGAAAAGTGAGAATAGTGATGAAAAAAACATGGAGAAAAATACTAAACCTATGCATTTCCAAAAGCCGAGATAACTTCCAGCTAAAAGGAAAATAATGCCATCTCCGTAACCAATAGATTCATTTGATAATTTACCGATTAGTAATGTGATAAATCCAGGTATAAATGACAAAACAATATCACCGATATTGTAAAGGCTAAGTGACAAATGAAATAAATTGATTATAAAAGATAAAAGAAGAAAAATTATAGAAAGATACAAAGATATTGTATTGTTACGTATATCAGTATAGGTGCAAATTACCATATAAATAAAAAACAAAAGGAATGGAAGTACTGATAAAATTTCTAGAATCATTGGATACTCTCCTCACATCGTGTGCATAGATTATAGGTATAATTTAACGAAGATAACTTCACTGTATATATTGATCTTGTAAAAACAGAACATTCAAGAGTTGTATGATAACAACCACCTAATTCGGTTAAATAAATGTATTTAGGTTCAACGTCCTTATGTGAAGTATAGTAATAAGTACAAAAACTGCAGGCAGGTAACCCTATAGAAACAGAATCATTTATTGAATGTACAGAAGTGTATTTCAAAAGATAGGAGCAATATTTGTTTGTGTGGTATGTATTGCTGTCAATGCAAATATATACATAGGAGTCATGATCATTTTTTGCAGGGGTTATTGGACAACCGTCATATAAATCAATCTTACAAATTTGAGTGACGGGTAGTCTGATAAAATCTGGCAGAAAGGGAATTACGAATTCATAGGATATAACTATCTCTAGAGATGTATTTGTGGAATCATACTTTGTAAGTGAAAAAGAAATTCCATCTTCACCATTTCTTATATAATTGGAATTAATAAAGTTATACAAAGAAGGATTGAGAAATTTATTTCTAACAATTGCGGAATCGATGATTGATCCGCTTAAATCTGAAAGATAGAAATTACTAGTAGATGCTAAATTGGATTTTTCATCTTCAGATAAAGACAAAATGGCGCTAGAAAGATAAGCACTATTGGACAAATTTTTTGCAATATTACTAAGCTGTTCTTGAAAGGTATTTTGTATGTATAGAACGTTAAATAAAAAAATTATTGATGATATAGCAAAAATAAAAAATGGTAAAGCGATAGCAGCTTCGACAGTTATACTTCCCAAAGAATGGGTAGATAAAGATGCCCTCTCTAGACTAAGTCTTTTTGCTTCTCGTAGGAATATTATTGGATAAGGCTTGGCATCGGGGAAGTTGCCGCTGCTTTTACAGTAATAATCTTTGTTTTTTTGACAAAAGTCTGTAGCCTTCTTAACTTGGAGAGTTGACGAATTTTTTTTAGATTTTTTTTGAATGTATAGAGAGAAGAAATTTTTAGCTAAAAAGGGCATGTTTATCTATCCTCCTTTGGGTTAGTAATATGTGTAAAACATAGGAATAGTAAAAGTGGTGTTTTTTTCGTTTAATATAAGAGTATTTAAATTTAAAAAAATGTTTTTAGCCTGATATGAAAAAATAGTATCAATGCGGCAAATACAGTTAGATAAACGAAAAGTATCATTGTAGTTTAAACATATATTTAATTGGATTAAATCCATTGTTCTGAAGCGAAGAGCAAGCTCACTTTGAGCTAGAATCAATAATTTTAAGTAATATTCATATGAAAAACCGGTTTCTCCTGAATTGCTTGATTGTGTATGAGCAGACAGGGAAGTTATTCCATCTAATGAGAGAGTCCATGTAGAAGAATCTTTAAGTAGTGGAACTTTTTTTCCAGCAAGTAAATCGCGTATATCAATAATACCTTCTGCGGTGGCCCAGGAACTTGCGATAATCATCTCTGCAATTTGAACAGAAAAGGGAACAATACCACTTGCTGCTCCGGCAGTTATTTCAGCTAAATTTCTAACAGCTGTACGCTTCGCATTATCAGATAAGATGTGGACTATATTAAAACTAGCTCGCATAGAAATAAGTTTTACAGCGGTACTTAGTAAATTTCCGTCATCATTATCTTGACCGTTAATAATATATTCTAATTCGTAAGAAAGTAATGAATTATCATGAGGTTTTGTATAGCATCCAAATTTTGACGAAACATATTCTTCAAAATAAACTCGCTCTAGGGAAACATAGTTATATTCTTTTATATATCCTTCGTTGATTGCACTAGCTTCCTCGGATAAAGCAACAGTAACTGATGGAAGTGTAAGTTTATCAATTCTTGTTGTAGAAACTGTGGAGGGATCCTCAACAATAAGATAAATTAAATTTTCTTTTAAGGCATGGGAAACAGATTCTTTTAGTGAATCTGAGTATTCTTTTGAATCTTCCTTGCTCATAGTTAGGCATTCTCTTCGATCTTCTGTGTAAGGCTTATCTAGCAGAGAATAATCAAGGCTTTGATTATTGGTTTCATCAATAAAGTCATATACGTTCTCAGAGGTTTCATTAAAGCTATCTGTAAAACTGTCAAAGAGATATCCTAATTCTTTATATTTCATATATTCTTTGATTTGATTAGAAAATATAAGTCCGTCTTTGTCAGTAATATATGTTTTTGATACAATCTCCAAATTGCTTAATTGACCCGTTAGAAGATTGTATCCAGAATCAGACATTAATCCCAAAATTGAGGAAGGTCTTGATGTGGCATTGGTATTGGCATATTCAGTTAGATAATCTTCAATATTAACATCATGTGGATTGATTGCAAAAATACCATACTCGTCAAATAAATCTTTGCAATAGTTTCCAAATAAAGAATCGAGAGAGAGCATAGAAATATCAGTGTAATGGGTTTTTACTGAAACTAATCTAGCAGACTCTAATATTGTAAATAGAAGACTAAGTATAAGCATAAAGCTTAGAGCTAAAACAATGGTAATATTGCCTTTTAATGTAGTTTTAGAATCCATTGATTTGTTGCCTGATTTTAGTGAAAACAGTATTAATTATACTTGTGATTTGGCTTTTGAAAATCACTATGAGTGAAACAAGTACCAGCAGTAAAAGTATCATTTCTATTGAACCGATAGCATTCAGACAAGGTTTAGATTGTTTTTGTCTATTCTTCGAATAGAAATTTTTAATTTTAAATAGAGTTATAAAAAATAGTGAAGAAATATAATTAAGGTAACGATATAGATAAATAAATAAGTAAGTGGTTAATTGTTTGTAAATAGTCATTTTTATAAAATCCTTTCTTTATATTGACATGTTTAGAAAAGCTGGAATCATAATAAGTATAAGAATGACAGCAAAAATCATTATCATTGGTAGTAGTAATTTTGTTGAGGCTTTTTCGCCTTTTTCTTTTAACAAACGTTTCTTTGAATCAATAGCTGCCATAGCTTCGCTGCTAAGCATAGCAGAAAGCTCTCGATTTCCTTTTTTGAGATTTTGCTCAAGAAGGCTTCCAAATTTTATATAGCAAGGAAGTCCTATTCGATTACCAAATTCGGAATAAGCACAGGATTGTGGAACTCCATTTTCTATTTGAGCTAAAGTTAGTCCTAGTTCCTTGTATAAGTAGTGAAAATGTGCAACATTATGTGAGTGTGCATAGTCAGAATATATACGTAATAGTGCACTGTGAATGGTCATTCCTGCATTTATCAGTAAAGTTGTCTTTGTAACTAAATCAGGGTAATCATTAATCATTTCATCACTTCGTAATAAAAAAGCTTTATTATTATCATGATTAAGTAAAAGAGGTAGAATAAGAGCAATGATTACCCCGACTAGAAAAAATTAATGTGAAATTCATTTGCTGATGAGTAATATTTGATTTCAGAGCCATTTATTGAGGTGGGCAAATTAACGTTGCTACTGTAAGGATCATTTATAGATACAATTTCATTATTAATTTCATCAAGAATAGAAAATGTTGAAGCTTTTGAAGGAATAAATATTGGAATTGTTATTGCAGCTTCGTGACCACCATATGTAAGAGTTGCAATTATATTTGTTAGTATGCCTTGATCAGGGATATTATCAAATAATATATCTCCAGAATAATCAACATATTTTGGCTCTTCGGGTTGCCATAGTATTTGTATTTCAGCTACTTTATTATTAAATTTTAAAGTAGAATTGATGTTATACAAATCTTCATTATCGCCTAGCATGGATTTTTCTATTTCACTGCGATGCTCATCAAAGTACTTGAGAGCCTCCTCAAGGGTATGTGCCTGACTTTCTATTTCTATAATAATATCAGTAGTTTCACCTTCATAATCAATGGTCAAGTTAATTGATGAAGAGTTAGAGTCAGTTGGTCTGTCGAGGGAACTTACAGTATTGGTATTATTACTATCATTCAAATGATAAAGTACAGAAATAATTAAGATTACCAGAAGAGATAATAATGAAAAGGAAATAGACTTTGCTTTATGGAGCATAAGTAGCCGTCTTGGATTAACTCCAACATAAAGTTTTGAAAGCTTTTCGCTTTTTCTTAAATCTTTACCACTTATTTTACCTTTGTTTATATAGCGGTCAAAAATAGTAATGATAAAAAAGGAACTTCCGTATAAGAATGCAAGGGGGTGTTCTTTTTTTGGAATATTAGAGTACTCCTCTTTTTTATAGTGAAAAGTTGTAATAAAAAAAATTAAGAGTAGTAGTAAAAAAACAATATAAATAATCATAAGTTATACCTCGATTGATAAAATTTTCCTTGAGAAAAAGAATGAGCAACAATAAATAATTAGACAGGTAGTTGAAACAAAAATCCCAAGCGTATTATGATAAAGTGGCAAAAAGAAGCCTGGTTGGGTTAATTCAATATATATAAAGATAATAAACGGCATACATAGCATAATGTATTGTTCAAATCTTTTTCCAGAAACGGCAGTATCAATTTCATTTAGTAGTTCGCTTTTTTGCTTAATAGTAATAGAAGTAGATTTAATAATGGATATCAAGTCACCACCAGTTTTTTTTACAATATTTAATATTTCGCAAAAGCAAAGAATTTCTTCTATGCAGGTACGTTTTGATAAGCTATCAAAAATTTTTTCAATAGGAATATTTAATGATAGCATACGTTCCATAACCAGGATTTCATTGTAAATTATTGAATGTTTACCATACATGTTTATAATTGTTTCTTTAGCTTCAATAACAGAATTCTCAAGAGAATACCCTGTGTATAGAGAAGCAGATATAGACACAATAAAGTCGGAAAACTCGGTAAGTATACGTTTATTACGCTGCTTATTTAAATGTGTACGAACATATGAATAATACTTAGTAATAAATACTTGCGAAATAAGAAATGGAATTAATGAATGATAAAAGAAATATGAAAAAAATGAAGCGATAATTTCAAAAATAAATAGATATTTTATCCATTCTCTTAAAGTAAATTTGTAAGTAAGGTAACTAATCTGCTCCATAAAAAACTCCTTTTTGATTTTATTTAATAAGCCTATGGCATTTAAAACTACTCATAGTCAGGTTCTTGATAGCCAGATAATTCGAGCTTCCCTTTGTGAGAAAGAGTATTACCGGTGGATTTTAAAGAACCCACAACTTTCTCGTTAACAAAAGCTTCCTCTAAAAAGGTAAATAGTGGATTTAAAATAATATTTGTTCCATTAAAATCTTTGACTTCACTTATTTCTAAAACCTTTCTTGACTTATCTCTTAATCTGCCGAGATGAACAATAATATCAATTCCAGCGGCTATCTGTCCTCTGATAGCGGAAATAGGTAATGGGGCACCCATTAGTACCATAGTTTCGAGACGAATAAGCATGTCTATACTACTATTTGCATGACCTGTACTCATGCTTCCATCATGCCCTGTATTCATAGCTTGAAGCATATCAATTGCTTCACCACCACGAACTTCGCCAACAATAATTCGATCTGGCCTCATGCGTAGAGAGGTTTTAATTAAATCGCGTATAGATATTCCACCATGTCCTTCAACATTATCTTGTCGAACTTCTAGTCTAACAAGATTATTAATGTGGTGTAGTCTAAGTTCGGCAGAATCTTCAATGGTAATAACACGGCTGTCTTTAGGGATAAAACCTGATAAAACATTGAGAAACGTAGTTTTTCCAGAGCCGGTACCTCCACTTACAAAAATATTGTAGCCGGACTTAACGAGAATCTCTAAAAAATGGGCGGCCACTTTGCTAATCGAACCCATATCAATAAGATCTGACATAGTTATTCCGTGACTTGGAAACTTTCTAATGGTTACAACAGGCCCATCTAGAGCCACAGGGGGTAAGACAATGTTTACTCTTGAACCGTCAGCAAGACGGGCATCAACTATGGGAGAAGCTTCATTAACACGGCGATTTGAGATGCTGGCTATTTGTTGAATAACATCCATGAGCTTTTCCGATGTATAAAATTCAATTTCACTTCTTTTTATATGTCCTTTTTGCTCAATAAAAATATTATTAATACCATTAACCATAATCTCAGTTATTGTAGGATCGTCAGCTAAATCTTGCAAAACATCTAATCCTCTAATAGAATTAAACAAAACGCGCTTGTAGATTAATCTGTCATTAATGGATATATACTGTAAATGTCCTTCTTTTATTATTTCTTCATCTATCAGTTCTTCTATTTTTTCATCAGTAATATCCATAGATAAATCAAACCCTGAAATCAAATGATTGCGCATTTTAAGCATTAATTCTTTATCAATCATTTTTCTGTCCTAAAATATGAGTATTAATATATTCCGCAACGGGGCTTACTAAAAGCTTTGTACCAAGGGGCATTAAATCCTCTTCTATATAAAATGCTGGTACATCTATAAAGGATAAACGTGTAGATGATAAAGAGGTATCTAATGTGGATAACGTAGATATAAATGAACTAAGTTTGTGGATAGATATAGAGTCCTCTAATTTTGGGACAAATATCTTTTGACATAAATGCAGCAAAGGTAATGGATCACAAAGGGTATCACCAAGATCTAGTACAATATTTTTGTATTGAGATTGTTTTAATGATGATACAAATCTATAGATGTCCTTTGAATCAAGATTACGTAGGTCTGCACCATATTTTGCAGAAACAATTACGTCGAGGCTGCCTTGCTTACATACTAAGCTGCTGAGCTTGGTGTTCATACAGTTTTTATCCTCTAAATAGAAAAAAAGTAAATCACTAAGATCATTTCCACAATCTTTATATAGAAACCTTGAATATTCATCAAAAGAAATAAATAATGTAGGTTCTTCTAAAGAAAGAATCGTGGCATAAGTATAAGCAAAGATAGTTTTTCCGCATCTGCCGATGGGCGAATAGACGGCACTAAGTAAAGACGTAGAGTCAAAATTAGTAGAGGTCTTAAAGGGTGATGCGCTTGGTTGACATAGAGAATTTTCCACTGAGGAATTATATGCAATATTTCCTGATAAATTAGTAGAAAAACTACTCATAATACTATGAAGAAGACTCTCCGCAGATTGATACTTAAAAAAGGTGGGATCATTATATACAACATTTTTTTTAGAAGCCAAAACACATATAATAACAATATTGTTTGTAGTATCTTTTAGCTTGGAATTTATTGAAGAATATAAACTCTCATCAATCAAAAGTACCTCTATGGTCTTTTTTTGCAAAACATTAATAAATTCATCTACATTGGAAAAGGTACAGGCCGAAAAGCCAAGACTGGCTGACCTGGAAATATAATCGGATAACGCTTTTGCGTATGCCATATCTTCATCAAGAATGGCTAATAATCCGTTGCTCAATAGTCCTCCTTTTAGGACTTGAAAAAATAGATTTGATAAAGAATTGAGCTCATTATACTCATGGGAAAAATAGTTGTCTATCACTTTTTTAAAAAAATATAATTTTGTTTTTCAATTGGTAAAAAATCGGACTTAAAATTTGTGCATAATAAACAAAAAATTTCTCCAATCAAAATTAAACCCTTCCACATGGGTATAAAATTGAAAAAAAGTATATAATTTCTAACAAAAATAATAAAGGCGGTTATTATGAAAAAAACAAAGAAATATTTGACAGCAAGACAGCTTCAAAGACAAATGCTTATAGATTGCTTGATTTATGAATTAAATGCAACACAAATAAGGTACAAGGTTATTCTAGGACAGGTAAAAGAAATGGATTCATATCCAGAAGAAACAAATAAGGAAGGAATAAAAAATTTGTTAAAAGAAATGGTGACGTTATAGATAGTAGAAACGGTGCCCTTATTTAGTATAGAAATATTGGCATTGTAAATTAAAGAAAATTAGTTATTATTCCGAAATAAGAAGTAAGAATTTATTGAATGTAAACGAACAAACTGAAAGTAGGAATAACTATGCAGATAAATGTACAAAAAGGTGAAACCATTTTAAATAATGATATAGGTGTAGAAAATCAAAATACTAATATTTACAAAAATGTTAGCAAATATCAGGTAGAAGACAATTACCAGGCAAATGACAATCATAAGGTAGCTAGCAATCATCAGGTAAATGGGGTTAGTGCACAAGATGTGATTTACAAAAAAGGCAAAACAGTAAATAGCCATGAAAATAAAAGCCAGCTATATTCTAATGGAAAAAAAGAAGTTGTAGAAGATAAGTCAAAGCTTGAGAAAAATAGCGCATTACAGGCTAGTGAAAGTATTAATGCAATTAATCAGATGATTACTCCAGAAGGATATTCACAGTTTGAAGAATTAGGCATAACTCCGGATAAAGATGATCCTAGGACAAGCATGAGCGTTTATGAACGTATACAGATTGAACTTGCTACGTATTGCGAGGATTATCATACTACTATTAATATTAACGACGAAAAGCTTGAGGAAATTACAGGTTCTCCTGCCTTTGCGGCCAGCGTAAAAAAGGCAATGGACGTAGCTAAGGAAAGTGAGCCTATTACACCTCCAGAGGAAACTCCATCAATTGACAATGTATATAAAGAAGCATATAGCAAGGCAATGTATAGTAATGCAGGGGAAAAGCAGGCAGATGAAATTAATGAAGAACAATGGCAGGAGCTTCTTCCACAGGTAGAAAAGGTGTTTGACCAGGCGGGAATTGAAAAAAGTCAAGAAAACCTTGATACAGCAAGGTGGATGGTAGAAAAGAACATTCCTCTTACTGCCAAGAATATAAACAATGCTATAGGCATAAACTGGGCAGTGTCAATGGATGAAGAAAGCTTTAAAAGTGGCATAGAAGAAAATTTAAAATATACTATGTATTTTACGGGAAATGAAAAAAATGCTTCATTTATTCCAGGCCAATATAATACAGAGGCAATAGATAGAAATGTTTTGGCCCTAAATAGTATTTTGGATGATGCCATTTATAATATAGTGTCACAAAACAAGATATTAAATTTCAAAAATATAAATATAGAAACTGAAATTAAAAC
>CAZNKR010000008.1:0-10223 GCA_964573715.1 uncultured Roseburia sp. | reverse complement strand
GAAATTAAAACAGAAATTAAAACAGAAATCGAAACTGACGCATCATCAATAAACCAAGAAACCACAACCAACCAACCTTCGCATATTCAGTCAACCACCAGTCAGTCATCTAACCATGAAAATGACATTAAGTTTCTTCAAGCTAAAAAGCAGATTGTTGAAGCACAGGCTAGATTAACAAGCAAGGCGCAGCTTTTGATGAAGAGTATGGGCATTGATGTGGATATTGAAAGTATTGGAGATTTGTTAGACGTACTTAATAGTAAAGAAAACGAGTTTGCCGTCAGCATGTTGAATCAGGCAGAGGCAAAGATTAACGAAGAAAACATTTCTTTATTTAATCAAACAATAAGTGCTACGTACAGTATAAAGACGGCCCATGTTGCATTTAGCGCAAGGATTGAAACTAGTCAAACTCTAGAAGAAGTAAGCGTGGAGGCCTCAAATAAAAACTATAAGTTAGCAGTGGAAACATATGAGGCAGTGGGAACCCAGGTTAGAGGGGATCTTGGTGATAAAATAAGCAAGGCCTTTGAGGGAATAGACGAAATCTTAGATGGAATGAATTTGCCATGTGATGAATATAATAAAAGGGCTGTCCGTATACTAGGCTACAATTCAATGGAAATAAGTATTGAAAACATTGAGCTTGTAAAGGAAAAAGTAGGAGAAGTTGATAGTCTGGTAGAAAATTTAACACCAAAAACAGTTGCATATCTTATTGCAAATGACATTAACCCAATGAATGAAAGCATAGTAGAATTAAACAGCAAGCTGGCTAATATAAATGAGAGCATTGGTGCTACAAATGAAAATTTTGCAAAGTATTTATGGAATCTGGATAAAAATGGTGAAATAAGTGAAACGGACAGAAAAAAATACATAGAAATGTTTCGTACTATCAAAGCTATTGGGAAATCAGATGCAAAGGCTGTTGGTGCAGCTATTAAGAGTGAATATCAGCTAACAATAAATAATATATTAGCGGCTGCAAAGAGTGGAAAAAGTGCAGGTAAAATTGATGAAAAAGCATATTATACCTCGGTGAAGGTAGAGGAAATGCATACAATGGAGCTTGTAAGTGAGGATGATGTTAGAGAACTGGTAAACCACAATATTCCATTGACATACACTAACATTGAAAATAAAAAAACACTTAAAAAGGAAGCAAAAAGATTTGAAAATCTTCAGGGCTGGGAAAAGCTGTACCAAAATATGGACAGTGAAACAGAACTAAGAACTAGCTATGAAGAAATTGAGAGTGAAGCAAAGGAAACTCTTAAGGAAGCTATGGAGGAAGAACTACCTCGTTACAATAGTATAGAAGAAGCTATAAACAATAGCGAACTGGCATTGATGCTAAATAAGCTTGCAAATCAAAATTCATATTATGTACCAGCCATGATTGGCAATGAACTGACAAGTATACATTTAACCATTGAAAGTGGAAGTGATATGAGTGGTATGCATGTAAGCTTTGCAAATGAAGAATTTGGCAGGGTGGATATGGAAATGAATTATGATGGTGAAAGCCTCGGGGGACTTATTGTTTGTGAAAATGAGGATGGACTTAGTAAGATGGCCAATATCGCAGAGGATTTCGAAATAAACCTTAAAGATAGAGGCATAAATATTAAAAAAATTAGTGTTACAGCTAGTCAGACATACGTACACAGAGGTACAAAACTAGAAAACACATCAGAAGAAAAAATAAGTACATCAATATTATTTAAATGTGCAAAAACATTTATAGGTGCATTTGATACTTATCAAAATTGAAAAAGTAACCGATAAAATATATAAATACAGTGGAAAGAAGGAAATCGAATGAGAATTGCAACCAATATGTCGGCGCTGACTGCGTGTGATCAGCTTAGAAAAAATGATAATACATTAGCAAAGTCTTTGGAAAGACTATCTTCAGGATATAAGATTAATAATGCAGGAGATGACCCAGTGGGAGCGGCTATTTCCAAAAAAATGAAAACTCAGATTCGTGGACTTGAAAGAGCCAATCAAAATGCATCAGATGGTATTTCAGTTGTTGAAACAGCAGAAGGTGCACTTAATGAAATAACTGCAATGGTACAAAGAATTCGAGAGCTTTCTGTACAAGGAGCAACAGATACTTATACTGATGATGACAGAGTAAGCTTGAATAATGAAATTGATCAGTTAAAGATAGAGATTGATAGAATTGCCAACGATACAGAATTTAATAGCAAGTCATTATTAAATGGAGACTTAAGTCGAAATACATACACAAACCGTGCAGATGTTTCAGTTACTTACGTTTCATCACAGGTTGAATCTGGTGTATATTATTTGGCCGCTACTCCAGCCACAAAGTCAGTGCTTACAACAACAGGTGCTCCTGATACCATAACAGTTTCTGGTACTATTAAGATTAATGATGCATCTGTTACAGTAAATGCAGGTGATAGCTTCAGCGACGTGTATGAGCGCATTATGAAGGCTGCGGATAAGGTTGATGCTTCTGTTGAAACTACAACTGGAAATAAGCTTACAATAACAAGCAATTATCCAGGTGATACATACCCTGTTGAAATTGAGGCAAGCAGCGAAGAACTTGCAAAAGAGTTGGGCTTTGACGGTGCAGCTTACAATCCAGGTGTGGATGCTGTTATTGAACGAGATGAAGATAATATTGGAGGCTCAGGCTTTTCAAATAGTACAATTATTACTGCCGACGGAAATGATGTAACAATAAAAGCTTCCGGCGGATTTGAAATGCATGTACATTTAGATGATAGTATAACAGGAAAGGGACTCCGTGTTCAGTGTTACGTACTTGATTCTGGTACAATGACAATTCAGCTAGGTGCTAATGAAGGACAGGAAATGGAAATTGAACTTCCAGAGATTACATGCAAATCTCTAGGAATAGATAAGCTTAATACATATACATCAAAGGCTGCGTCTAGAGGGATTTCAGCTTGTGATGATGCTATTTCATATATCAATCAAGCAAGGTCGAGAATCGGAGCCTATGAAAATCGTCTTGAAAGCGCCATTTCATCATTAGGTGTAACAAATGAAAATCTTACATCGGCATTGTCTCGTATAGAGGATGTAGATATGGCATATGAGATGACACAGTATACAACTATGAATGTACTTTCACAGGCAGCAACATCAATGCTTTCCCAGGCCAATCAGTTGCCTGAAAAGGTACTACAATTATTAGAATAGAGGGATAAAATATGGAAAAAGAAATGATTAAGGATTTTTCTGTAAGAATAGCACAGGCAAGCAAAACACAGCTTGTAGTTATTACATATGAAATTATAACAAAATATTTAGAAGAAGCAGAAAAATGTTATGATGAAGGTGATATGGATAAATTCAAATTTAACATTAAAAAAGCAAAACAATTTGTAAATGAGCTTCAGTCAAACTTGGATTTTAATTATCGTCTATCCTTTGAACTTATGAGCTTGTATTTATTTATTAACAAATGCCTTGTTAGGGCTTCGGTACGTAAATCAACAGAGAATTTAAAAGAATGTAAAAATATAATTAACAGCTTAAAGGACGCCTTTGAAAAGGTGGCACTTACTGATAAAAGGGGAGCAGCTATGCCAAATGGAGAGCAGGTTTATGTGGGGCTTACATATGGCAAAGGAAGTACATTAAATGAGGTTTATATAAGATAATGAACGTTGGTCAGTTTTTCGGTGAAAACTACCAAGTATTTTATATATTTTTAAGTAAATTGCTGATGATTTTTTTGTAAAGATATAGTAGAATAGAGTAAACAATCGTAGAGTAGGTGAATACAATGGATATAATAACAAAAACCGACCGATATATATTTGGTCAAGGAAATCATTATGAGATTTACAATAAATTAGGTGCCCATATTATGGAAGTAGACGGACAGATGGGCGTTTATTTTGCTGTATGGGCTCCAAATGCTACATGTGTAAGTGTAGTTGGAGAGTTCAACAACTGGGAAGTGTACCATGACAATATGCAGGCAATTGAGACCTCAGGTATATGGGAAACATTTATTCCAGGTGTAAAAGAATGGGATACATATAAGTTTGCCATTCAAGCTAGAGATGGACGTATATTGTACAAGGCTGATCCATATGCATTCCATTCAGAAGTCAGACCAGGCAATGCTAGCAAGGTTGCTGATATTGACGGATTTAAATGGTCAGATGCAAAGTGGATTAAAGAAAAGACAGAAGAAGCCATTAAGAAGCCAATGTCAATTTATGAAGTACATCTTGGATCATGGCAGAAGGATTACACAGATAATGAATGGGGCTTTATGACCTATGATGTTATAGGTGAGAAGCTCGCAGCATACGTAAAAGAGATGGGATACACGCATATTGAAGTTATGGGTATTTCAGAACATCCATTAGACGAGTCTTGGGGATATCAGGTTACAGGCTATTATGCACCAACATCTAGATATGGTTCTCCAAAGCAGTTCATGAAATTTATAGACATTATGCACCAAAACAATATTGGTGTAATTCTTGATTGGGTACCAGCCCATTTTCCAAAGGATGCACATGGTTTAGCAGAGTTTGACGGCACATGTGTTTATGAATATCCAGATCCTAGAAAGGGTGAACATCCTGACTGGGGAACAAAGGTATTCAATTATGAGAAAAATGAAGTAAGAAACTTCCTTATTGCCAATGCATTGTATTGGGTTGAAAAGTACCATGTAGATGCACTTAGAGTAGATGCAGTTGCATCTATGCTATACCTTGATTATGGTCGTAGCAATGGTCAGTGGCTTCCAAATAAGTTTGGCGGCAATGGCAATCTTGAAGCAATGGAATTATTAAAGCATATCAATAGTATTATGACAAAACGTGATAGTAGAGCCTTTCTTATAGCAGAGGAATCTACAGCATGGCCAAAGGTTACAGGTCCTACAGAAGAGGATGGACTTGGCTTTGGATTTAAATGGAATATGGGTTGGATGAATGACTTCCTTGAATATGTTAAGGTTGACCCATTATTCAAAAAAGGCAATCACAATAAGATGACATTTGGTATGACATATGCCTTTAGCGAGAATTTTATTTTAGTTCTTTCTCATGATGAGGTTGTTCATTTGAAAGGTTCTATGATAAACAAGATGCCTGGATTTAAAGTTGATAAGTTTGCCAACCTAAAGGTTGCTTATACATTTATGTTTGGACATCCTGGCAAAAAACTTTTATTCATGGGACAGGAGTTTGCTCAAACCTCTGAATGGCAGGAGAGCAATAACCTTGAGTGGTATCTTTTAAATGAGCCATTACATAAAGAGATGCAACAGTATGTATCAGACCTTCTAAAGCTATATAAGGGTAATGAGCCATTATATGCTTATGACAATAGAGATAACAAATACGAAAGTTTTGAATGGATTAATTGTGATGATTCTGATAGAAGTATTTTTAGTTTCATTAGAAAGAATCCAGATGATTACAGTGATGCGCTTATATTCGTTTGTAATTTCACACCAGTTGAGCGTGAGGATTACTGCGTAGGTGTTCCAGAGGAAGGAACATACCAGGTAGTTGTTGATAGTTATTCACCAACTAGTGAGGAAGATACATTTGAGTCAGCAGCAGCCAAGAAGAAAGAATTAAAGCTTCAAAGTTACGAAGCAGTGGAAGAAGAATGTGATAAGCTTCCATATAGACTTAATATTCCACTTAGATCTTATGAAGCACTTGTTATTAAGATGCCACATAAGGAACCAAAGGCATTAAAGGATAAAAAGTCTATGGATAAAGAAACAAAAACTACCAAACAAACCAAAAAGTAGTATTAATAGAACAATTTAACAGACTAACATATGCAAGCATTTTTCCTTGATTAATAGGAAGAATGCTTGTATAATGTTTGGGACAATATATTTATTTAAAATAAATATAAAATTATTGATAAACATTGGAACGGAGGATATATGGTAAAATTAAGTAACTGTGGAGCATTCCTCATTAATGGTACAGAGGTTGTTGAAAACACAAATGAGGCAGAGGCAATACTTAAGAGTAAGTTAGGCAGTGGTGTCTCTAAAGAAGAAGCAGCAAAAAATACTATGGCATATAGCATTTTAGAAAGCCATAATACATCAGGCAATATGGAGAAGCTTCAGGTTAAGTTTGATAAGCTTACTTCTCATGATATTACATTTGTAGGTATTATCCAGACAGCGAGAGCTTCAGGACTTGCAAAGTTCCCTATTCCTTACGTACTTACAAACTGTCATAATTCACTTTGTGCAGTTGGTGGTACTATAAATGAAGATGACCATATGTTTGGTCTTTCTTGTGCAAAGAAATACGGCGGAATTTATGTTCCACCTCATCAAGCTGTTATTCATCAGTTTGCAAGAGAAATGCTTGCAGGCGGTGGCAAGATGATTTTAGGTTCAGATAGTCATACTCGTTATGGTGCATTAGGTACTATGGCTATGGGTGAAGGCGGACCAGAGCTTGTAAAACAGCTTTTAGATCAGACATATGATATTAATATGCCTGGTGTTGTGGGTATTTACCTAGATGGAACACCTGCAAAGGGCGTTGGACCACAGGACGTAGCATTAGCTATTATAGGTGCAGTATTTGGAAATGGTTACGTTAAGAATAAAGTAATGGAATTTGTTGGACCAGGTGTTGGAAATCTTAGTGCAGAATTTAGAATTGGCATTGATGTAATGACAACTGAAACAACATGTCTTTCATCTATCTGGACAACCGATGAAAAAATCAAAGAATACTATGATGTTCATGGTAGAGTAGAAGAATATAAAGAGATAAAGCCAGGCAAGGTTGCTTACTATGATGGTATGGTATATGTGGACTTAAGCGCAATAAAGCCAATGATAGCAATGCCATTCCACCCAAGCAATACTTACACAATTGAAGAAGTAAATGCAAATCTTATGGATATTCTTCATGATGTAGAAAAGAAAGCACTTGTTAGTTTAGATGGAAAAGTTGACTACAAGCTTACAGATAAGGTTCGCGATGGCAAGCTTTATGTTGAACAAGGAATCATTGCAGGCTGTGCAGGTGGTGGATTTGAAAACATTTGCGATGCTGCAGATATCTTAAAGGGCAGAAGCATTGGTTCAGACGAATTTACACTTAGTGTATATCCAGCAAGTACACCTATATATGTTGAGCTTGCTAGAAATGGTAGACTTGCAGAGCTTATGGCAACAGGAGCTATTGTAAAGACAGCATTCTGCGGACCATGCTTTGGAGCAGGAGATACACCAGCTAACAATGCATTTAGTATTAGACATTCTACAAGAAACTTCCCTAACAGAGAAGGTTCTAAGCTTCAGAATGGTCAGATATCTTCAGTTGCACTTATGGATGCTAGGTCTATTGCAGCTACAGCAGCAAACAAAGGCTTCCTTACAGCAGCTACAGACGTGGATACAGAATATACATCACCTAAGTACCATTTTGATAAGAGCATATATGAGAACAGAGTATTTGACTCTCATGGTGTAGCTGATACTTCAGTTGAAATCAAGTTTGGTCCAAATATTAAGGATTGGCCAAAGATGTCTGCACTTACAGACAATCTTGTTCTTAAGGTTGTATCAGAGATTCATGATCCAGTAACTACAACTGATGAGCTTATACCATCTGGTGAAACCTCATCATATCGTTCAAATCCTTTAGGACTTGCTGAATTTACACTTTCAAGAAAAGACCCTGAATATGTTGGTCTTGCAAAGGAAGTAAAGAAAGCAGAAGATGCAAGAGTAGAAGGAAAATGTCCAGCAGAAGCACTTGTAGAGCTTGCTGATGTTATGAATACAATTAGAAAAACATACAAATCTGTTGATAATACAAATGTTGGTTTTGGTTCTACTATTTATGCGGTTAAGCCAGGAGATGGTTCTGCAAGAGAACAGGCAGCTTCATGCCAGAAGGTTCTTGGAGGCTGGGCAAACATCGCATGTGAATATGCCACAAAGAGATATCGTTCAAACCTTATTAACTGGGGTATGCTTCCTTTCATATTTGAAGATGAAGCACTTCCATTTACAAAGGGTGATTACATTTTCGTTCCAGAAATTGCCAAAGCTATAGAAACCAAGCTTACAGATATTAAAGCTTATGTAGTAAAGGGAGAGGAACTAAAGGAATTCACACTTAAGATGGGTGAGCTTACAGATGATGAAAGAGAAATTATCTTAAAGGGATGTCTCATAAACTATAATCGTAAGTAGGGTAACTAGTCACAAGACACAAAAGGAGAGAAAGAGATGAAAAACACAAATTTTGATTTAAATGAAATTTCTCCGGCTCAACTGAAAAAGATAATTCTTACCGTGGTAGGAATTATTGTTGTAGTTCTACTTGCACTCAATTGCACTTATCAGGTAAAAGAGCAGGAACAAGCAGTATTATTAACTTTTGGAAATGCCAAAACGGTATCAGCGTCAGGACTTCACTTTAAGATTCCATTTATACAGTCAGTTGAAAAGGTTGATACAACAATTAAAGGATTTTCAATAGGCTATGACCTTGATACTGGAGCATCAATTGAGGAAGAAGCACTTATGATTACCTCAGATTACAATTTTGTAAATGTTGATTTCTTCGTTGAATATCAGGTAGCTGATCCTATCAAGTCATTATATGCTTCAGAAGATCCGGTAGACATTTTGAAAAACGAGGCACAAAGCTGTATCAGAACTGTTATAGGCTCATCAGAGGTTGATAGCGTATTAACAACTGGAAAAAGTGAGATACAAGCACAGATTAAGCAAATGATTAATACTAGAATCGAAGATCATGATTTAGGTATATACCTTGTAAATATTACAATGCAGGATGCAGAACCTCCTACACAGGAAGTTATGGAAGCCTTCAAGGCTGTAGAAACTGCAAAGCAGGGTAAAGAAACAGCAATTAATAACGCAAACAAATATAAAAATGAACAGATTCCAGCAGCAGAAGCGCAGGTTGACCAAATTCTTCAAAAGGCAGAAGCTGATAAGCAGGAAAGAATAAATGAAGCTACAGGACAGGTTTCAAGATTTAACGATATGTATGCAGAGTACATTAAGTTCCCTGAAATAACAAAACAACGTATGTTCTATGAAACGATGGAGGATGTTCTTCCATCTCTTGAAGTTATCATTGATAGTGGAAACGGAAATATTCAAAAGATTCTTCCATTAGACACATTCTCTTCAGTAACAGTTAATGGAACAGATGGAGGTAGTGGTGATGAGTAAAGCAAAAAAGATAGGAAAAATCGCAATTATAGTTGTTGCATTATTACTAGTTATTACAGCTGCATCTTCAATCGTTGTAACATACAAGGATGAATATAAGTTAATCAGAGTATTTGGAAAGGTTGACAGAGTTATCACAGAAGAAGGTATTAGCTTTAAGGTTCCATTTGTAGAAGAAGCGGATACATTACCAAGAGAAATCTTACTATATGATTTAGCAGTAAGTGATGTTATTACTAAGGACAAGAAGACTATGGTAGCAGATACCTATGTATTATGGAAGATTAATGATCCATTACTTTTTGCTCAAACACTTAGTGGCTCAGTAACTAGTGCAGAAGGACGTTTAAATGCATCAGTTTACAACGCACTTAAAGAGGTTATAGGTAGCATGTCTCAAACAGAGGTTATCAGCGCAAGAGACGGAATACTTAGCCAAACTCTTGAAGAATGTATTGGGGACACAATGGACCAGTACGGAATAACATTGGTTACTGTAGAAACAAAGCATTTGGATCTTCCAAGCGATAACAAATCAGCAGTTTATGAACGTATGATTTCAGAGCGTGAGCAGATGGCTGCACAGTACATAGCAGAAGGTAATTCACAATCTCAGATTATCAAAAATAGCACTGACAAAGAAGTTTCTATTATGAAATCAGAAGCAGATGCACAGGCAGCACAGATAAGAGCAGAAGGCGAAGCGCAGTATATGCAGATTCTTTCAGAAGCATACAATGATTCATCAAAGAGTAGCTTCTACTCATTTGTTAGATCATTAGATGCAGCGAAAGCTTCCCTGACTGGTGAAAATAAGACCTTGATACTTTCATCAGACTCGCCAATTGCACAGATATTTAATGCAAATTAATATTGTTAATATATTGGAAATATTAGATTTATAAGATTTAAAGAAGTTTATTGATTTTAGAAACCTGGTCCATAAATATTTTATGGACTGGGTTTTTTAATG
>CAZNKR010000007.1:39767-54322 GCA_964573715.1 uncultured Roseburia sp. | reverse complement strand
CGGGTACTGGTAAAACCTATGCATCCGCGTTTGCAATGAGAGAGCTAGGATTTAAACATGTATTATTTCTTGTGCATCGCAATCAGATTGTAAGACAAGCTTTGAAGTCATTTGGAAATGTATTTGGCGATACAGTGTCTATGGGAATGATCTCTGGAACGTTAGGAATATATGAAACTGAAAATGATTATATCTTTTCTACTATTCAGACACTTAGCAAAGAACACAACCTTAGACGATTTGCACCAGATTACTTTGACTGTATTATTTATGATGAAGCGCATCACACTTCTGCAGATTCATACAAGAAAATTATGAAGTATTTTACATCGAATTTTGCTTTAGGAATGACAGCAACACCTGACAAAAGGGATGACAATGTACAAGGGAAAAACATCTATGAGATTTTTGAACATAATATTGCATATGAGATTAGATTGCAGCAGGCAATGGAAGAAAATTTACTTTGTACATTTCATTATTATGGAATAACTGATTTGATAATGATTGGAGATGATAAGAAATCAAGAGAAGAACAGCTTGAGAAATTTATACATTTAATTTCAGATGAACGTGTGGATTATATTATGAAACAGGCTGGTTTTTATGGATTTAGCGGCAACAGAGTAAAAGGACTTATGTTTTGTAGTAGGTTGGATGAAGCAATTGAATTGTCTGAAAAATTTAATGAAAGAGGATTGCGAACATTAGTACTTTCTAGTGCAGATACTTCAGAGACAAGAACATTAGCTATTGACAGGCTTGTAAATGATAATGAAGCTGAAGTAGCAGTAGATAATAGGCTTGATTATATTCTTTCTGTTGATATATTTTCAGAAGGAGTTGATGTCCCGGAAATTAACCAAGTTATTATGCTCAGACCAACGCAGTCACCAATAGTATTTATTCAGCAGCTTGGTCGTGGATTGCGTAAGACAGAAGAAAAGGAATATGTGGTAGTAATTGATTTTATTGGAAATTACAAGAACAATTTTATGATTCCTATCGCGCTGTCTGGTGATAAAACGTATAATAAAGATAATGTCAGAAAATATGTATTGGAAGGAAGTAGGATTATTCCAGGTTCTTCCACACTACATTTTGACGAGATTTCAAGAAAAAAGATTTTCCAGGCAATAGATAATGCAAATTTTAGTGATATTAAATTGATAAAAGAGAACTACAAGAAATTAAAGGATAAATTAGGACATATTCCGTCTCTTTTAGATTTTGATAAATATGGAGAAATGGATGTTTGTAGAATATTTGACAACAATAAACTTGGTTCATATCATAAATTCCTTGTTAATTATGAAAAAGAGTATAAAGTTTCCTTATCTGAAAATGAAGAAAAAGTTGTTGAATTTATATCCAAAAAATTAGCCAATGGAAAGAGAATCCATGAGCTGGAATTACTAAATAGAATGCTTATATATAGACATGGTTTAATTGGAATTCTTGCATATGATTTGGAAGATAAATATGATATCCGATTAGATAAAATACAGGCTGAAAATATCATAAATATTATGACAAATGAATTTTCTGTTGGTACAGGTAAAAAAACATATGAAAGCTGTGTATTTATTGAAAAAGAATATAATTATCAAGATTTGAATATGGATCATCAAATGTTAAGCAGAATAAGTGCATATGCAATAAAATTATTTGGAAATGAAATGGATTATAGAATAACAAATTCGTTTTCAAAAATGCTTGAAAATAAAGAATTTTATGATATTGTAAAGGAATTAATTGAATTTGGTATATCAAGATATAAATCCAATTTCACTAAACATTATCAGGATACTGAGCTTGTTCTCTACCAAAAATATACTTATGAAGATGTATGCCGTTTGCTTGGATGGGAGAAAAATCTAACTTCTGTAATGAATGGATATATGTTGGATAAGAAAACTAATACGTTTCCTGTTTTTATTAATTATGATAAATTGGAAAATATTTCAGAAACAACCAAATATGAGGATTATTTTACAAGTAATCAAAGTTTGATTGCTATATCTAAAAGTGGAAGAAATATACAGTCCGATGATGTGCAAAATTTTTTGCATGCTAAAGAACGAGGAATAGATGTTCATCTATTTGTGCGTAAAAATAAAAATGACAAAATTTCCAAAGAATTTTATTATTTAGGAAGAATGAGTGCCACTGGAAATGTTAAAGAATTTGTAATGAATAACACTGATAAAACCGCAGTTGAGATTGAGTGGAAACTTGATACCGTTGTTAGAGAAGATGTTTATGAATACATTGTGAATGGTTAGGGCAAGATTGCACGTTGAGTATGAAGATATTAAAGTACAAGAGATGTTTGAGGATTTGAATAATGTTTTGCATTCAAATAATAAAAGGATGTATTAGAATATTGGAGTGTATTGGGGTGGATAAAAAAAGAAGATAATTCAGCTGCTAAAGTACTTAATTTGAGAAAAATCATGGGTATTAGCAACTTAAAAGACATACCCTCGTTGGCGTATAGTGCTGCATTTAGAGCACAAGTAAAAAATAATAAAGTTGATGTATATGTGGTTTTTGCATGGCAAAGAATGTGCGAGATATTAACACAGGACATAGAGATTGCAGATGAAATAGATGTAGAAAAGTTGAAAAGTAGGATTCCAGAGATTAAAGAAGTTATGTTTATGAAAGCCAGTGAAGTACAAAAACAACTTGAGAAAATTTTTTCTGAGTGTGGAATTGCATTTAGAATTGTAAAGAATTTTAGAGGAGCACCCGTACAGGGCTTTATTAAGAAAACAGAGGATGAAAATCTTGTACTTTGCATAACAATTAGAAATAGTTTTGCCGATATTTTTTGGTTTACCTTATTTCATGAAATTGCACATATCATTAATGGTGATACTAAAAATAAATTCGTGGATTTCGAATCGGTTTCAGGAGAAATAGAATCTAAGGCTGATAAGTTTTCTAGTAATATACTGATCTCATCAAACGAATATAAACGATTTATTTCAAGGGGAGATTTTTCGCTTAATGCAATAAATAAATTTGCAGATGAATGTGGTGTGGGCACGTTTATTGTTATTGGTAGATTAATGAAAGAAAAAATGATTGGATGGGAATGTTATAGTAAAGAACGTATTAGATATAAATGGGCATAGAAAAAGAGGAAAAACTAAAATGAAAACCATAAGAGTTGTAGCTGCAGTAATAAGAGCAGTGAATGAAATAGGTCAGCCAATTATATTTGCAACCCAAAGAGGCTACGGAGATTTAAAAGGTGGATGGGAGTTCCCAGGTGGGAAAATTGAAGAAGGAGAAACACCACAAACAGCTTTGATTCGTGAAATACAAGAGGAACTTGAGATAAATATCCATGTAGGAGATTTAATTGATACCATTGAATTTGATTATCCAACATTTCGTTTATCGATGGATTGCTTTTGGGCTGATATCATATCAGGAAATCTTGTGTTAAAAGAACATGAAGATGCTAAGTGGTTAACCAAAGAAGAATTGAGAACGGTTGCATGGCTTCCGGCAGATATCACATTGATTGATAAGATTGAGAAAATATTTTAGAAATTATTTTAATCGAACAAGTGTTTGCATAAACCAAAAATATGTGCTATAATCATTTTTAGGAAAGTTGACGTATTTGTAGGTGTATTATGGAAGAAAAGACATATTTAGCAATTGATTTAAAGTCATTTTATGCATCAGTGGAGTGTGTTGAGAGAGGGTTGAATCCTTTGACCACGAATCTTGTGGTTGCAGATGCATCCAGAACAGAGAAGACTATTTGTCTTGCAGTTACTCCTAGTCTTAAGGCTTATGGATTATCTGGTAGAAGCAGATTATTTGAGGTAGAGCAGAAGCTTAGAGATATTAAGCGAAAGACCAATGTGACTGTTGAGTATATTACTGCTATTCCTAGGATGGCATTATATATGGAGTATTCAGCCAGGATTTATGGAGTTTATTTGAAGTATTTTAGCTATGAGGATATACATGTATATAGTATAGATGAGGTTTTTATAGACGCTACCAATTATATGAATCTTTATGGTCTTGATTCTGTGGAGCTTGCTACTAAAGTTATTAAGGATATTTTGCGTGAGACTGGGATTACAGCCACGGCAGGCATTGCTCCGAATCTTTATTTGTGTAAGATTGCTATGGATATTGTAGCAAAGCATGTTAAGGCAGATGAAGATGGTGTGCGTATTGCTGTTCTAGATATGAAAAGCTTTAGACAGTCTTTGTGGGAACATAGGCCTCTTACAGATTTTTGGCGAACTGGTCCAGGTATAGCTAGAAAGCTAGAGCAAAATGGCATGTATACTATGGGAGATATTGCTCTTATGTCACTGCACAATGAAGATTTTTTGTACAAGTTATTTGGTGTTGATGCTGAGATTATGATTGATCATGCGTGGGGATATGAGTCTGTAGGACTTAGTGATATAAAGGGATATCATTCTAAGGTTAATTCTATTAGCTCGGGTCAGGTGCTTACTTGCCCTTACGATTACAAGAAGACAGCTATTATTATAAGGGAGATGACCGAGCTTCTTATATTAGATTTAGTGGATAAGCAGCTTGTTACAAATGCGATAACACTTGATATTGGGTATGACAGGATTAGTGTAGATGAAGGTACTTATTTTGGAGATGTGGTTGTAGATCATTATGGAAGGGCAGTTCCAAAGCCTACACATGGAACAGTTTCTTTTGGAAGTCATACATCATCCACTGCTAGAATTGTTGATGAGATTATGAAGCTCTTTGAAAGGATTTTTGATAAAAGATTATTTGCTAGACGTATAGGGATTACGGCTCAAAATGTTATTGAAGAAGCTTATGAGCAGTATGATTTATTTACGGATCCATTTCAGTTAGAAAGAGAAAGAAAGATGCAAAAGGCTATGCTTTCCATTCAAAAGAAGTTTGGTAAAAATGCCATACTTAAAGGAACAAATCTAGAGGAAGGAGCCACTACCATTGAGAGAAATAAGCAGATTGGTGGGCATAAGGCATAGCTATGAATAAAAATTATAGTGGAATTATTGATACTAAATGGCCACCAGAGAATTCAAAGGCCAGACCTAGGATGGATTTGTCAAATAGAGCAAAGATTTTTTTACCATTTGCGGCACTAAAGGGATATGAAGAAGAGATTTCTAAAAAGCAAAAAATTGTTGTTCCAAAGTCAGAATTGTCAGAAGATATGAAGGAAAGGCTTGATTTGCGTTTTAGGCAGATAGCATCAAAGCTACAAAACAAGAATCATCCAATGGTTACGGTTATTTATTTTAAAAAGGATTTAGAAGCTGATACAGGTATTTATTTAGAACTTACAGGTATGGTGGCGAAGCTTGATTCTAATCTAAGATTTATCCAGTTAGTTAACAACAGGATAAATCTTGATGATATATATGATATTTACGGAGAAATATTTGAGTGATTACAAGATATTAGTTCTCTATGTTTGTTTCATCGGCTTCAAATAGCTTTTCAGGTAGAAAATTGAAGTGCTTTTACAAATTTTGTTGTACCGAATTCTTTATTAAAGGTAGTAGAGATTGCTCTTACTAAGGATTCGCCAGGGAGCATTACTACATTTGCAAGTACCTCAGTATACACTCCAAAGCCTAATATTATACAGCCGATTATTAAATAAATGAAAGCAAAAATATAAGAGTTCGGATTTATGAAGGATAGCATACTCATAGTGATATCTATAAAATATCCAAATAACACAGTAACAGGTATTTGAAGTAGATGCTCTAGTTTAAAGTTTTTCTTTAAAATGGCTATTTGTAATGCTATTAGTAAAAGATTAAATATTATAGTAAACTTACCTAGAGTAAGTGGAAGATTTAAGCTTAAAACGAAGGGGATTGATGAAATAGGTGAAGTACCAAGGATTGATTTAGTTATAAAACTTACACCTAAAGAATTAATGAATAGACCGATAAAAAACAATATATATCTTTTTATTTTATCTTTTGTCGTAAAAATATTTCCTCTTTTCTATTAATGTGGTAAAATACTTGTGGTTTTTTATATCCAAGTGATAGTGTTTAAGGCACAACCTATAAAGGGTATCATTATTGGATATGTGTGTCAATTATCAATTGGCAAATTATTGTAAATGTGAAAGGAATTAATGTGATGACAAGAATAGGAATTATTGGTTATGGAAATTTAGGAAAAGGTGTTGAATTCGCAGTAAAAGCAGCTGCTGATATGGAACTTGTAGCGGTATTTACAAGAAGAGATCCAAAGTCTGTTAGTATTTATACTCCAAATGTTCCTGTATGTAGTATTTCAGATATAGAAGATTGGAAAGGCAAAATAGATGTTATGATTCTTTGTGGAGGTTCAGCTACAGACCTTCCAGTTCAAACACCAGAGTATGTTTCATATTTTAATGTTATTGATAGTTTTGATGCACATGCAAAAATACCAGAGCATTTTGCTAATGTTGATGCAAAAGCAAAAGCTGCTGGAAACATTGCTATGATATCAGTAGGCTGGGACCCAGGTATGTTTTCCCTTAATAGAGTTTATGCAAATGCTATTTTACCAGATGGTAATGACTATACATTCTGGGGCAAGGGCGTAAGCCAGGGACATTCTGATGCTATTAGAAGAATAAAAGGCGTTAAAAATGCTAAGCAGTATACTATTCCAGTAGAAAGTGCATTAGAAGCAGTTAGAAATGGTGAAAATCCTACACTTACAACTAGACAAAAGCATACAAGAGAGTGTTTTGTTGTTCTTGAAGAGGGCGCAGATGCAGCATATGTTGAAAATGAAATCAAGACTATGCCAAACTATTTCTCGGATTATAACACAACAGTACATTTCATTAGTGAAGAAGAACTTCTTACAAATCATTCAGGTATGGCTCATGGTGGTTTTGTATTCCGTACGGGAAAGACAGGCATGAATAAAGAAAATAAGCATGTGATTGAATATAGCTTAAAGCTTGACTCAAATCCTGAGTTTACAACAAGTGTTCTTATTGCTTATGCAAGAGCTGCAATGAGAATGAAAAATGAAGGGATGAGTGGATGTAAGACAGTTCTTGATGTTCCACCAGCTTATCTATTAGATAAGAGTGGGGAAGAACTAAGAGCAACATTACTATAAATTAGTATTTCAACTAATTAATGATTATTACAACTAATTAATTTTACAATCAATTATTCTTACTATAAATCCACATTTTTCAATCTTCAAAGGTTGATACAAATGTGGGTTTAGTATATACTAAATACAACTTTAAAAATGGAGGTATATTATGAATTTCGCAACTTTACAAAAAGACATGATAGCAGCTATGAAGGCTAGAGATAAAGAAAGAAAGGAAACTATTTCTTCATTGGTTTCAGCAGTTAAAAAACTTGCTATTGATGAGGGAAAAAGAGATGATATTCCTGATGAATTAGTAGATAGAGCGGTTCTTAAGGAACTAAAGACTGTTAAAGAACAGGTTGAAACTTGTCCTGCTGACAGAACTGATCTTAAGGAACAGTATGAGTTTAGACTCAGTGTTGTATCTGAATATGCACCAAAGATGATGAGGGAAGACGAGATTAAAGATTTACTTAACTCAAAATATGCAGAAGTTGTTGCCACAAAGAACAAGGGTAATATTATGAAAGCTGTTATGGGTGAACTAAAGGGAAAGGCTGATGGAAAGGTTATTAGTGCAGTAGTTGCCGATCTTTGCAAGTAGGTGAGACATGAAAAAGAATAAGAAAATTATTATAGCTATATCAGTTGCTGTGGTACTTATTGTGGTAGTTTGTATTTCTTTATTTATATTTAAGGATAAGTTATTTAAAGATTCATACGTAGAGGCAAATCTTGGTGAAACAACTACACCTAGTGATATTTGTCAATATAGTGATCCGGTAGATGGTGAGATAACAGCATGGATTTATGTTAAAGATTATGGTGTTATTAAGGTTAAGTTCTTTGAAACTCTTGCACCAAAAGCAGTAGAGAATTTCATTACTCATGCCAAAGAAGGCTATTATGATGGCGTTTCTTTTCATAGAGTTATTGATGATTTTATGATTCAGGGTGGAGACCCACTTGGTACAGGTCAAGGTGGAGAGAGTATTTGGAAAGAGCCATTTAAGGATGAATTTTCAACCTCTCTTATGCCAATTAGAGGCGCTCTGTGTATGGCAAATAGTGGAGAAAATACCAATGGTTCTCAGTTCTTTATCGTTCAAGAACAGGATTATCAGATAAACTATGTTATACAGCTTAGAGAAGCTGGTGTAGATGGTGATTTAGTAGATTATTTTAAAGCTAATGGTGGAAGTGGTTGGTTATATGGTGTTCATACAGTATTTGGTCAAGTATATGAAGGACTAGATATTGTTGACAAAATTGCAGCTGTTTCTGTAAATAGTGCATATAAGCCACTTAGCGACGTTATTATTGAAAAGATAGAAATTAGAGCATACGAAGAGTAGGGATTTTATGGCAGATAAAGTTTTTGTAGTTTCAGGTATTGCTTTTACTAGCGAGGATATGGCTAAAGAAGCTACCAATGAAGCCAATGGCGTAGAATATTTAAAGAAAAGAATGGATTTTAAACGTCCTGAAACTGTTCTTGAGACATACAAGATGGTTATTGAAAAGGGATTGTTTAAAACTCCAGTTGGATATAGCTTTTTACTAGAAACACGAAGTAAGCTACTTAGTGCTGGTATTGATGAAGCAGATATTCCAAACATTACTATTAGTAATATAGCTACCCCGAAAAGTAAACAAAAGAAAACTGAAAAAGAAATTGAATCGGCATATAAAGGTAGATTTATCAATATGCTTATTCTTGATGTAGTTTTACTGATTGCTGTTATTTTGTTTGCTATTGTAGCTAGTAATAGTAAAAATCTTAATATAATTAACTACAAGAACAGAATCGATTCCCAATACAAATATATTGAGCAAAATCTCTCTGAATGGAGCGATGAGCTTAAAGTTAAAGAGCAGAATTTAATTCAACGAGAAGAAGAACTTAATAACAATTAATAAATATTTAGCAACCAAAAGCTAATAATTAATAGCCAAAAATTTTAAACTTGTAAATTTTGGCTAATAATTATTTGCAAATATTGAGGTGTACTTATGGCAGATTTAAAGGTTTTAGTAGTTGATGATGAAGATAGAATGAGAAAACTTGTTAAGGACTTTTTGGTAAAAAAAGAATACTTAGTTCTTGAGGCAGCTGATGGCGAAGAAGCATTGGAGATATTCTATGAGAATAATGATATTTCATTAGTATTACTAGATGTTATGATGCCAAAGCTTGATGGATTTCAGGTTTTAAGAGAGATTCGAAAAGATTCTAAAGTACCTGTTATTATGCTTACAGCAAAAGGTGATGAGCAGGATGAATTACTAGGATTTGAATTAGGCGTTGATGAGTATATTTCAAAGCCTTTTAGTCCAAAGATTCTTGTGGCTAGAGTTGATGCTATATTAAGAAGAAGCAATAAACTTGATGATGGTATTATTACAGTTGGAAATATTGAACTTAATAAACCAGCTCATATTGTTAAGGTGTGTGGCAATGTCATTGATTTAAGCTTTAAGGAGTTTGAACTTTTAGTATACTTTATTGAAAATAAAGGACTTGCATTATCAAGGGAAAAGATATTAAACAATGTTTGGAACTATGATTATTTTGGTGACGCCAGAACTATAGACACCCATGTTAAGAAGCTTCGTGCAAAGCTAACTGATGAAGCAGATTACATAAAAACAATATGGGGCATGGGATATAAGTTTGAGGTTTAGAATGCATGAACTATTAATATCAAAGTTCGAGGTATAGAATGCGAAAACATTTAAGCATAAAAGTTGCAATTATTTTATTTGGAATGACCGCCTGTGTGGTCATTCTTAGTACTTTATTTAATTCAATTTTTCTAGAAAGATATTACATTAATAATAAAACTAATGAACTTGTTGAAGCTTACCAGGAGATAAATGAGGTTTATTCTTCGGGTAATCCAATTCAAAATGATACAGTTATTGGTATTATTTCAAACTGTGAAAAAAATAGTATTTCATTATTACTTATAGATTCATCGCTTAATATTAAGCTGTCCAGCGGTTATTCTGTACAGGGTGACAATCTTTTATCAAGATTAAAGGATATTATTTTTGGTGAAGATTATACTTCAAAAACTCATGTAACCAAAAAGGACAATTACTCTATTTATGAAATATATGATGATGTGGCAGATAGTAATTACTTGGAAATGTATGGTTCTTTAGATTCAGGAGAAGTATATGTTATGCGATCTTCTGTAGACGGAATAAGGGAATCTATAGCGGTATCAAACAGATTTTCGTTGTATGTGGCTTTTGCATTATTAGTCACTTGTTCTATAGTTATTATATTTGTATCCATAACAATAGCGAAACCAATAAAGAATTTGGCCACGATTTCAAAAAGAATGTCTAATTTAGATTTTTCTGCAAAGTATGAGGGTAAAGAAGTTGATGAAATTGGATTACTTGGACAAAGTATGAATAGTATGTCAGATACACTTTATACAAATATAATGGAACTTAAGCAAGCAAATATTGTGCTTAAACAGGATATAAAAAAGAAAACAGAAGTAGATGAGATGAGAAAAGAGTTCTTGTCAAATGTTTCTCATGAATTAAAGACCCCAATATCTATAATATCAGGATATGCAGAGGGGCTTAAGGAAAGTGTTAACGATGATAGTGAAAGTCGTGATTATTATTGCGACGTTATTATAGATGAAGCAAATAAAATGAATAAAATGGTTATGAAGCTTCTAACATTGAATCAAATAGAATTTGGTAATTCTCAAATTGAAATGGAAAAGTTTGATATTGTTGAAGTTATTAAACAAATTCTGGCAAACTTTAAGGTTATTTTAGACGAAAATGATATACATGTTGTGTTTGATGATTCAACACCATTTTATGTATGGTCAGATGAATTTCAGATTTCTGAAGTCATTACCAATTATATTAGCAATGCAATTAATCACATAGATGGTCAAAAAATTATTTTTATTGATGTTAATAATATCATTGAAAACGATATTAATAATAGAGTAAAGGTTTCTATTAGAAATACTGGGGATAATATACCAGAGAATTCAATTAAAAAGGTTTGGATAAAGTTTTATAAGGTTGATAAGGCTAGAACTAGAAAGTATGGTGGAAGTGGAATTGGTTTATCAATTGTTAAGGCTATTATGGAATCTCTATCTCAAAGCTATGGAGTTAGAAACACCAAAGATGGAGTAGAGTTTTACTTTACTGTTGAAGCAGCTAAAAAATCATAATTGTTGAAGCAGTAAAAAATTAATAACTGTTGAAACAACGGAAAATTCAAACTTGAATAAACAGTAAATAAATGATAGAATTTAAGTAGTTATTTATAGAAAAACAGGTATGTGCATATGAAAATAAAAAAATACATTGCGATTGGTATTATCGCCTGCATATCAGTCAGCTTATATGGTTGTGATGGTGTAAATTTATCCGAAGAAGAAGAGGAACTTTATGTGGCCTATGCTTCTAATTCAGTAATTAATCATGACAATAACTATATATTAAAGCTTAAGGATGCAGAAATCGAAACAGAGACAACAACTGCTTGGCATTCTGAATCAGAAAATATTACAACAAATCAGACTCAAAAACCTTCTTCAGGGACTAGCGAAGAAGAGACCACAGTCATTGCTGTAAATTCTGATATGAACTCGGTTATAGGTATGCCGGGTATTGACGTAAAATTCAAAGATTTCCTAGTTACAAAATCTTATCCAGAGACTGAAAATATTGCTTTTGTGATAAAGGCTGTAGAAGGATCAAATCTTATTATTCTAAGATTTACAGTTAAAAACACCACTGAATCTGATATTATGGCGGATTTTTCTAGCAAGAACATTAAGTTTAAGGGTATTTTTAATGGGCAGGTTAAATCAAATTGTCAGACTACCTTTTTAGGCAATGCTATGAATACATACAAAGAAAATATACCTGCTGGAGAATCAAAAGAGCTTGTGTTAATTTATGAAGTAAGCTCTAGCAGTTTAACAAATATTTCAACTATTAAGTTGGATGTTACAAATGGAGAGTTATCTGATACGATTATTATCAAAAACTAATGTATTTTCAAAGGTTATTGTGATAAAATTATATTAGATTTATTCGTATACTATACTTAGGAGGCTTTTTATGGAGACAAATATTTTACTTGAAAATGGTACGAATGAGCTTGAGGTCCTTGAATTTACAATTGGAAACAATCATTACGGCATAAATGTGGCAAAGGTTCGTGAAATTATTAGCTATATGCCTGTAACTCCTGTTCCAAATGCACATGCAAGTATTGAAGGTATATTTATGCCACGTGATACAATGATCACAGTTATTAATTTAGAAAAACAGCTTGGAATGCAGCCTTCACCTGTTAAACAATCAGACATGATGATTATTACAAATTTTAATAAATTAAACATTGCATTTCATGTTCATAGTGTTTTGGGTATTCATAGGGTGTCATGGGCAGATATCATTAAACCAGATGCAACCTTAAGTACTAAAGATTTTGGTGTAGCTACAGGTATTATAAAAGTAAATAATAAGTTAATGATTATTTTGGACTTTGAAAAGATTGTTACAGATATTAGCCCTGAAACTGGTCTAAAGGTTTCTGAAATTGATAGATTAGGAACAAGAAGCAGAAATGATTCTCCGATTCTTATCTCAGAAGACTCTCCATTGCTTGGTAAGCTTATTACAGATTCATTAGTAAAAGCTGGATATGCCAATGTTATTTCAACCGCAAATGGTCAAGAGGCTTGGGACAAGTTAACAGCACTTAAACAATCAGGCAATGTTTTAGATAAGGTTAAATGTATTATTACTGATATTGAAATGCCAATTATGGATGGACACAGACTTACAAAGCTTGTTAAAACAGATGAACAGTTAAAAGAGATTCCACTGATTATTTTCTCCTCATTGGTTAATGACGAGATGAGAGCAAAGGGTATTGCACTTGGAGCAGATGCTCAGCTTTCAAAACCAGAGATTGGTAATTTAGTTAAGATTATTGATGAATTATTAACACGATAATATATTTATAGCAAAAAATGTTGTTATATCATTTTTTGCTATAATTATGTAATAAGAATGGAGCAACAATGAAATTATCCGTAAATGAATGTAAAGAGAAAATATACGACGCAGATATGGTACTTGTAGGTTTAGGAAAAGAGTTTGAGCCAAAACTTTTAGACGTTATTGCTTACAACCCAATATATAAAAGATATAAGGATGAAATTGATTCACTAGGAGAACAAGAAAGTGCTTGGTGTGAATATGCAATATATTTTCATGAGCTTTCATCAAATAGTAATCCGATTATTACACCTATTCTTGAAAACATTAACAAATTATCTGGTTTTCTTGAAGGAAAGAATGTTTTCTTTGTATCTACCTGTATGTTAGATATAGTTAGATTTTCAAATATTAATTCTGAAAGAATCGTTACTCCTTGTGGCACTATTTTTAAGATGGAATGCCATGTTGGTTGTAGAAAGGACGTATTTGATTCAACAGAGACACTTACGAAATTATACAAAAAGCTAGCTTCCTTTGGAAATGATGATGTGTTTGATAAACAGTATATTATGCAGTTTATTCCTTTTTGTGACAAATGTGAAGCTACAATGGAAATAAATCAAATAACAGGTGTTAGCTATTCAGAAGAGGGCTATATTGAACGATGGGAATATTATCAGAAATGGCTTTCTGGAACAGTAAATAAAAAGCTTGTTTTATTAGAACTAAATGTTAGTTTTGATACACCTACCGTTATTAGATGGCCATTTGAAAAAATAAATATGATTAACAACAAGTCACTCTTAATACGAGTTAATGAAAAGCTTGCAATGCTTACACCAGAAATAGCAGATTCAGCTACTACATTTTCTATGAGTGGTAGCGAGTTTATTAATGAATTAGTACAATAGAAAGGAGGATTAGACATGGCAGATAATAAAAATATATCTGATGAGGATTACTTAGACAGCTTGCTTAAGTCAGTTACCTCAAGTCAAGGTAAAGATTCATCAAACTTATTTGATGGTGAGCTAGATGATGATTTCGTAAAATCCATTGAAAATGACTTAAAAACCCATGAGGATGAAGATAATTTTCTAAATGAATTTGAAAACGATATGTTTATGTCATCTGATTCGTCTAATCCTATAGATGAAAGTGAAGAACCAAAAAGTATAGATGAAGTAGATATTTCTCCACAAAAAAAGAAAAAGAAACTTTTTGGAAATAAAAAGAAAAATAGCAAGAAGGATTTATCACAACAAATTGCTAATTCCGAAATAGAAGACATTCCACTGTATGATACTGAATCAAAGGATAATCCAAACTCAGTTGACAAGGTTAATTCTATAGATGATTTAAACTTATCTGATGATGTCCACCAAATGAATGCATTGAATTCAATAGATGAATTAAAT
>CAZNKR010000007.1:16681-39667 GCA_964573715.1 uncultured Roseburia sp. | reverse complement strand
CTTCAGGTATAAGTGATGATTTAGATATAAATAATGCTTCAGATAGTTTGAATATTGATGATATTGATTCTTTTGGGGATGAATTAGGAATTTCGGATTTTGATATTGGGGATTCAGATTCTACGAATGTTGCGGATGCAGTGGCAGATGCACTTAGTGAAACAGATGCCAGCTCTCCAGAAGAGGATATCAATGGATTGATGGAAATTTTAGGTGCGTCAGATGATGAATCTAAAGAAAAGGGAAAAAAGGCTAAAAAGCCAAAAAGAAGCCTATTTAAAAAGAAAAAAAAGAATGATGATTCTTTAAATGATGACAAGGCTAATATCTCAGAAACTGATGTAGACGGCTTATCAAGAATCGATGAATCAGGTGTGGATGTAACCACAGATGGTTATTTAGGCAATGAGGATGCAGCATTAGATGATTTAGCTTTAAATGATAATTTTGCTACAACTGAAGATACCTTGGGTTTTGGCATATCTCTTGATGATATGGGATTTGGTGAGGAAGAAAAGACTCTTGATGAAAATGAAGAACTTATCCGTAAAATGGATAATGGAGAGATAGACGAAGAAGAACTTCTTGACGATGAAGAAAAGGAAGACGATAAGAAAAAGAAAAAAGAAAAGAAAAAGAAAGAAAAAAAGCCAAAGGTAAAAAAGGAAAAGAAGACTAAAAAGATAAAAGTTAAAAAGCCTAAAAAACCAGATGTTATTATTCCTATACCAAGAGCTTTCCTGATTTTTTCATTATCATTTATTGTATTACTATCAGTTTTTCTTATTTTTGGTGGCAAACTGTATTACTATAATAATCAAATGCAAAAAGCTACAGCTCATTATGTTAATAAAGACTATAATAAAGCATATGATGAATTGTCTGGTATGAATCTAAAAGAGAGTGATATGGCCTTTTACAATCAGGTTCAAACAATAATGTTTGTTATGCATCATTATGAGCAAGGGATTGCTTTGGCAAAGCTAAATAATTATGAACATGGTCTTGATGAATTAATAAAAGGTGTTTCATGCTATGACAAATATCAAAATATTGGTAGAAATTATGATTGTTATGATGAAATGACAGAGGTTTTAAGCTGGATAGATTATGAACTAGAAAATACCTATGGATTATCCGAAAGCGAAGCTAGAGAGCTTAGTTTGATTGAAGATAGAGTTGATTATGCTTATAAGGTGAGGGTCTTAGCAAAAGCGGCTAGAGAAAACAACAATACGGAGGAACAACCAAATGATAGCAATAATTGATTATGATGCTGGAAACCTAAAAAGCGTAGAAAAGGCCCTGAATTTTCTTGGTGAAGAGACTATTATTTCTAGAGATAGAGAAGAAATATTAAATGCCGACAAAGTTATTCTTCCTGGAGTTGGAAGCTTCGGTGATGCTATGGAGAAATTACATAGGTACGATTTAGTTAAAACCATTAATGAAGTATGTGATAAACAAATTCCTTTTCTTGGTATTTGTCTTGGACTTCAGTTATTATTTAAAGATAGTGAAGAAACAAAGGGAGTGCCTGGACTTGGAATCCTAGATGGAAAGATAGTTCGTATTCCGGATGCTCCAAATCTAAAGATTCCTCATATTGGTTGGAATTCTCTTGACCTTATAAATAATGGTCGACTTTTTAACGGTATAGACAAAGATTCATATGTTTATTTTGTACATTCCTATTATTTAGAAGCAAAGGATCCTTTAATTGTTAAAGCAACAACAGATTATGGTACATTAATTCATGCTTCTGTTGAACAAGGTAATATTTTTGCGTGTCAGTTCCATCCAGAAAAAAGTGGAACTATAGGTCTTAAGATATTATCTAATTTTGCAAAACTATAGGAGGATGAACAATGCATACTAAAAGAATTATTCCATGTTTGGATGTAAATAATAATCGAGTGGTTAAAGGTATTAATTTTGTTAACCTAAAGGATGCGGGAGATCCTGTAGCAGTTGCCAAAGCTTATGATGCTGCTGGAGCAGATGAGGTTGTATTTCTTGATATTACAGCATCTTCTGATCAAAGAAAAACAGTCGTTGATATGGTTAGAGCTGTTGCTGAAAGTGTATTCATTCCTTTTACAGTTGGTGGTGGAATACGTACAGTTGATGATTTTAAAGAAATTCTTAGAGAGGGAGCTGATAAGGTTGCTGTTAATTCAGCAGCCATAAATGATCCTTCCTTAGTAGGTAGAGCAGCAGACAAGTTTGGCAGTCAATGTGTTGTTGTAGCTATTGATGCAAAACGAAGACCTGATGGAAGTGGATGGAATATTTTTAAAAATGGCGGAAGATTAGATACTGGTATAGATGCTCTAGAATGGGCAAATACTGTGTACAAGCTTGGCGCTGGTGAGATTTTATTAACTAGTATGGATTGCGACGGAACAAAGACTGGTTATGATATCGAACTAACAAGAAGAATTTCAGAATTAGTTAATATTCCAGTTATAGCATCCGGTGGTGCTGGAACAAAAGAACATTTTTTGGAAGCATTAACGAAAGGTAAAGCAGATGCAGCTTTAGCAGCGTCCCTTTTTCACTACAAAGAATTAGAAATCAAAGAATTAAAGCAATATCTTCATAATGAAGGCGTTGCGGTAAGGTTATAATTTATTATGGCAGCTATAACTAATGACTGGCTATCACCAATATCGCCAGAATTTTCCAAGAATTATTATAAAGAACTATATAGTAAGGTTTTAGAAGAATATAGTCATTATCAAATTTTTCCTCCAAAAGAGGATGTTTTTAGTGCGTTTGATCTAACTCCGTTATCTAAGGTTAAGGTTGTGATTATAGGTCAAGATCCATATCATAATATTAATCAAGCCCATGGTTTGTGCTTTTCAGTTAAACCTGGTATTGATGTTCCGCCATCTCTTGTAAATATATATAAAGAGCTTAATGAAGATATGGGTTGTTATATACCTAATAATGGGTATTTGGTTAAATGGGCAAAGCAAGGAGTGTTGATGTTAAACTCCGTTCTTACGGTGAGAGCCCATGAAGCCAATTCTCACAAGGGCTATGGTTGGGAAAAATTCACTGATGCAGTTATTAGAATACTAAATGAGCAGGATAGGCCAATTGTATATTTGTTGTGGGGTAATCCGGCATTAAAGAAAGCTTCTGTGGTAGACAATCCTAAACATTTGCTTCTAAAAGCACCTCATCCAAGTCCGTTATCAGCTTATAGAGGATTTTTTGGATGTCATCATTTTAGTATGGCAAATGATTTTCTTAAAGAAAATGGATTAGAACCTATTGATTGGCAAATTGAGAATATATAGAAAAAAAAGCAAATGCCCCAGAATAGAGGAATTTGCTTTTTTAATTGTGTCTCATTGATTTAATTAGTGAGAATATTGCGTATTGCTGTTGTTGCGTTAATCCGGATAAATCAGCATTTTTATGTGTTTCTAAGCCCAATAAGTAATCTGTTGACACTTTAAATTCTGAGGCTATTTTAACAAGAATAGGATATGAAGGATAACGGCTTCCTTTTTCATAAGCACTTATCATGGATTTTGAAACTCCTAGTCTAACAGCAAGAATATCTTGCGTCATTTTATCTCTTTTTCTTAGTTCGTAAAGTCGTTCACCAAAGTTTAGCATTTTTTCACCTCCAAGCTTTGATAGTATATTAAAAATCATAAAACCAAAGGTGGACTTTGTACACTAACTGTAGATAAGTGGAAAGAAAATAGAAACTGACCCTTCTACATTAGTTATCTGTTCTAACATAGAAAGGTCAGTTCAAAAAATAATTAATATATTAAATTTTAACTACTAAAGTTATTGAAAAAATAATTTAAATGTTAATTTAAATGTTAATTCAAATGCTAAAACAAAGGTTAATTCAAATATTAATATTTGGTTTTATTTTTTTTCTTCAATTTGCTTGTTAGCAGTAGCAAGCATAAGTTTAATACGATTTAGCTGGTTTACCTCTGATGCACCTGGATCATAATCAACAGCAACAATATTTGCATCAGGATGCTCTAAACGTAATTCTTTAATAACACCTTTTCCAACTACATGATTTGGTAGACATCCAAATGGCTGTGCACAAACAATGTTTGGAACATCATTATGGAGTAATTCAAGCATTTCACCAGTTAAAAACCAACCTTCACCTGTTTGATTACCAATAGAAACAATATCAGATGCCATTTTGGCCAATTCTCTAATGTCAGCAGGAGCACTAAAATGCTTACTGTTTTTACATTCCTTAGTTATAGGCTTTCTAAGGTATTCAAGTACCTTTATTCCAAGATTGCTAAGTCTTGCAGTGCGTTTAGACATACCTAGGTATTCAGCCTTAAAGTTTGAATTGTAGAAGCAATAGAGGAAGAAATCTAGTAGGTCAGGCATAACTGCCTCGGCACCTTCTGCCTCTAAAAGTTCAACTAAATAATTATTTGCTGAAGGTAAAAACTTAACAAGAATTTCACCAACAATACCAACTTTTGGTTTCTTTAAATTTTCATCTATAGGGAGTGCGTCAAAGTCTCTGATAATTCCTCGTAAGTTCTTTTTAAATTCCCCAAAACCATTGCCCTTCTTTTGAAGAGAAGCAACACATATTTCAACCCATTTTTTATGAAGCGCATCTGCAGATCCTTTTTCTAACTCATAAGGTCTCATACGGTAGAGAACTCTCATAAAAGCATCACCATAGATAAGAGCCTGCATACCTTTTATGGCAAGCTTTGGTGTGATTTTAAAGCCTGAGTTGTGTTCAAGACCTTGTACACTTAATGAGATAACAGGGATTTGAGACATACCAGCTTTTTCAAGTGCACGTCTAATAAATCCAACGTAGTTTGAAGCTCTACAGCCACCACCTGTTTGTGTCATTACAACAGCCGTTTTGTTTAGATCATATTCACCTGAAAGTAATGCTTCCATCATCATACCAACAACTATTAAAGAAGGGTAGCAGGCATCGTTATTAACATATTTAAGACCAATATCAACTGCCGACTTACATTTAGCCTTATAGTTAGGATCGGTGGTATCTTGCTGTAATATCTTTACGTTAAGTCCTTGAGATCTAAGAGCAGGTTCAAGTAGTTCAAAATGAATTGGGGACATCTGAGGTGTAAGGAGAGTGTAATGGTTATCTCTCATTTCCTTAGTGAACTCAACTTTATTGATACTTGAAGGAAGAATTGTTCTGCAAGACTTCTTCTTATCCCTAACTTTAAGGGCAGAAATAAGTGAACGAATTCTTATACGTGCAGCTCCTAAGTTATTAACTTCATCTATCTTTAATACAGTATAAATTTTACCTGATTTAGATAAAATATCATTTACACAATCTGTTGTTACTGCATCTAAGCCACATCCAAAGGAGTTAAGCTGAATAAGGTCAAGATTTTCAGTTGTTTTTATGTAATTTGCAGCTCTATATAGTCTAGAATGATACATCCATTGATCCATAACAATGAGAGGACGTTCTACATCGGCTAAGTGGGATACACTATCTTCAGTAAGAACTGCTATATCGTATGAATTAATAAGCTCTGGTATACCGTGATTGATTTCTGGGTCAATATGGTATGGTCTACCGGCAAGAACAATACCTCTTTTTCCGGTTTTGTTAAGATATTCTATAGTTTCTTCGCCTTTTTTCATAATATCTAATTTTGAGGCTTCCATTTCGCTCCAACCCTTGTGAGCAGCAGCATAAACTTCATCAGATGGAATATTAAGTTCTCCTGTAAATATTTCAACAAGACGCTTTGTAAGTACATCCTCATTTGTAAATGCCATAAATGGATTCATAAATTTAATATCATCAGATTTAAGCTCTTCTACATTGTTTTTAATATTTTCAGCATAAGAAGTAACTATAGGACAGTTAAAGTGATTGTTTGCATCTGGAGTTTCATTACGTTCATAAGGAATACATGGATAGAAAATGAACTTAATATTATTTTTAATAAGCCATGAAATATGACCATGAGCAAGCTTTGCTGGATAACACTCTGACTCTGATGGAATGGACTCAATACCTAATTCATAAATTTTTCTTGTTGAAATAGGGGATAGAACAACTCTGTAGCCAAGCTCCTTAAAAAATGTAGCCCAAAATGGATAGTTTTCATACATATTGAGGACTCTTGGAATACCTACAGTACCTCTTTGGGCTTTATCTTCAGTAAGTGATTCATATCCAAATATTCGTTTGTTTTTATATTCAAATAGGTTTGGAACGTTATTTGCATTTTTAGTTTTTCCAATACCTCTTTCGCATCTATTTCCAGTAATAAACTGTCTACCACCTGAAAACTTATTGATTGTAAGTAAACAGCTATTTGTACATCCTTTACATCTAGCCATACTAGTTGAAAAGGTAAGTGCGTTGATGTCGTCAATAGAAAGCATAGTAGTAGTCTTACCCTCATATCTTTCACGGGCAACCAAAGCAGCACCAAAAGCTCCCATAATACCTGAGATATCAGGTCTAACTGCGTTACATCCAGCTATGGTCTCAAATGATCGTAAAACAGCATCATTGTAGAAAGTACCACCTTGAACAACTACCTTTTTTCCTAAATCTTTTGCATCGGTTAATTTAATAACCTTAAAGAGGGCATTTTTAATAACAGAATAAGCAAGTCCAGCAGAAATGTCTTCCACAGTAGCGCCTTCTTTTTGTGCTTGCTTAACATTAGAATTCATAAATACAGTACATCTTGTTCCTAAATCAATTGGATTTTTAGCATAAAGAGCAGCTTTTGCAAAATCCTGTACACTGTAATTAAGAGATTTTGCAAAGGTTTCTATAAATGATCCACATCCAGAAGAGCAAGCTTCATTAAGCTGTACACTGTCAACAGTATTGTTTTTGATACGGATACATTTCATATCCTGTCCGCCAATATCTAAAATACAATCCACATCTGGTTCAAAGAAAGCAGCAGCATAATAGTGTGCAACTGTTTCAACTTCACCTTCGTCTAGCATAAGAGCCGCTTTAATTAACTGTTCACCATAACCTGTTGAACAAGAATATACGATTTTAGCTTCTTTTGGAATAAGGGAATATATCTCTTTTATAGATTTAATGGAGGTGGCCAATGGACTACCATTGTTGCTTGAATAGAATGAATATAAAAGAGCACCATCACTACTAACTAAAGCAACCTTTGTAGTTGTAGAACCAGCATCAATACCTAAGAAGCATTCACCCTTGTATGTAGAAAGCTCAGCAGTACGAACACAATGTTCATTGTGTCGGTCTATAAATTCATTGTAGTCATCCTGTGTTGCGAATAATGGATTCATACGTTTAACTTCAAATTCCATTTTAATACCAGTGGATAACTTAGTAATAAGTTCTTCAATTGAAATGCTTTCATCTCCCTTTACACTTAGAGCTGAACCTGTAGCTGCAAATAAATGGGAATGTGCAGGAGCTATAACAGCATCATCTGATAAATTAAGAGTACGTATAAAGGTATTCTTAAGCTCAGGTAAAAAGTGAAGTGGACCACCTAAAAATGCAACATTACCACGAATTGGCTTACCACAAGCGAGACCACTAATGGTTTGATTAACAACGGCCTGGAAAATAGAAGCGGACAAATCTTCTTTGGTAGCTCCTTCATTAATAAGCGGTTGAATATCTGTTTTTGCAAATACACCACATCTAGCAGCGATAGGGTATATAGCCTGATAATTTTTTGCATAATCATTAAGACCGCTAGCATCTGTCTGTAAAAGAGAGGCCATCTGGTCAATAAATGAACCTGTACCACCAGCACAGATACCATTCATTCTTTGGTCAATACCATTTGTAAAATATATAATCTTTGCATCCTCACCACCTAGCTCAATAGCTACGTCAGTTTGAGGTGCATAATCATTAAGTGCAGTAGAAACAGCAACAACTTCTTGTGTAAAAGGAATATCTAGATGCTTTGAAAGGGTAAGACCACCTGAGCCTGTAATACTACATCTGAGGTCTACATTTTCACCAAACTGGTCTCTAGCCTTTTTTAATAAAGAGGCAAGTGTTTCTTGGATATTTGCGTAATGTCTTTCGTAATCTGAAAAGACGATTTTATTGTTATTGTCAAGTATGGCAATCTTTACGGTTGTTGAACCGATGTCAATACCTAATCTGTAACTGTTACTCATATAATGACTCCTTCTTTTGTCAAGGTTTTGGCAATCGCCTTATTATAGTATAAACTACTTTTATTTTCAAGTTCTCCTTCTTCTTATTTTATTAAATTTTTTGAAATTCCAGCATAGTATAAAAAGAATAACAAATCGGAGTTAAATGTGGACGATAATAATAAACTTTGTAGATTATACAGAAAGATATAATTACAATTCCGGAATGAATAATGGCGGAATGGGTAATGCCGGAATGAATACCTCTAGAATTTATTAAAATTTTGTGAATACAAGTTATTAAATTGACAAAGGAGTTTACAAAAATTATAATAAACTCATTATTTCATCGGAGGATGGATTTACCATCCTCCTTTATTTGGAGGAAAAATGAATTACACAAATAAATTTGAACGAAGATTTGGAAGATATGCTATTAAAAACCTTCCTCTTTACATGATTATTGCATATGGTATTGGATATTTAACGGCAATAGTGAATCCAACATTATACAACTATTTACTTATGGATCCAAAGCTGATTTTTCAAGGTCAGATATGGAGATTATTTACATGGATATGTACTATGCCTCAAGATTTAGGTGTATTTACCATATTTATGTTTATGTTTATTTATTGGGTAGGTACAAGCTTAGAGAGATATTTGGGCACATTTAAATACAATGTTTACATCTTTTCTGGCTATTTATTTATGACAGTTGGAGCATTACTTATATATCTTATTACTTACTTTGTTGGTCCTTCAAGTGCAATGGGAGAGGGTATATCAGTTAATATTAGTACCTACTACATTAATTTAGCTTCGTTTTTAGCATTTGCATTATTTTACGGCGAGATGCAGGTTTATTTTATGTTTATTATTCCTGTTAAGGTTAGATGGCTAGCTATACTGGATTTGGTTCTTATTGGATATGATTTTATTAAGATAGGAAGCTCACTTTCTCAATACAAAGATTTTATGACTGAGGAATACTATTCATATATGCAGGAAGTGATTTGGTGTTATCGAATTACTATTATTATATCCTTGCTTAATTTCTTGATATTCTATTTGATGTATCGAAAGAGTAAGAGATTATCACCTAAAGCGAGAGCTGTTAGACATGAATTTAAAAAAGATGTAGTAAAGGTAAGACCACAAAACAATGTGCATACATGCGAAATATGTAAAAGAACAAGTGAAGAATATCCAGACCTTGTATTTAGATATTGTTCAAAATGTAAAGGAAATCATGAATATTGTCAGGATCATCTATTTACGCACCAACATATTCAATAATTTTTTTATATTCAATAAATTATTAATTGTTTGTTAAAATAAAGTGATAAATTATCTGTTAAAATAAAGTGATAAATTATCTTGATAAATTCAACAAAATATGATATTGTTTTTTACTGGATAGGGAATCTATTTTAGGTTCCCTTTTTTAGAATAAAAATTTACTAAAAGAAAGAAGGATGATGTTAGGGTTGGAAAAGAAACTCACCTTGTATGGTTTTAACAATCTCACAAAAACACTGAGTTTTAGTATATACGATGTGTGCTATGCAAAGAGCGAGAGAGAGCAAAAGGATTATATTGAATATATTGATGAGCAGTACAATTCGGATAGACTTACTGCAATTCTATGTAAAGTAACAGAAATGATTGGTGCACATATTCTGAATATTTCAAAACAGGATTATGAACCACAGGGAGCTTCAGTTAATGTACTTATTGCTGAGGACAATCTTCCTGAAAATATTGATATTTCATGTAATCAAGGACAATATGCAAATGTTACACCTGAATTTGTGCATGCACATTTAGATAAAAGTCATGTAACAGTACATACATTTCCTGAGTATCACCCTGACAATAATATTTCTACATTCAGAGTTGACATTGATGTGGCAACTTGTGGTGAAATATCACCACTTAATGCCCTAAACTATCTTATTAGTAGCTTTGATTCGGATATTATTACTATTGACTACAAAGTACGTGGTTTTACTAGAGATTTATCTGGAAAAAAGTACTTCATTGACCACAACATTAGTTCAGTACAAAATTATTTTGATGAGGATACCCTTAGTAGATATGATGCAACTGATATTAATGTTTATCAAACAAACACTTTCCATACCAAGCTTTTAATTAAAGAGATAGATTTACAAAATTATCTGTTTAATACTGATGCTTATGAGATTCCACCAAAAACTAGACTATCAATTATTGAACTTCTTCGTAAGGAAATGATTGAGATTTATAGTGGAATGAATATATATTAAAATTAATAGTAGCAATTAGTGCAAAAGTGCACAGTTGTTGCGTTATTTCTTATGCAAAAAATTGTTTAGGAGGTAATTATGAATCTAACACAGGAGAATGCCCCAGTTTATGAGGCTCTATTAGAGCACAGAGAGAACCCTATAGTACATCTTGATGTGCCTGGACATAAGGGGGGTAGAGGAAATAAAGAGTTAAGAGATTTTTTAGGTAAAACATGCTTGCTAACTGATGTTAATTCCATGAAGTCTTTAGATAATCTTTGTCATCCTGTATCAGTTATTAAGGATGCACAAAATCTTGCAGCTAAGGCTTTTCGTGCCAAAAATGCATTTTTTATTGTAAATGGAACAACAGCAGCAGTACAGACTATGATTATGACAGCCTGTAAAGCAAAAGATAAAATAATAATGCCTAGAAATGTGCATAGAAGTGCAATAAATGCTTTAGTAGTATCAGGAGCAATTCCAGTATATGTAAATCCTGATACAAACAGAAAATCAGGTATTCCATTAGGAATGAAAACCTATGATGTAAAACGGGCAATTGAAGAAAACCCAGATGCTGTGGCAATTATGGTAAATAATCCAACATATTATGGAATATGTTCAAACCTAAAAGAAATTGTTAAGCTTGCCCATGAACATAATATGCTGGTTTTAGTAGATGAAGCTCATGGTACACATTTATATTTTGGCGATAATATGCCTCCTTCAGCGATGGATGCTGGAGCAGATATGGCGGCTGTTTCCCTACATAAAACAGGTGGATCATTAACACAAAGTTCGTTGTTGTTAGCTGGTCCAAATGTTGATTCGGGGTATATTCATCAAATTATCAACCTTACTCAGACCACGTCTGCATCATATTTACTTATGGTTTCTTTAGATTTAGCTAGAAAAAATCTATACAAGAATGGTAAGGAAATGTTTGCAAAAACAGTACAGTATTCAGATTATGCAAGAGGTGAAATAAATAAATTAGGTGGTTATTATGCTTATTCTAGTGAAATAGAAAATGGTGATAGCATTTATGCTTTTGATAAAACCAAGCTTTCTGTATACACAAGGGATATTGGGCTAGCGGGAATTGAAGTGTATGATATTTTAAGAGATGAATATGGAATACAAATCGAATTTGGTGATTTGGGTAATATTTTAGCTATTGTTTCCGCGGGAGACAGAGAGTTAGAAATAGAAAGATTTATTTCAGCATTATCTGAGATAAAAAGACGTTACCAGAAAAATCCAGAGGGACTTTTTGATCATGAGTATATTAATCCACAGGTGGTATGTTCACCACAAAGTGCATTCTATAGTAAGAAGCATCAGGTTAAAATTTGTGAAAGTGCTGGATATATATGCAATGAATTTGTTATGTGTTATCCACCAGGGATACCCATACTTGCTCCTGGGGAAAGAATAACAAAAGAGATTATAGATTATATTATTTATGCTAAAGAAAAAGGATGTTCCTTAACTGGAACACAGGATTTAGAAGTTAATTACATAAATGTTCTTTTGTAGGAGGTAAATTATGGATTTATGGTTCACAGAAAATCATACAGAAAACGTAAGGTTTTCTATTAAGGTTGATAAACAGCTTGTTTCTAAGCAAAGTAAATATCAAAGAATAGATGTGTTTGATACATACGAGTTTGGAAGAGTACTAACACTTGATGGGTTCTTAATGCTTACAGAAAAAGATGAATTCATTTATCATGAAATGATAACGCATGTTCCAATGGCTGTTAATCCAGATATTAAAAAGGTGCTAGTTATTGGTGCAGGAGATGGTGGTACAATAAGGGAAATATTAAGATATAAAACAATTGAACACGTTGATATGGTTGAAATAGACCAGGAGGTTGTAAATATTTGCAAAGAATATTTACCAGAGGTGGCTTGTTCATTAGAGGATGAAAGACTTGATATTCACTATGCAGATGGACTTAAGTTTGTTAGAAGTAAATGTAATGAATATGACTTGATTATAGTGGATTCTACAGATCCCTTTGGGCCTGGAGAAAGCCTGTTTACTAAGGAATTTTACGGCAATTGTTATAATGCATTAAATGAAAATGGAATACTTATCAATCAACATGAAAGCCCTTATTATACTCAGGATGCTAAAGCAATGATAAAATCTCATGTTAGAATAAGCGCATCCTTTGAAAATGCATATGTTTATCAAATGAATATTCCAACATATCCTTCAGGACATTGGCTGTTTGGCTTTGCCTCTAAGGGGCTTAATCCGATAAAGGATTTGAAAGCAGATATTTGGAATAAAATAGGAATCGAAACAAAATATTATAATACAGATTTACATGTTGGGGCATTTATGCTTCCAAACTATGTAAAAAAATTACTAGAAATCAAATAAATATGAAAAGGAGAAACAAAAATGGGTAAAGCACTTATTATTGGAGCAGGCGGAGTTGCCAGTGTTGTTGCTCACAAATGTTGTCAAAACAGCGAGGTATTTGAAGAAATTATGATTGCCAGCAGAACTAAGGCAAAATGTGATGCACTTAAGGAAAAACTTGATGGTGGAAAAACAATTATTCACACAGCTAAGGTTGATGCTGATAAGGTTGATGAATTAGTTGAACTTATTAATGAATTTAATCCCGACCTTGTTATAAATGTTGCACTTCCTTATCAAGATTTGACAATTATGGATGCATGTCTAATTACAAAGACAAATTACATGGATACAGCTAATTATGAACCCTTAGATACAGCAAAATTTGAATATAAGTGGCAGTGGGATTATAGAGAGAAATTCAAAGAAGCAGGAATTACCGCTCTTTTAGGAAGTGGATTTGATCCAGGGGTTACAGGTGTATTTTCAGCTTATGCTATGAAGCACTATTTTGACGAGATTAATTATATTGATATTCTTGATTGTAATGGCGGAGACCATGGATATCCATTTGCTACAAATTTTAACCCAGAGATAAATATTAGAGAGGTAAGTGCTAATGGAAGCTATTGGGAAGATGGAAAATGGATTGAAACAAAACCAATGGAGATAAAAAGAGAGTATGATTTTGATCAGGTTGGTATGAAGGATATGTATTTATTACATCATGAGGAATTAGAATCCCTTGGAATTAATATTAAAGGTATAAAGAGAATTAGATTCTTTATGACATTTGGACAAAGCTATCTTACACATCTTAAATGCTTAGAAAATGTGGGTATGACTAGTATTGAACCTATTGAATTTGAAGGTAAACAAATTGTACCACTTCAATTCTTAAAGGCTGTATTACCAGATCCTGCTTCACTAGGTCCAAGAACAGTTGGAAAGACAAATATTGGATGCATTTTCCAAGGTAAGAAAAATGGTAAAGATGTTAAATATTATGTTTATAATGTTTGTGATCATCAAGAGTGCTATAAGGAAGTTGGTTCTCAGGCTATTTCATATACAACAGGCGTTCCGGCTATGATTGGTGCAATGATGTTAATGACAGGAAAGTGGGATAAAAAGGGTGTATTTAATATTGAAGAGTTTGATCCTGATCCATTTATGGAGGCGCTAAATAAATGGGGACTTCCTTGGATTGAAAACTTTAACCCAACTTTAGTTGATTAACAGAAAGGTGATTTCACATTTGGAAAATTTATCTAGATTGACAGAGCTTTATAAGAATGTTAAAACTCCTGCGTATATTATTCATGAAGATTTAATTGAGAAAAATATGAAGATATTGTCAGGGCTAAAAGAGAAGACAGGCTGTAAAATATTATTGGCTCAAAAGGCTTTTTCTACGTATAGTCTTTATCCTATGATGAGCAAGTATCTAAATGGAACAACTGCTAGCTCTTTACATGAAGCAAAGCTTGGTAAAGAATACTTTTTAGGTGAAGTACATATTTTCAGCCCTGCATATAAAGAAAATGAATTTGATGAAATTATTAAAACTGTTGATCATATTGTTTTTAATAGTATCAATCAGTGGAATAAATATAAAGAAAAAATATTTGCCTATGAAAAAATAACAGATAGACATATTTCTTGTGGACTTAGAATTAATCCAGAATGTTCTACAGGTGAACATGAAATGTATGATCCTTGTGCTATCGGGTCTAGACTAGGTATTAGATTAGATGCATTAAAACAGGCAATTAATTTAGACCCTACTGTTTTAAATGGTATTGATGGATTGCACTTTCATACATTGTGTGAGCAAAATTCGGATGATCTATCAAAAACTTTAGAAGTTGTATTGGCCAATTTTGGAGAATATTTAAAGTCAATGAAATGGATTAATTTTGGTGGAGGCCATCATATTACCAAGGATGATTATGATATTGAACTATTAATTGAATGTATAAAAAAAACAATGCAGGATTACAAGCTTATGGTTTATCTTGAACCAGGTGAAGCCTGTGTTCTAAATGCAGGTTTTTTAGCTTCAAGAGTTTTAGATGTTATTGATGGTGAAAAAGCAGCGGCTATTTTGGATGTTTCTGCAGCTTGCCATATGCCTGATGTAATTGAAATGCCTTATAGACCATTGATTATTCATGCAGGTGAGGACAATGAATATATGCATAATTATATATTAGGTGGTCCAACCTGCCTAGCAGGAGATATAATTGGAGCATATTCCTTTAAGCAGGAGCTTAAAGAGGGAGATATGCTTATATTCACGGATATGGCATTATATTCAATGGTTAAGAATAATACATTTAATGGAATCAATCTTCCAGATATTATTGTTAAAGAAATAAATGATGAATTGAAAATTATTAATACCTTTGGTTATGAAGATTTTAAAAGCAGATTATAGAAAAATATAGTATATAACATTGACAAAATAAATATACGGATGTATATTAATTTACAAATAAAGAAATATTATAATTTTTATTCATTGGAGGCGACCTATATGGAAATGAAAAATTTTGATGGCTATAAATATATTGATGGTGGCGTATGCGCCGCATCAGGAATAAAGGCAAGTGGACTAAACTGCGGATACAACAAAGACAAAAACAAAAATGATTTATGTCTTGTTGTTAGTGATGTTATGTGTAACGCAGCAGGGGTTTTTACTTCTAATAAAGTAAAGGGTGCTCCTGTTATCGTTACAAGAAACAACCTTATTGCAACTAATGGAAAAGCACAGGCGATTATTGCTAATTCTAAAAATGCAAATACCTGCAATGAGGATGGAGAAGAAAAAGCAATTAAAATGTGTAAATTAGCAGCAAATGTTCTTAATATTAAACCGGAAGAGGTTATCGTTGCTAGTACAGGTGTTATTGGTCAGATACTACCAATTGAACCAATAGAAACACATATTGAAGAGCTTAAAGAAAAATTAACGTATAACGGTAATGAAGCTGCTGCCAATGCAATTATGACTACTGATACAGTTAAAAAAGAAGTTGCTGTTGAATTTATGCTTGGTGGTAAGATTTGCCATCTTGGTGGTATGGGAAAAGGAAGTGGAATGATACATCCTAATATGGCCACAACTCTTAATTTTATTACAACAGATGCAGCTATCAGTTCGGATTTGCTAAAAAAAGCACTTGTAGAAATAGTTAAAATAACATATAACTGCTTAAGCGTAGATGGAGATCAATCAACAAACGATACATTAGTTGTTATGGCTAATGGACTTTGCCAAAATACCAAAATCACACAGGAAGATGAAGATTATGAAACATTTAAGAAGGCATTATATATTGTAATGATGAATATTACTAAGATGCTTGCTCGTGATGGTGAAGGTGCAACTAAGGTTCTTGAATGTAATTGTAAAAATGCTAAAGATATAGATACAGCTATTACAGTAGCAAAGAGCGTAATTTGTTCGCCATTATTTAAATGTGCTATGTTTGGAGAGGATGCAAATTGGGGACGTATATTATGTGCTATTGGATACGCAGATGCAGAATTTGATATTCATAAGGTTGATGTTGATTTAGCATCAAAAAAAGGAACCATTGCAGTTTGCAGAAATGGTGCTGGTGTTGAATTCTCTGAAGAATTCGCTAAAGAAATTCTTGGAGAAGAAGAAATACTTATTAACGTTAATCTTAATGATGGAGATGCCAAAGCAACAGCTTGGGGCTGCGATCTTACATACAATTATGTTAAAATTAATGGTGATTATCGTTCATAGTTTTATGTTCTATTAAATCTATACCCTCATATAATTAGTAATAAAAACTTTTATATGGGGGTATTATTATGTCAAAATATGATGATTATGAAAATATCAACAGGCGTACTGGTGGTGAAATATACATAGGGGTTGTAGGACCTGTAAGAACAGGAAAGTCCACATTTATTAAAAGATTTATGGACTTAATGGTTATTCCAAACCTCACAGATGAGTATGTACTTGAACGTACGAAGGATGAGCTTTTTCAGTCGGCAGCTGGAAAAACTATAATGACAACTGAACCAAAGTTTATTCCACAAGAAGCTGTAAAGGTTAATCTTAATAACGAAACTGAAGTTAAAAATTGAGGAATTAAAGGCTATTGGAAAACCTTTGGTTGTATTATATTATGATTTGATAAATACAATAGGAACTTTTGTTTATTTGCTTTTTGTATGGAAAGAATTGCAAAAATAGGATATAATTTAACTATTGTACTATTTGAAAGGAGTGTATGGATTAACCATACGTAATTTATGGAAGGATACATTTATTTAGGCATAATAGTTTTGATTGGTATATTTTTTGCAATTCAATCCTACCGAAGCAAAAAGCAAGGAAGGGAAAAGTTAGCAGCTATTATAGATAAAAATTATGGAAATATTCAAGATAGAAAATATAAGCGTGAAGAACTTGAACGTATTTCCCAATACTATAAGCATCTTAAAAAAAGTGGTAAAGTTAAAGAGGAAATCGATGATATAACCTGGAATGATTTGGATATGGATTCTGTATTTATGCAGATTAATAACACTTATTCCTCTATTGGAGAGGATTATTTGTATAGCATGCTTAAAACCCCAAAGTCTAAAGCTGTTCTAAATGATTTGGATGCTACTATAAGCTATTTCTACCAAAATGAAAATGAAGCCAAAAATCTTCAAAAAAGCTTTTCAAGTCTAGGAAGGACAAGAGTTTCTTCTCTAATTGAGTTTATTCATAACTTAGGTAATATCAAAAAAAAGAGTAATTTGATTCATTATGTATGTATAGTAGCTTTTTTTGCATCTGTTATTTGTCTTCTTACAAAGCCAGCTATTGGTATTGTTGCCTTTATAGCTGTACTTGCATACAATGTTGTTTCGTATTATAGAAAAAAGGCAGATATAGAAAATTATTTTGCTTCTTTTAGATATTTAGTTAATACTATTTCACTGTCAAAAATTATTGGAAAAGCCATTCCAAAAGATTTGAAAGCTTATGTAGATGAAATTAATAGTATCAATGGAAAACTGTCTTCGTTACAAAAAGGTATGTTTCTTATTTCAGATAGTATTGATGGCTCAATAATTGAAATTGTAATGGACTACATAAGGATGATATTTCATGTGGACATTATTAAATTCAATTCTTTGTTAAGGAAAACAGTTGAAAATATGGACCAAATTGATAAGCTTTTTGATTCTTTAGGAGAGCTAGAGGCCTGCATAGCCATTGCTTCCTACAGAAAGTACTTAGCTAAAACATATGAAGAATTCTCAAAACCATGTTTTGTGGATAAGGAAAGATATATTTCTTTTGAAAATATCTACCACCCACTTATTAGTTCTCCAGTTAAAAATTCATTGACAGAAGAAAAGGGAGTTTTGCTTACAGGCAGTAATGCATCAGGAAAGTCTACATTTTTAAAGACAGTAGCTATTAATTGTATTTTAGCAAGAACTATTTATACTGTAACAGCTCATTCAATGAATCTTAGTATGTTTAGAGTTTATTCCTCCATGTCACTTAAGGATGATTTGGAAAACCATGATAGCTACTATATGGTGGAAATTAAAGCACTTAAGCGAATTATTGATGCATCAAAAGATACTTCGCCAATGGTATGCTTTGTTGACGAAGTATTACGTGGAACCAATACGGTAGAGCGTATAGCAGCATCATCCCAAATTCTTAAAAGTCTTAATACAGACAATGTTTTATGCTTTGCAGCTACTCATGATATTGAGCTTACACATATATTAGAAGCAAGTTATTCTAACTATCATTTTGAAGAAAGTGTTGTTAATGATGATGTTTGCTTTAATTATCAGCTTCTTTTTGGAAGAGCAACCACAAGAAATGCTATTCTTTTGCTTAAGGTTATAGGCTACAGTGATGACATTATTGAAGCGGCAAAAAAATGTGCAGATGATTTTATGACTACAGGAAGATGGTGATATAATGAAAAAACGTGAAACACTAAAGAAAAGTTTACTTACACTTAGTATTTTACCTATTGTTCTAGTACCTTTGGCAGCAATTATTATTACAGCTATATTTACTTCTATGTATTCTAATGTGTGATATTGATTATTTCAAAAAGGTTAATGATAACTATGGACACGAAGCAGGAGATGAGGTTCTAAAATCCGTGTCAGGTATATTGAAAAAACATATGACTGAAGACGGATTTGCTATTAGATGGGGTGGTGAAGAGTTTATTCTTTGCTTCATAAATGATGATGAAAGTACTACTTACAAGAAGCTTGTTTCGATTATGAATGAAGTTAGAAATTTGTGTGTATGCTATGAGGATTATAAGATAAAGGTTACCATGACTTTTGGCATTGCAAAGGGAGATGTTTTAAAATCAGTTGATGAAATCATTAAAATAGCTGATGATAAGTTATATTCTGGCAAAGAAAATGGAAGAAATCAGATTGTACTATAAATAATTGAAAAATATGAATTTTTGTGTTAGTATTTATAAGATTATGTGAGTTATACTCACTTTGAAAAGGAGAGATGTTTATGTTAGCAGCATCATTTATTCAAATGTTTATATTTTATGCAGTGGAATTTGTTTGCATAGTGGCGGTAGCAGTCGCGGGTATCTTCGTTGGTAAGAAGCTTAGAGATAGAAAAGATAAAAAAATTGCTAATGAGGCAGAAAATGCCACAAAGGTAGAATAATATACAGTTTTTGGAGGATATCATGGAAAATTTAGGCGTAAACGAACTTAGAAGAAAGTATCTTGAGTTCTTTGAAAGTAAAGATCATTTAAAGATGAACAGCTTTTCTTTAGTTCCACACAACGACAATAGTTTATTACTTATTAATGCTGGTATGGCACCTCTTAAGCCATACTTTACAGGACAGGAAATCCCACCACGTAACAGAGTTACGACATGCCAGAAATGTATTAGAACTGGTGATATTGAAAATGTTGGAAAAACAGCTAGACATCTTACATTCTTTGAGATGCTTGGCAATTTTTCGTTTGGTGATTATTTTAAAAAAGAAGCAATTAACTGGTCTTGGGAATTTTTGACTAAAGTAGTTGGAATGGAAGAAGATAGACTTTATCCATCTATTTATGCAGATGATGATGAAGCTTTTGACATTTGGACTAAAGAAGTTGGCGTTCCTGCTGACAAAATCATAAGATTTTATCGTGATGAGAATGGTGATTGTGACAATTTCTGGGAGCATGGTGCTGGCCCTTGTGGACCTTGCTCTGAGATTTATTATGATAGAGGCGTTAAGTACGGCTGTGGTAAGCCAGATTGTAAAGTTGGATGTGAATGCGACAGATTCATGGAAGTTTGGAACAATGTATTTACACAGTTTGAAAGTGACGGACATCACAACTATACAGGGCTTAAACAGAAAAATATTGATACTGGTATGGGACTTGAAAGACTAGCAGTAGTTGTTCAAGACGTTGATTCTGTATTTGATATTGATACAATGAAAGCTATTAGAGATAAAATTTGTGAATTGGCAAATGTAACATATCAAACAGATGACAAGGCTGATGTTTCAATAAGACTTATTACAGATCATATACGTTCAGTAACATTTATGGCATCTGATGGTATTATCCCTTCTAATGAAGGTAGAGGCTATGTATTTAGACGTTTACTTAGAAGAGCAGCTCGTCACGGAAGAACACTTGGTATTAAAGGTTTATTCTTAGCAAAGCTTGCTCAAACAGTTATAGACAGTAGTAAGGATGGTTATCCTGAATTAGAAGAAAAGAAAGAACTTATTTTAAAGGTTCTTACAACAGAAGAAGAAAACTTCAATAAGACAATAGATCAAGGATTAAAAATTCTTACAGAAATGGAAGAAGCTCTTAATAAGAACTCTAGTAAGGTTTTAGCTGGAGCCGATGCGTTTAAGCTATATGATACTTATGGATTCCCTATTGACCTTACAGTTGAAATTCTTTCTGAAAAAGGCTATGGCGTTGATATGGACGGATTCAAACTTTCCATGGACAAGCAGAAGGCTACAGCAAGAGGCGCTCGTAAAGAAACTAACTATATGGGTGAAGATTCAACAGTTTATGACAAAATCGACGTTAATGTAACAACAGAATTCGTGGGTTACGACAATACAGAGTTTGTTTCTAATATTTTGGTTCTTACTACTCAGACTGATTTAGTAGATGAATTAATGGAAGGTGTGGAAGGAACTATTATCGTTGATAAAACACCATTTTATGCAACTATGGGTGGTCAGCAGGGTGATACTGGTATAATTCTAGCTGGAGAAAGTGAATTTGAAGTTTATGACACTGTTAATCTTAAAGGTGGAAGAGTTGGTCATGTTGGAAAAGTTACAAAAGGTGCTTTTTCAAAGGGCGATAAGGTAACTTTATCAATTAATCTTGAAGGAAGAAATGACACAGCAAAGAATCATAGTGCTACACATCTTTTACAGGAAGCTTTAAGAATTGTACTTGGTTCGCATGTTGAACAGGCTGGTTCATTGGTTACACCTGATAGACTTAGATTTGATTTTACACATTTTTCTGCCATGAGTGATGATGAAATTGCTAGAGTTGAAAGTATTGTTAATGAAAAAATAGCTCAGGCAATTTTAGTTGATACAAAGGTTCTTGCCATAGAAGATGCTAAGAAGACTGGTGCAAAGGCACTATTTGGGGAAAAATATGGTGATTTTGTAAGAGTTGTATCCATGGGAGATTTCTCTAAGGAATTCTGTGGTGGTACGCATGTTTCTAATACAGGAACAATTACTTCATTTAAGATTCTATCAGAAACAGGTATAGCTGCTGGTATTAGAAGAATAGAAGCAATTACTGGTAATGCAGTATTTGAATATTACAAAGACTTAGAAAACAAAGTAAATGAAGCATGTAAGCTTGTGAAGGCTACACCAGTTTCATTATCTGAGAAGCTTGGTCATATGATGGCTGAAATTAAAACTCTTCAAAGTGAAATTGAATCATTAAAGAGTAAGGCTGCAAACGAAGCCTTAGGTGATGTTATGAATCAGGTTGTAGATGTTAAAGGCATTAAATTCCTTTCTGTTTTAGTACCAGATGTTGACATGAATGAACTTCGTAATTTAGGAGATGATTTAAAGACAAAGCTTGGTTCTGGTGTTGTAGTATTAGCATCATCAGTAGATGGAAAAGTTAATCTCATTGCTATGGCAACAGATGATGTTGTAAGGATGGGTGTTCATGCTGGAAATATCATAAAGGCCATTGCTCCTGTAGTTGGTGGCGGCGGCGGTGGACGTCCAAACATGGCTCAGGCTGGTGGTAAGCTTGTAGACAAAATAGATGAAGCATTGACCATGGCTAAAACAACCTTAGAAGGCCAGATTAACTAATTATTAACTATTAAAATTACATCTTAAAATTGACCATAAAATTATCAATAAATTGATTTAATATTTTCTACAAAAAGTAGTTGACGAATCAATTTTATATGCTATAATGGTGGTTGTGCAATAAAATATACCCATACAGTTGTATAGTGCACAATCAGCAACTGGAGGGAGGTTAGGTGAGACAATGTCAAATGTTATCGTTAAAGAAAACGAAAGCTTAGATAGTGCTTTACGCAGATTCAAGAGGAATTGTGCAAAGGCTGGTATTCAGCAGGAGATTCGTAAAAGAGAACATTACGAAAAACCAAGTGTAAAGCGTAAAAAGAAATCAGAAGCTGCTAGAAAGAGAAAGTTTAACTAGTTAGTAAGATATGATTATTAAGTTCCTGTGGGTATGATTTATCCGCAGGAATTTCTTTGCAAAAAATTTTGTATTTAAAGATTTCATTATTAATTTTAAGCAAAAGCTAATGTGATTAATTTTGTAGCAAGGCTACATTATTACTCACATTATTTTTTTTGCGTCATAGAATAATCTAAGAGAAATAATAAGGGTAAAGTTATGGGCATTGGCGCTAATATATCAGATAAATTTGAACTCCCAAATGATCTTTTACTTGGCGCAATGAATATACATATGACTGGAAAGTATGAGGCATATATAGAAAACGTAAAATGATGTTTATAGGAATATCAACATCATTTATCTTAATGTATATTTTATCCTTGTATATTTGGCAGATTAGTGTGGAAGGGAATTTTTCTCATTCGGATGAAGAAA
>CAZNKR010000007.1:0-16581 GCA_964573715.1 uncultured Roseburia sp. | reverse complement strand
TTGTATATTTGGCAGATTAGTGTGGAAGGGAATTTTTCTCATTCGGATGAAGAAACAATTGATTTTTTAGAGGATAACGGAATATATCATGGAATTAATAAAAGTAATATTGAAAGTATAAATATTTTAAATGAAAGATTTTCGTACTTTTTAAATAATTTAAGTGAAAAAAGTATACAGATTGTAGAAAATAATGTTAAAATAGAATTTAATGAAAACGAAGCATTTGCAAGGGGAAATATTGTCGTTTTAGAAGAATTAGATAACGAAAAACAAAAGGAGAAATACATGAGCGAAATCGGTACAATTGAAAATATGCTAGCTGTACATGGACAGAATGTTTTTGGCAGTTTTGATCAATTTGCAAAAAAGATTGAGAAGTCATTTCATGTATCACTTATTTATAGAAATGACATTGTAAAGGTTACTGGTGAGGAGGTTTCTGTAAAAAGAGCCCTTAGTGTTATCAATAACCTATTAGAGCTTTCAGTTAGAGGAAATTCAATAACTGAGCAAAATGTTGATTATGCAATTTCACTTACATATGAAGATAAAGCCGGAGTTGTACTAGAGCTTGATAATGAGATTATCACAAGAACTGTAAGTGGAAAGCCTATTAAGCCTAAAACTATAAACCAAAAAAAATATGTTGATTCCATTAAGCATAATACTGTGTGCTTTGGAGTTGGACCAGCTGGTACAGGCAAGACATATCTTGCCATGGCTATGGCCATAGAGGCATTTAAAAATAATGAGGTTGCAAGAATAATCCTTACTCGACCAGCAATTGAAGCTGGGGAGAATTTAGGCTTTTTACCAGGAGATTTGCAAAGCAAGGTGGATCCATATCTAAGACCTTTATATGATGCTCTTTATCAAATTATGGGAGCTGATAGTTTCCTCCACAATACGGAGAAGGGACTTATAGAGGTTGCTCCATTAGCATATATGCGTGGTAGAACATTAGATAATGCCTTTATTATTTTAGATGAGGCTCAAAACACCACACCTGCTCAGATGAAGATGTTTTTAACTCGAATAGGCTTTGGTTCAAAGATTGTGGTTACGGGAGATTTGTCTCAAAAGGATTTACCTAAAGGAGTCACTTCAGGTTTAGATATTGCTGTTAAAATATTAAGTGATGTAGAAGACATTGCAGTGGTTAGATTAACTAATGCTGATGTTGTTAGACATCCTTTAGTTGCCCGTATTGTTAAGGCATATGATGAGTTTGAAGCTAAACATACTGGGGATAAAAACAGATTTGAAAGAACCAATCGTTACAAATCAAATAAAGAAAAGCAAGTATAAGGTACTAACGATTCACAAATATAAAGAACCAAGAATATGCAAGCACAAAATACTTAGAATATTTAGGAGAAACCATGAAAAAAGATATATTTAACATACCAGCCGTTAAGGCAGTGCTTTTAATATATGTTATTGCTATATCAGCGTTTATTTGTTATTTAACATCAAAAGTTTTTTATGAAACTTTATGGCCAAATGAGAGAGTAACAGTTGTATCATTTATGACGATTTCTATTCTTATTCCATATTTATATATGATATTCTCTAAAAAAGATTTTCTTAGGACACTGGTTATATATCATTTGATATTAATATCTGCATCACTAGTGATGACTATGCCATACGAATATAGACTTATTCCATTAATCATTATTTTTGTTTCAGTGTTTACAGATTTTGAAACTGCGGTTGTTACCAATACAGCCATTTGTGGATTTGGATTTTTTTCTATGGCATCTGAGCCAGAATTCTTTTTTACAATTATTATGCTTTTAACAGGCACATTTACTTGCTTTATAGTTGACAAAAAGAAAAGTAAAATCTACAGACTATCTATGTGTGGAGGATTAGTAATTTTTAGCTTATTGCTTCATGGAATATTTAGATTGTATTGCAAAGACAGCTATCCAGAATATGAATCAAACTCTTTTTTGCTTAAATCACAGATTGGTATTATACTATCATTGATTATATTTTTAGCCTTAGAGTATATGTATAATAGATTTATTTTAAAGAAAACGCCTACTAGTAAACTTAATCTTATGGTTAAAGATAAATATAAACCATTAGAGCTTATTAAGAAAAAATCATCAACCGTGTATTTACATAGTATGGAGGTTGCCAGACTTTCAAAAAAAGCAGCCCTTGTAATAGGTGCAAATGATACCTTAGCATATGTTGGGGCTATGTATCATGATGTTGGGAAAATCTTTAATACATCTGAGTACGTTAAGGAGGGAATTAAATTTGCCAAAAAGAATTCTTTTCCAGATGAAGTAATTAATATTATTCTTACTCATAATGTAAAGGTTAATAAGCCTAATAATAAAGAAGGTGCAATTGTTATGCTTGCAGATACAGCAATAGCTGCAGTTGAATATATGAAAATAAAACAAGGAAGTAATATTCAAACAAAGGATATAATTTCAAATGCTGTTATGAATAGACTTTCTACAGGATATTTAAATGAATCCACTTTGACAGTTAAGGAGATTTATTTGATAAAAGAGGCATTTTTAGAAGGAAAGGAGTAGTAATGCAAATAAACATATTAAATGAGACTGATATGGATTTTGATTTTCCATATGAGGAAGTAATAAATAAAGTGGTTTTAGGAGCACTTGATTTTGTTGATTGTCCATTTGAGTGTACAGTGGATATTACAATTGTTGATGATAATTCTATACAAGAAATTAATAAAGAGCAAAGAAATATTGATAAATCAACAGATGTTCTTTCGTTTCCTATGATTGACTATACTATTCCAGGTGATTTTGAGTTTCTTGAGGGGGATGAATATAATGATTGTTTTGATCCTGAAAGTGGTGAACTTTTACTTGGAGATATTATTATTTCAATCGAACATGTTAAAGAACAGGCAAAGTTATATGGACATAGTCAATATAGAGAATTATCCTTTTTAGTTGCACATAGTATGTTTCATTTGTTTGGCTATGATCACATGGAAGATGATGAAAGAGTGGTTATGGAAGATTTACAAAAGGAACTTCTTAATAAATTAAATATTGATAGAGATAGTGTTTTTAACAATGAAATTAAGTTAGCTACAGTGGATATAGAAAACAGTGAACTTATTATTAAAGCTAAAGAAGCTATGAATTTTGCTTACAGTCCCTATAGTAATTTTAAGGTTGGAGCTGCAATAGCCACAAAAAGAGGACAAATTTTTACTGGATGTAATATTGAAAATGCTTCATATGGGGCAACGATTTGTGCTGAAAGATGTGCTACTATGAAAGCTATTAGTGAAGGATATACAGAGTTTACCAAAATTGCCATAGTAGCATCTTCTAATGATTTTACCTATCCTTGTGGCATATGTAGACAGTTTTTGTCTGAATTTTCAAAAGATTTAGTTATTGTACTTAGCAATAAAGAAGGAGAAGTTAAAGAAGTAAGGCTTACAGAATTATTGCCTTATGCATTTAGTTTATAGTGAGTGATATGAGTAAAAATAAGACAAACTTTTTAGTACAAGGCAGTATTTTGGCTTTAGCAGGTATTTTAGTCAGAGTTATAGGATTGGTATATAGAATTCCATTAAATAATATTTTAGGCAATGAAGGAATTGGATATTATTCTAACGCATACAATATTTATTCCATTTTTTTATTGATTTCTTCTATGAGTTTACCTATAGCAGTTTCTAAGATTGTTTCTGCAAAGGTTGCAAAAGGTCAGTTTAAAAATGCCAAAAGGTCCTTTGCTGGGGCCATGCTTTTTGCAATTATTATTGGAGGAATTTGTTCATCAATAGTTTATTTTGGAGCCGATTTCTTTGCTAAGCTTTGGAAATACCCATCAATGGCAATGGCCATTAGAGTATTAGCACCTACAATATTTGTTGTATGCTTATTAGGAGTTTTACGAGGATTTTTCCAAGGTATGGGAACCATGATACCAACAGCATTGTCCCAGATTTTTGAACAGATTGCTAATGCTATTGTTAGTATTGTTGCCGCTGCATTTTTGTTTAGCGTTGGAGATAAGGTTGGTCAAGGCGCTGCATATTCAGCAGCTGGTGGAACTTTAGGAACATTGGTTGGTGCCTCATTTGCTTTAATATTTATGGTATTAATATTCTTTATTTATAGACCGGTTCTTAGACGTCAGATGAAAAGAGATAAAACTAGACAATTAGATGATTATAAAACCTTGTCAAAAACATTGGTCTTTACCATTGTGCCAGTATTACTAAGTACAACCATCTATAATCTTAGCGGAATAATTGATAGTGGACTATTTGGTAATGTTATGTCCAATATTTTTCATATGAAAGAGGCTGATTATAGTAGTCTATATGGTATATATAGTGGAAAGTATCAGCTTTTAACTACTGCACCAATAGCAGTAGCTTCAGCACTGTCTAGTGCAATTATTCCTAGCTTAATAAGATCCTTAGCTAGAGGAAATAAAGGTGAGCTTGTAAACAAAATTGAATCCTCAGTAAGACTGTCAATGTTGATTGCTATTCCTTGTGGCGTTGGGTTATCTACATTAGCTGAACCTATTTGTATATTACTATTTCCTGGAAAAGAAATGCTTAATGTGTGTGTTATGCTTATGAGATTTGCTGTTGTTACGGTTGTAGCATATTCATTATCAACCATTACCAATTCAATCTTACAGGGTATTGATAAAATGTCAAAACCAGTGATAAATTCAAGTATTTCCCTTGGAGTACACATATTACTTGTTTTAGTATTGTTAATTGTATTTAAAATGGATATTTTAGCAGTTGTTGTTGCAGATTTTGTTTTTGCTATTCTTGTTTGTATATTAAATGCAATATGTATAAAACGGTACCTAGGTTATACTCAAGAAATATTAAATACTTTCATTTTACCGGCTTTTGCATCCATTATAATGGCAGTGGTTTCAATGTTAGCTTATAAGGGATTATATATTTTAACTAGAAATAATCCTATATCCCTTATTATAGCCATATTTATTGCTATGATTGTATATGGTGTATTAATTTTAATATTAAAAGTAGTAGATGAATCAGAGATTTATATGTTGCCAAAGGGAGCATCAATTGCAAAGCTACTTAGAAAAATTCATTTGTTATAAAATGTATAATTTATAAAAAAATGCAGATAATCTTTAAAAAAGTAATAGGAGAAGCTATGAAAAAGAAGATTATCTGCATATTTTTGCCTATATTGGGCTTTGCTTTTGCATATTTTATTGGATATCAGGTTGGAATTCATATGGATAATGACAATATTATTCTTAAGTCAGAAGTGGAAAGCAGTAATCCCAATGTAATATTTCTTGAAACTATAATATCTAAAGATGGGTTAGATAGTGATAGTATTAAGAGACTTGAAGAGGGAATTGAAATTAAAAATATTAGTGAATTATATAGAACGCTTGAAAGTTTTACAACTTAATAAAATTATGATATTCTAATGAAAGATTTATTAAACGAGGTACATTTATGAAAGTTATTATTATAGGAGCGGGTGCATCAGGATTGTGTGCTGCAATTGAAGCTGCTAAACAAGACAATCATGTAACAGTTTTAGAGCTGAAGGATATACCAGGAAAGAAGATTCTTGCAACAGGCAATGGTAGATGTAATATGACAAATACTCAGTTAGATACTTCCTGCTATCATAGTGATGATATAAACTTTGTTAAAAATGTTATTGATACCATAAATACAGAGAATATCAAGAGCTACTTTAATGATATGGGGCTTATTTTATGTGATATTAATGGTTATATTTATCCTTATTCAAAGCAAGCCTCTACGGTGGTTGATATTTTATATAACACTGCTAGAAAGCTAGGAGTAGAATTTGTTTTTAACTGTAATGTTAAGGATATTAAAAAAAATATTGATAATGGATTTGATGTTATATGCAATATTACAAATAATAAGGAGATTAATAAAGAAACATTATATTCGGACAAGGTTATTGTTTCTGCTGGTGGCAAGGCATATAAAAATCTTGGTTCAGACGGAAGTGGATATTATTTATTATCAAAGCTAGGTCATAACTCCATAGACGTTATACCTGCTTTAGTGCCATTATTAGCAGACGAAGCTAAACATAAGAAGGAATTATCTTATATAAAAGGTGTTCGATGTAATGGAAATGTAAAGCTGTTTTGTGAAGACGAAAAAATAGATGAAAGTAGTGGAGAAATTCAGTTTATGGATTATGGACTTTCAGGAATTGTGATTTTCCAGATTTCTAGAAATGCAAATTATTTATTATCCCAAAAAAAGAGTCCATATATTATTATTGATTTTCTACCAGAGTATGATATTAACCAACTTATATGCTTTGCTAAAAACTACATAAGTAATTTTGATATTTCAAAAACAAAAGAAACCTATGATGATATTATTAAAAATTTCGTGAATGATAAAATTGCAAAATTAGTATGTGATAGAGCTTTATCAAGGATAGATAAGCCAATTGATAATGATTTTGATAAGGATATTTATAAAGTGTTAGACTGTCTTAAGTCATTTAGTATAGACATAAACGGAAGTAAAGGATTTGATAATGCTCAGGTATCAAGTGGAGGCATTTCTCTTTTGGATGTTAATGGCACTATGGAATCAAAGCTAGTGGATGGATTATATATTACAGGTGAAGTGTTGAATGTTGATGGTATATGTGGCGGATACAACTTACACTTTGCATTTGCAACTGGAATAATTGCAGGAAGAAGCGTTTAAAATGATAAGATTAAATCAAATAAAACTAAAGATAAATCATACAGATGAGGAGCTTGAATTAAAGGTACTAAAACTACTTAGGATTCCTAAAGAAAGGCTTGAAAAGATTCAAGTATATAAAAAATCTATAGATGCAAGAGATAAGCCGGAATTAAAATATGTGTATACTATTGATGCCTATGTAAAGGATGAAAATAAACTTAATCCACATATTTTTGGAAGTAATGTAGCAAAAGCTGTTAAAGATAAGTACTCATTTAAGTGTACAGGAGAAGAAAAACTTAAAAATCCTCCTGTAATAATTGGAATGGGTCCAGCTGGTTTATTCGCTGCATATTTGCTTGCTTTAAATGGATACAAGCCAATCATCCTAGAAAGAGGAAAATCCGTAGACGAACGTCATAAAGACGTTTGTGATTTTTGGGATAAGGGTGTACTTGATATAACTTCAAATGTACAATTTGGAGAAGGTGGAGCAGGTACATTTTCCGATGGAAAGTTAAACACCATGGTCAAGGATAAATTTGGGAGAAATCATTTTGTTTTAGAAACCTTTCATAAATTTGGAGCAAAAGAAGAAATAACATATATAAATAAACCTCATATTGGAACAGATGTCCTTATTAACGTTGTTAAAAACATGAGAGAAGAAATTATTAGATTAGGTGGAACTGTTAAATTTTCTTCCCAGGTTACTGATTTTGTTATTGAGAATAATAAGTTAGTGGGGGTAAAGGTTAACGATTGTGAGATTATTGAAACAAATGTTTGCGTATTAGCTGTAGGCCATAGTGCTAGAGACACCTTTAGGAAGCTTTTAGAACGTGGATTTACAATGGAACCAAAGAATTTTGCAGTAGGAGTTAGAATTGAACATCCTCAAGAAATGATAGATAAGGCTATGTATGGATTTTCTACTAAGGATACAGATAAATTATCCACAGCAGATTATAAGTTGACTGGTCATAGCACAGGTGGTAGAAATGTATTTTCCTTCTGTATGTGCCCTGGAGGATATGTGGTTAATGCATCATCCGGAAAAGAACAAACTGTTGTAAATGGTATGAGCTATTCTAAAAGAGATAGTGAAAATGCAAACAGTGCAATTATTGTTTCTGTTACAAAGGAAGATTATCTTGACGATGATGCATTAAGCGGAGTAAGATTCCAAGAAGAGCTTGAAAAAAAAGCTTTTACTGAAGGAAAGGGCAAGGTGCCAATTCAGCTTTTTGGTGATTTTTGTAATAATACTAAATCTACAAAGCTTTTAGATATTAAACCATGTATAAAGGGAGAATATGAATTCTCAAATCTAAACAATGTTTTACCTAAAGACGTATGTGAGGCATTAAAGGAATGTGTTAAAGGCTTTGGAAAGACTATACCTGGCTATGATAGGGAAGACGCAGTAATGTCTGGAGTTGAAAGTAGAACATCTTCACCAGTTCGAATATTAAGAAATGATGATTTTGAAAGTAATATTTTAGGAGTTTATCCTTGCGGCGAGGGTGCTGGATATGCAGGTGGAATTACATCAGCTGCAATGGATGGAATAAAAGTATTTGAAGCTATTTCTAGTAAATATAGGTTTATGTAATAATATGTACGAATACAGATTTATGTAAAAATAGTGACGAATTTTTATCGTTGTGCTATAATATTAAATTATAATTTTTCGTCCTAATGGACATGGAGGGAAAGATGAATTACAGAAATTCATTAAAAGATAAAAAAAGAATTGTTGTTAAGATTGGTTCGTCGTCATTAACACATAAAGAAACAGGCGATTTAGATTTACTAAAATTGGAAAAGCTAGTTAGAGTACTTACAAATTTACGAAATATGGGAAAAGATGTAGTTTTAGTTTCGTCTGGTGCCATTGCTGTAGGCAGAAACAAAATGGGATTGGATGATGGTAAACTTACTTTGCCTCAAAAACAGGCATGTGCTGCTATTGGACAAGCCCAACTTATGATGATTTACCAAAAGCTATTTAGTGAATATGGTCAAAATGTTGCTCAGGTTTTAATGACAAAGGTAACAATGGTTAATGAGCCAAATAGAACAAATGCAATGAATACTTTTAATGAACTGTTAGAGTTAGGTGTTATTCCTATAGTTAATGAAAATGACACAGTTTCTACATATGAGATACAGTTTGGTGATAATGATAGATTATCAGCAATAGTATCCACATTAACAAATGCTGATTTACTTATTTTATTATCTGATATTGATGGAATGTATACAGATGATCCAAATAGGAATCCAGATGCCATGCTTATTAAAGTTGTTGATGAAATTAATGAAGATTTAGAAAGTATGGGTAAAGATACAAGTACATCCTCAGTTGGAACTGGTGGGATGAGTGCTAAAATTGGTGCAGCCAAGATTGCTACCAAGTCTGGTGTAGATATGATTATAGCCAATGGAAGAGATGTTCATGTTGTTGAAGAAATAATAAATGGTAAAGATGTTGGAACATTGTTCTTAGCAAATAAAGATAATGATTTTGATTTATTAGATATTATCTAACAGAGAGGTCTTATGAACAGTCTTAGAATTGTTAAAAATGCTGAAGGTGTTAATGGTGTAATGCTTTCTAATCAATGTGTTCTTATGATTGAGGATAGTGAAGCAAAGCTTTTAGGGTTTACTTATCAAAGATATTATATGTATAATCTTGAAAAAAACACTAAAATTGAGATTGCACCAAATATTCCAAAACTAAATATAATTAAAATTACTGATATAAATAAACATCCAAAGTTCATATATTTTTCTAATTTTGATAATAGAGAAAATGGAACAGTAGAAATAAGAATTTTTAGATATTCTTTTGAAGAGAAAATATGTAAAAAGATTTATTCTATTGAAGATGATTTTGAAAAATATGATAAGTATCAAATTACTAGAGTTTTTGTTTTAAATGAATTTTATATGCTTATTCAAAATGAGATGTTAAGAAGTAATTTATCAGAAAGCTATGAATCTTACCTTGATTTTGAAATTTTTATGTTTAACATATTGCAAAATGAAACGATTAAGGTTGTTGATGAAAATATGTCATCCAATGGAATTTCCGACATAAAGCTTATTAGTGAAAATATCTGTGTAATTAAAACTGGTTTTTCACTTCTCAAGGAACAAAGATTTAAAAAGCTTGAAAAAGATGAGGTTTCGGTTGAAAGCATAAGTGTAGTAAACCTTGGTCAGCTTGTTTCGGACATAATTATTTCTAAAAACAACATAGTTATGGACACAATAGTTCAAACCTTTTATACAGATACAATACCGTATATTAAGGTTAATGGAGAGTATCTTGTTTATTCAAAGTATAATTTTGAACAAAATGAAGAAACTGTTGTTTTTTACAATTATGCAACGAAGGAAAGTCAAGTTTGTCTTAACAAAAATGAATCTGATAATATTAAATTGGCAAATACTATTATTTTTAATCATAAACCTTACTTGAAGGTTGAAACAACAAAAGGCATAGAATTCTATAATGTAGAAGCCAAAAAAACAGATTTTATATTTAATAGTGAAGATAAATTTGAAACTGCTATTAATGATATTATTATTGGTACAAATAGTAAAAAAGGTATGTTTGGTCGTAAAAAGGCATTTATTAATGTTTATAAATATCCTGGTTTATCACTAGTTCATAGGGAAAAGGCTAAATATCTAGGATGTATCTTAGGTGCAAATGGAACACTATACATACTAATCAAGAAAGGATAATTATGGCTGATTTACACATTGATAGAATAAATGAATTATACAAAAAATCCAAAACAGTAGGTCTTACACCAGAAGAATTAGAAGAACAGGCAAAACTTCGTAAGGAATATGTTGCTGCCTTTAGAAATAATCTTCGGGGTACATTAAATAATATGACAATTGAAAAACCCGATGGTTCAATTGAATATGTAAAAGATCGAGCTAAGAAAAATGAATAAAACAGAAATAAGAAAGCTTGTTGCAAAAACAAGAAATAACTCTTTAGATGATAATATCAATAATTTATCCCATAAGGTTTTTAACAATTTGATTAATAGTGAATTGTTTATTAATCAAATAGATAAATGCAAGGTGGTCTTTATGTACGCTAGTTATAATCATGAGGCTTCTACTAATGAATTTTTTTGGTTCTTTAAGAGTAAAGGATATGCAATTGGATTTCCAAGGATAACTGATTCAAAGGAAAGAAAAATGTCTTTTTTTAAAGTAGATGAATTATCTGAATTATCCGTTGGATATAAAGGAATATTAGAACCCATATCCAATGTGTGTCTTGATGAATTAGTAAATAAAGCAATTATGCTTGTACCAGTAGTGGGATTTGATACATTATGTAATCGAGTTGGATATGGTGGTGGATATTACGATAGATATATTTCATCCATGACTCCACAATATAAAGTGGGAATAGGATTTGAATTTCAAAAATTCAACAAAGTAGATAGTGATGAATTGGATATTAAGCTTGATTATATAGTTACAGAAAAACAAATATATGGAGGCAGTTATGAGCGAAATTGATTTAGAACAGTTAGGAAAAAATAGTAAAGCAGCAGCATATATGCTTGCAAAGCTTACAACTAATCAAAAGAATGATATGCTAAGTGCGGTTGCAGACGCCTTGGTTAATAACGCAGCAGATATTATTAGCGCCAATAGTGTTGATATGGAAAATGCAAAAGTAAATAATATGTCCCAAGGTTTATTGGATAGACTATTACTTGATGAGAAAAGAATAAAGGCTATGGCTGATGGACTAAAACAGGTAGCTAGTCTTAATGATCCTATTGGTGAAGTTACTGATATGTCAAAAAGACCTAATGGAATGATTATTGGCAAAAGAAGAGTTCCACTTGGTGTTGTTGGTATTATTTATGAAGCAAGACCAAATGTAACATCGGATGCCTTTGGACTTTGTTTTAAATCTAGCAATGCAGCGATTCTAAAGGGTGGAAGTGATTGCATCCATTCGAATATTGCTATTGTAAAGGTTATTAGAAACGTTCTTACTGAAAATGGATTTAATCCTGATTTTGTTCAATTAATAGAATCTACAGACAGAAAAACTACTACGGAGTTCATGAAGCTTAATAAGTATGTGGATGTATTAATTCCAAGAGGTTCAGCATCTTTAATTAAAGCTACGTTAGAAAATAGTTCTATTCCTGTAATTGAAACAGGAACAGGAAATTGTCATATATTTGTTGATGAAACTGCTGATATGCAAATGGCTATAGACATTTTAATTAATGCAAAGACTCAAAGAGTTGGTGTATGTAATGCTTGTGAGTCATTGGTAATACATAAAAACATTGCAAAAGAGTTTTTACCAGCTGCTATAAAGGCTTTACAAGAACATAATGTTGAGGTTCGTGGAGATTATGAATCAATATCTATTTGCCCATCAATAATTTTAGCTACTGATGAAGATTATTATAAAGAATATTTAGATTATATTATTTCTATTAAAATTGTTAATGATATTGCTGAGGCAATATCTCACATAAATGAGCACAATACTAAGCATAGTGAAGCTATAATAACAAAGAATTATGATAATGCTAATAAGTTCTTAGATGAAATAGATGCAGCCTGTGTATATGTAAATGCTTCTACTAGATTTACAGATGGATGCGAATTTGGTTTTGGAGCTGAAATAGGTATTAGCACACAGAAAATGCATGCTCGTGGTCCTATGGGACTTAAAGAGTTAACCACTTCAAAATATATAATATATGGTAATGGCCAAATTAGATAATTAGGAGAATTTAAAGTGAATAAACTTAGTGATATAGAAGCAGCACTTGAAAAAATAAATATTTCGGGTGATATACCGGAAGATGAAAAAGAACGTCAATATTATTATATGATAAAATGTAAGCAGTTAATCCAGGAAAAAGAAAAAGATTTAGGTCGAAAGTTTACCGCATGTGTGAATACCTTTGGATGTCAGATGAACGCTAGAGATTCTGAAAAACTTTTAGGCATTCTAAAACTTATAGGTTATGAAGAAACAACTGATGAAAAAGCTGATTTTGTAATATATAATACCTGTACAGTACGTGAAAATGCCAATTTAAAGGTATATGGTCATCTAGGCTTGCTATCAAATTACAAGAAAAAAAATCCACATATGATGATTGCACTATGTGGATGTATGATGCAGGAAGAACAAGTTGTAGCTAAGATTCAAAAAAGCTATCGATTTGTTGATTTGGTTTTTGGAACTCATAATATATTCAAATTTGCAGAGCTTTTATATCAAAGCCTTACTTCAAAATCAATGATTATTGATATTTGGAAAGATACTAAGGAAATTGTTGAAGAACTTCCAATAGAACGTAAATTTCCGTTTAAATCTGGCGTAAATATTATGTTTGGATGTAACAATTTTTGTAGCTATTGTATTGTTCCTTATGTTCGCGGACGTGAACGCAGTAGAAAGAGTGAAGATATTATACAAGAAATAGAAGCATTAGTTGCAGATGGTGTAGTTGAAATTATGCTTCTTGGCCAAAATGTTAATTCATATGGTAAAAATCTTGATAATCCAATGACTTTTGCAGAATTATTAAAGGAAGTTGAGAAAATAGAAGGATTAGAAAGAATAAGGTTTATGACATCACATCCTAAGGATTTGTCAGATGAATTAATTGATGTTATGGCTCATTCAACAAAGATTTGTAAACAGCTTCATTTGCCAGTACAATCTGGTAGCAGTAATATTCTTAAGATTATGAATAGAAAATATGATAAAGAACATTACCTTGAGTTAGTTAGTAAAATCAAAAAAACCATACCAGATATTACAATTACTACAGATATTATTGTTGGATTCCCGGGAGAAACAGAAGAGGATTTCAATGACACCTTAGATGTGGTTAGACAGGTTGAATATGATAGTGCATTTACATTTATTTATTCAAAAAGAACAGGTACGCCAGCAGCATCCATGGAAAATCAAGTACCAGAGGGTGTGATTAAAGATAGATTCAACAGACTATTAAAGGTGGTATCTTCCATTTCTTCTAATAGAATAAAAAGATTTGAAGGCAGAGCCATGAGAGTCTTAGTTGAAGAAGAAAATACCCGTATTGAGGGATACCTAACAGGTAAGCTTGACAGTGGTATTACTGTTCATTTTGCTGGTGATAAATGTTTGATAGGTAAAATAGTATCAGTACATTTAGATGAGGCAAAAGGTTTTTATTTTATGGGACATATGTTGTCTAAATAATATTGTTGACAATATTGCGGGGGCAATTGTTAATATACTTTAAAAAGATCGAGGAAATGAAATGGATAAGTTAAAACCAATGTTGTTTTCTAATATGAAAACATACACAAAAGCACAATTTGTTAAGGATTTAATCGCAGGTATTATTGTAGCTATTATAGCTTTACCACTATCAATAGCGTTAGCAATAGCCTCAGGAGTTGAACCACAAATAGGAATTTATACAGCTATTGTTGCTGGATTTGTTGTATCCTTTTTAGGAGGAAGCCGTGTCCAAATAGCTGGTCCAACAGCTGCATTTGCTACTATAGTAGCAGGTATTGTTGCAACAAATGGTATGGATGGACTAATAATTGCTACGATTATGGCAGGTATTATACTTGTTATTATGGGATTATGTAGATTTGGTAGTCTTATTAAATTTATACCATACACAATAACAACAGGATTTACAGCAGGTATCGCTGTTACAATTTTTGTTGGACAGTTAAAAGATTTCATGGGTGTTAGTACTAAGGCATACACAGGTGAAACTATTGAGACAATTGATAAACTAAAGGCATTATTTACATGCTTTGATACATTTAATTATATGGCTCTTATTGTTGGTATAATTTCTCTTCTTGTTCTTATTGTTTGGCCTAAAATAAATAAAACAATACCAGCATCACTAATTGCTGTTATCGCTGCTTCAGCAGCAGTTGCTTTATTAGATTTAAAAGTAAATACTATAGGTGATTTGTACACAATTACGAGAGATCTTCCTAAATTTTCAATACCTCATGTTACCTTCTCATCAGTAAAAGAACTTTTACCAAGTGCTTTTACAATTGCTATTTTGGCGGCTATAGAATCTTTATTGTCAGCTGTTGTAGCAGATGGAATGATTGGCTCAAGACATCGCTCAAATCAGGAACTTATTGCTCAAGGAGCAGCAAATGTTGCCTCGGGTTTATTTGGTGGTATTCCAGCAACTGGTGCAATTGCTAGAACTGCAGCTAACATTAACAACGGAGGAAGAACTCCTGTAGCAGGTATGGTTCATGCAATTGTATTAGCGTTAATTCTTGTTGTACTTATGCCATATGCTGCACTTATTCCTATGCCAACCATAGCAGCAATATTGTTTACAGTAGCATATAATATGTCTGGATGGAGAGCTGTTTTAGATACAGTTAAACATTCACCAAAAAGTGATATAATTGTATTGGTTACAACATTTGTTCTTACCATTGTGTTTGACCTTGTTGTTGCAATTGTATTTGGACTTGTTCTTGCTTCTTTATTATTCATGAAGAGAATGGCAGATGTTACTGATACAAAGGAATGGCAATATATTGATGATTATAATAAAATAAATGCAGAAAATGAAAATTATGATGAAGATACTGATACAGAAAATATTTCTTTAAAGTCAGTACCAAGACATACTTTAGTATTTGAGATTACAGGCCCATTATTTTTTGGTGCTGCAGATAAATTAAATGAGGTTGTAAGAGACACAAAAGCTGATATAATAATATTAAGGATGCGAAGTGTTCCAGCTATGGATGCTACTGCAATGCATACATTAGAGGGCGTATATTCCACTTGTGTAAAGAACAACATAAAGCTTATTTTCTCTCATGTGAATGAACAGCCAATGTCCGTTATGAAGAAAGATAAGTTTGTTGAAAAACTTGGAGAAGAGTGTTTTAAAGCCAATATTGATGATGCACTTGCATATGCCATAGCAATAGAAAAGGACTTTCACATAGAACGAAAAAAAACTAGACAGAAACAGGCATAAGTTTTTGTGGAAAGAAGGAGCAGTTATGATGTACTGTAAGTATTGTGGTGCTGTATTAGATGAAGGTGCAATTTTTTGTGCCAGTTGTGGAGCAACAGCAAATGCAAGTAATGAAAGGGTTGAACCTAAGGCAGCTCAACCAGAAGAAGGCATGGCTAAAAGAGAAAAAGGTGATCTTTCATTTAATAAAGGTGCCAATTACTATACCTATGATAATTCAATCATAGACAATAAGTCAGATGCAATTAACTATACTCAGGTAAGGACAAGCTATAAAGATGTCCCTATACAGTATACAGAAAATTTCAGTAATGTTGGGGGCTTTCAAGGCGGAAACAAAGGAAAATCATTTGACCAAAGTAAACCATTAAAAATTTATCAAAAGATAATGATAACAGTTGTTTCATTGGCTATTGGTGGGGTAATTGGTTATCTTGTAGGATCTATAATTTTCTAAAGACAGATTAAGTTGTAATTAGCATAAGCAAAATATATTAAAGGAGTTACGAAAATGAAATTTTGTCAACAATGCGGAACACAAGTAAAAGATTCAGATTTAGTTTGCCCATTATGTGGTGCGGCTATCACTGGTAATGTTGTTAGGGAAGTAGTATCAAACCCAAATGCAATTCCAGCAAGCAATCCTGAAAATTTTAAACCTTATGGAAATGGAGTTGATAGTAGTGCAACTCAAAATCCATATGGTGCAACTCAAAATCCATATGGTGCAACTCAAAATCCATATGACACAGCACCAAATCCACATGGTACAACACCAAA
>CAZNKR010000006.1:26124-58279 GCA_964573715.1 uncultured Roseburia sp. | reverse complement strand
TATCAATTTACTTCCAAAGGTTAAAATTGATGTAGTAGTTAGCAAGGTCCCAGTTGATGCAGTAGTTAAAGCAACAAGAAAAGCTCTTTATACAGGTAATATTGGAGATGGAAAGATTTTCGTATACGGTGTAGAGAATGTTTTAAAGGTTAGAACCGGTGAAGAAGGTTATGACGCTCTTCAGGGCTAATTTATGATAAACTCATTTTAATTATTATCCTATATAAATGGGATACATTTGTGAAAACAGATGTATCCTGTTTTTTTAAAGGAAGTGTGGAAAAAATTTATGTAAACAAACATTTTATGCATAATTGGTGAAAAAAAGTTACAAGAGGTAAATAATGTGGGGAAAAAATTAAAAAAAGTATGGTTTTTTGTGGAAAAAATTAATAAAATAGTGGCAATATGTCAACATCTGTGATATATTTACTATAAAATGATGGCAAGGATGTTGTCAAACGGTGAAATCATAGAACATTACAGCTTTCCAGGGAGGGATTGCCATGAACATAATACAAAAAATTAAGGATATTTATATGCAAAAAAAGAAGCTGTTTTTTAGTGCGGCCATTATAGCCGCTTTTTTGGCTACAATGATTTTGGTTGTGATTTTTAATACCGGAAAGGTTCAAGCGGTGTCAGAGGTTACATCTGATTCAAGCTACACTTTAGCTACAGATAATCTTGATTTAACTATGAATGTATCTTCGGGTACATATATTATTGTTGGATCAGGTACTCAGCGAAGCAATGTATCCATAGATGTGGTTCCTACTAGCGCTTCAGTTACTGATGTTACTATTATTTTAGATAATGTTATTATTCAAACATCAAATGATGCATCCATAATATCATTAAATTCTGGTGCTTCAGGCAGTACTTGTAATTATACAATCATAGTTAAGGGAAATTGTCGTTTTGAAAGCACAAAGGCATCATCTATATATCCTCTTATTCAGGTTCAAAATGTAAATGCTTCACTTGTAAAGCTTTCAGAATCTGATCTAGTAGCAAAATATGCAAAGCTTTCTGACTTGCTTACAGATTCATCGGTTACATATAAGACTTCATTAACAATTAAAGATGATGGAGATGGTATAGAAGATATATTGACTCTTATAACAGCAGCTGGTAGTTATGGTGCTGCTATTGGTGCAGGAGAAGCAGAGTTGGATATAGATGTAACTCTTAGTTCGGGAAAACCATCTACCACATTTTCACCATACTATTATTTGGACGAGAACGGCAATGATATTGGAAGACATAGTGCATATGATTATTTAAATGATAAGTATGGCACAAATTATACAGATTCGACAGTTCTTCCATTAGGCAAAGAGTTTCTTATTGATACAAGTGTAAATGCAGGAAATATCACTATTGATGGTGACTTAGAGCTTAATATATTAGGCAAAGGCTATGGCGCCGGTATTGGTGGTGGCGGAAGCCAGAGTATAAATGTTCCAGGTGGTTCGGCAGGTGTTGTTACATTGAACAATGGTACTGTAACAATTAATATGAATTCTACAGCCCCTTGTATCGGAGCAGGACGTAATGGTGCAGGTGGAGCAGCCGGTAATGGTAACCGTATTATCGTTAATGGTGGTTCACTATATATGAATGGCGTAGGTAGTCAGTATGATGGAGACATAGTAAATTCCGAAAGTAAAAAGTTATATTTGTTTACAGTTGATTTAGCCTCTAAAGGCGGATTTTCATCAAACTGGACAAGTACGGTAGACATAGAAGATGACAAATATTCAAATTCGTATACAGCAAATTTTGATATGAATAGTTCTTATGCTACAGCAGATGTAGATGCTACCTCATTTACCTATGAGGGATTTGGACATAAGTATGCTTCATATGCAGGAGTAACATCGGATATTAGTAATAAATTATATTTTTATTTACCAGCTACACCTACCTCAGAGCTTACTATTTCTGGTGGAAGCTTTATATCAGAAAACCAAAACATTGAAGTGTATCAGGATGAAACTTTAATAGATCCTAGCAATGCTTCAAGCCATATATATACATTGTCAGCAAATAAGATGGTAGATATTAGAGTATATGACGTACCAGATACTATTGAAGTAAGTTATATTAAGATAGGAACACAAAACTATCCAGTATCCAAAATTACAGACGTAACAGGAACGTATTATGCATCATCCTTTAAGATGCCAGAAACAGCAACAAGTGCTTTAGTTTCATACGCAGGAGATATTTCTATAGAGTATGACTCAGGCTTTGTTGATACAGACTCATCTAATCATGGATATGTTGCACCATCAGTAAATGTATATTCTTATGGATCTAGTTTAGTACTTAGTGCACCAACAGCAACAGACCTTACTTTTGCAGGTTGGTATGTTACAGGAACAGATAGTCCGGTTACAAGCATTTCAACAGATGATATTATTGCAGGGGATATTATAACTGATGGAGTAATTAAGCTAACGGCTAAATGGAACTGTACAGTTACATACAATTATTATATTGAAGAGGGTCAAAGTGGAATCATTAGAACAGATACTTATACTTATGGAGCACCTTATACATTAAATCCTAATGATGGGGCACTTCCTACTCCACCAACTATAAATTACTATGATTTTGTTGGCTGGAATGTTAATGATACAGTATATAAGCCAGGAGAAAGCTACACCTACTATGTCAATGCCTTGACAAACAATATAACAGTAAAAGCAGAATATAAGAAAAATAGATTTTATATATATGTAGATAAAGAATTTTTTAATGCAACAGATACAACTCTTATTGTAGGAGCTAATAATATTGACTTTGAACAAGATGAGTATAATGTAGATGGAAAAACATACTATAGAGTATTAATTGAAGATGCAGTTAATGCAGTGACATTAAACATTGCAGCAAAGCAAGGATACGAAATTTCAGTAATGAATTGGAGTGTAAGCGTTCTAAATGCAGCATCATTTACAGATAGCTGGACTGACAATGCAGTAGCTTATACGCTTGGCCTTGATAATAAAGATATTTATGTAAAGAATAATAATAGTAGCTTTATTCCTAAACAATATACCATTACCTTCTTTGATGGTGTTAATGATGAGGCTCATTGGTATCAGTGTACATATACAGTAGAAGATTTTGATTTACCTGCAGCACTTACAGATATCTTAGGAAGTAAGGCAATAGAAATAAATTCTAGATATGACAGATATCATAAATTTACAGGATGGAAATCAAATGTTGCATTTGGAGAAAATGCTCCTCTCATTACTCAAATAAATGCATTGGGAAATTACATATTTATAGGTACATGGGAAGAATGCTCTAAGTATCCTCTTGATATAACAGTTTATGATAGTGAAACAAATGAAATATCAACTGACATTGGTGTTGTACCATACTTATATGATGAAGTATATGAAAGTAAAACACCTATTCCGGTAACAGAGGTTTATGATGAGACTACTGGTGAAAACAAAAAGGTGATTTATGTTATTCTAGAGGATAATGTATATTTTGAATTTGTTGCTCTAAATGAAGATGGCACATACATGACAGAGTCTACTAGTGATTACAAAATCATAGATATTGGAGAAGGAATACAGTTTGCAAATCCATTATCAGATCCTTATGACTATTGCGTAAAATATAGTTATTTAAGTCAGACACTAGAAGATACAGTTAAGAAGATAAGAACTGAAAAACAGTATATTACTGTACCAAAAGATGTGTTAGATGAGTCACCAATTCAAATTGATATTAGAATTAAACTATCTAAGTTTACAATACAGTATTGGGATTTAAGAGGATATACACATACAAATCCTGTAACATATACAATATTTGATAGCTTTACATTTGAAAATGTGGCAGAAGGTATAGGCTGGGAATTAGTTATCCAAGATACTGATGACACAAATTTTGATGAAGTAACTACAACACCTATCTATGGTGTGGATAAATGGTCTTCAGGAAATATGGTTGTTAAACCAGCTTGGCCGGAAGATTATGATGGTCTGTATAATATTACAGTGGAACTTCCTGATGGTTCAAAGGGAACAGTAAATATTGTTTATCCAACCGGCTTAGACAAATTTACAGAACAGCAAACCATATTCTTAAATGTTTCATCAATGGATGGATATAAGCTTGTGGCAAATAGTCTTGTATATACAAAGGTTGATAATTCTCCTTTGAAACATAGTCTACTTGCAACATATGCTTTAACAAGAGATGCTATAGATATGCCAGTGGTTATTTTGCCACTAAATGATGCCGAGGGCATGTATCTGTTTATGATGCCAGGCAGCGATATTGTAATAAATGCTGAGTTTGAAGCCGAAGTATACAATATATCCTACAATGATATTGATGATTTAGTTGACAATGATAATCCAATTTCTTATACTGTTGAAGATGAAATTATCCTTAAAAATCCTACAAAAGAAGGATATATATTTAAGGGATGGTTAGATGGAAATGGTGCTTCTATTACAACCATTTCGGGAATAATTGGAGATATTGAATTAACTCCAGTATGGAATAAGATAGAAGAAGAGACTACTACACCAACCATCGAAACTCCAACAAATGAAGGAAATAATGGCAACGCTACACCAGGAAATGAAGAAGAGATTACTACACCAACCATCGAAACCCCAACAAATAAAGGAAATAATGGCAACGCTACACCAGGAAATGAAGAAGAGACTACCACAAAGCAGCAATATATTGGTGGTAATTCACAGTCTGGTTCAGGATCTTTACAGACTAATGATAATACCAATATAGTAAAACTTGTTCTTGTTTGTGTATGCGCAGCTGTATTATTACTTTTTGCAGTAATTAAAAAGAAAGATAATTCAAATAAAGATGAGGATGGTCAGATAGAGGACCAAAAATAAAAATATGAAAAAAATTAATGCCTTTAGTAATTCAAAAATGAGAATTGGAGATATGATTCTGTTTGCGGTTTTGATTGCATCAGTGCTAGTGCTGTTTGGTATGTCTATGCTTAGTTACAGTTCTACCTATGATAAGACTATTTCATACGCAGAAGATTCAATTACCAAAAGAACAGAGCAAAGTGCCAAAGAAATAGAGGCTACTTTTGAAGAAAGATTTGCAATACTTGAATATATTGCCACACTTCCAGAAATCAAGAACATGAAATGGTCTGAACAGTATGCGTACATAAAAGGAAAAGAGAGTGATTTAGGTTTTGAACATCTCTTTATTATCGGCGCAGATGGATTTGGATATTATGTTCAAGATAATATGATTAGAAATCAATCCGAAGAAGAATTTTTTACAAACTGTATGGAAAACGATAGGTATATTACTGAACCATTTACTGAATATGTAAATGACAGAGCTATAACAACAATATGTGTTTCTATACACAATGATATGGGTAAAAAAGTTGGATCATTATGTGGTGCAATGGATTTGCAAAATATTTACAGTCAGGTTGAAAGTATGCAAACGGATACATGTATAGCATTTATAGTTAATTCTCAAGGTGAGTATGTAGCTAGTGCAGACATGACTCAAGTACATAGAGGATTGAACGTTAAAACAGTATATTCAAATGCCGAAAAACATGATATTAATTTTATTTTAAATAATTTAAACAATAATACCACAACTGCTGGTGAAGTAATGATAGACAATATAGATTATTATGCTAGTGTTGCTCCAATTGATAATTGTGACTGGCAGCTTGTTCTTACAGTAGAAAAAAGAGAAGCTATTGGTGACATTGAGAACATGTACATTATTCAGTTTGTCTCTGCAGCAATATTAATTGTTATACTTATTGTTACAATTAGATTTATTGCACAGTTAAATTCTAAAGATAAGGCAGCCTTTGTGGATTCTCTTACAGGTATTAATAATAGAGCAAGATGTACTATTATGATGGATAAGCTTGAAACACATCGTAAAGAATCAATTATGATTGTTAATTTTGACCTTAATGATTTTAAAGAGATTAATGATAAACAGGGCCATAATTGTGGCGACGAAGCATTGGTTAATTTTTCAAAGGTTCTGTCTAAGACATTTGGAAAGGTTGGATTTATTGGTAGAATGGGAGGAGACGAATTTATAGCAATTCTTCTAGGAAAAACACAGGAAGAATATGAGAAGCTCCTTAAAGATATGAAGGATTTGATTGCAACATTAAACTCCGATCGAAATCAGCAATATGTTTTATCTCCATCCTATGGTAATGCAATAAGAAACATAGATAATCCAGAAGAAAAGAGCATACATGAATTGTATGAGGAAGCAGATAGAAATATGTATTTCTACAAAGAAACATACAAGTCAGTAAGAAATAGTGCTAATTAATAGTAGATAGGTAATAGTAGATAGTACTAATTAATGCTAAATAGCGCTAATCAGTAATAAACATCTAGATAAAATTAAATGATTATATGTAGAAGAATGCAGGGTAACCTGCATTCTTTTTTTACATTCCATGGACACACTCTAGAGATAATTCATTTCTTATAAAGCAAATAATTTCAATCTATTTACAATTATTTTTGCAACCACAAGTGTCAAAGGATGGATTAAAGGCATAAAAGTTTTTACAGTCAAGTTCTTTTTGGAGCATTCAAATGGCTTGTCTAAGTCTTTAAATATAGTTCCACGATGATACGCACATGGCAAATCATATAGATTTTCAAATTCCTGCCATGGAACATAGGCCATAGCAAGAGGCATTGAAGATGAAGAGTTACTAAATCTTTGAGAACAGTTTTTATTGTATTGCATGCTTCTTACCTTTCTAAAGTGGTTTACAATATTAGAATATTCAAAGAAAAAGATAAAGTTACAAACAATAATAATAAGAAACATATATGTAGGGAATAATAGTATCGTTGCTTTACAAAGGTAAATACTTACTGTAAAATTATTGGTAGAAAACGTGTGAAAGGGAGAGCGGTATGTCAAACGGAAAAGAAATTGAAAGTAAAATACTTACAGAGATTAGTAAAGCAGTTATTGGTAAAGATGACGTGATAAAAAAGGCACTTGCAGCGATTCTTGCGGGGGGTCATATTTTATTAGAGGATATTCCAGGAGTTGGAAAAACCACTCTTGCTGTTGCTATATCAAAGACCATGAGCTTGCATTATAATCGTATGCAGTTTACACCTGATGTAATGCCATCAGATGTTATTGGGTTCTCAGTATTTAATAAAGAAAAAGGAAGCTTTCAATATAAAAATGGTGTTATTATGTGTAATTTGTTTTTAGCTGATGAGATTAACAGAACTTCATCTAAGACTCAATCAGCATTACTTGAAGCAATGGAGGAAGGAAAGGTTACAGTAGATGGAATAACCAGAGAACTTCCAAATCCTTTTACGGTAATAGCAACACAAAATCCTATAGGCTCAGCTGGTACAACTTTATTGCCGGATTCTCAGCTTGATAGATTTATGGTTAGATTAAGTATGGGTTATCCTCAAAAAAGAGATGAGATTAATATTTTAAAAAGTAAGTTTGGTGGAAACAATCCATTAATGGATATAGGTAAGATTCTTGGAGCAGAAGAGATTGTTAAGATTCGTGAAGAGGTTTCAGAAATTTTTGTTCACGATGCAATATATGATTATATAGTTAATATTGTCACACTTACTAGAAATTCTGATTTGCTAGAGGTAGGTATTAGCCCTAGAGGAACAGTTGCAATTGTAAATATATCAAAGGCGATGGCTTATTTGTCAGGAAGAAATTATGTTATACCTGAGGATGTTATTTCTATAATTCAGGCAACGGCAGCTCACAGAATTATTTTATCTACTAAAGCAAAAATATCAAAAAAGACAACTACGGATGTATTAAATGATATTGTTGGACAAGTAAGTGTAAAAAAAGATTAAGAAATTAAGGAGAAATCATGGTTTTTAAAAGAATCTTTTATGCCATTGCCGTTATTATTTTGGCAATTATATTCATAATGTATAGTCAGTATCCGGCATATCTGGCATTTCTTTTGATACTTTTCATTCCTATGGTATTTTTCATTATTATGTTAGTTTCTAGATTTTTTGTTACCTATAGTTCAAAAATCAGCAATGGAACAGTTGTGAAGGGTGATAAGATTCATATAGATATTGAAGCATCTAATAAATTCATATTTCCAACAGGAGATATAAAAGCATTTTATAATGTTTCCTATGGAAATATGCCAGCTAAAAAAAATACTGTTACTATAGCAGCATTACCATTTTCTAAGGCTAGTACATATGTTGAATTTCCAGCAGATTATTCTGGAATACTAAAGATAGAATTAAAAAAGGTAAAGCTATTTGATTATGGAAAGTTATTTTCAATATCTTTACCTAAAAATAAAGCTGAATCAACAATAATGGTTTTACCTCAGGCATTTCCTCTTGAGATTGATTATTCAAGTGCTGTTACAAACGAACTTGATGAGGCGGAAGCATATCATCAAAACAAAAAAGGAAATGACAAAACGGAGATTTTTAATATTAAAGAATATACTCCGGGAGATCAAATAAAAGATATTCATTGGAAATTGTCCACGAAGTTAGATAAATATATGGTGAAAGAATATTCGTTGCCACTTAATAAAAATTTAGACATATTAATTAATGAATCAATAAAGCTAGATTCTATTTCACAATGTAAAATTCTAGATAAGATGGTTGAGGTACTATTTTCAATTGGTACAAATCTAGTTATAGCTGATGTGGGATTTAATGTTTATGCCACTAACACATTTTTTCCTTCATATTTAGAAACATATGTTTCTAAGGAAAATGAATTATATGTTATGATTTCCCAGGTACTAGAGATGAATATTGATAAGGAATATGAAGGGAATGTGTCAGATGTATTAATGTTTGAAGAATCCAAAAAGTTTAATGTCATATATATTACCAGTGTGATTTCTACAGATATTATTAACTATTTCAATGAGCACCAGGCAAAAAATGTAACAATTATATATATAAATTCAAATAAAAATGAATCAGATGAGCTTTTGAATCAGTTACCAACAACCACAAAAATTATTCGTGTATCGGCAGATGAGAAAGAGATGGGCGGTGTATATGAAATTAAGCTTTAATAAAATATTTCTTAGCTGTCTTATAGCATTAGCTCCAATTCTTATATTAACGAACGGATTAATGATAGAGTATGACAAGGTGGATTTGTTTTTTGTCGTAATTATCATTGTAGCTGTCATATGTGGATTTTATATACCCAACAAGTATGTAAAAATTGGATTATCAATATTTACAATAATTCTTCTTGTTATATTCATAAATATTCCAGGGGTTATATCTGGTATGAAGCAATTAATAAATAGATATAGTGAAATGCTAGGCATCTACAATGATGTAACTATTGACAGTGTAAAAATAAAAGAATTTTCAGATATTCGTTATCTATTGCGTGCTTATTCAACAATTATGATACCAAGTCTTTTTGTTGTATATCGTAATAAATTATGGAAGTTTGTGTATTTAACAGTGTCTGTTCCATATATCTTTTTGGTTTTGTCTTTTGGAAAGGTTCCAACCATATTTGAGATAAATATGATGGCAGTTTTATACACAGATATATTAATAACAGATAATTACGTGGTAAAGGGCGATGATTTAACAGCTTCAAAATGTAAGATGTATAGAAGTATTATTGTTATAGGAGTGAGTGTAGTTACAATTTTTGGTATACAGCTTTATAATACTGCCAATCCTTATGAAAGAAGCAGTGAAATTGAAGACTTAAAAAAGGAAATAAACGAAATAATTAGTGGAAATAAAAAGCTTTCCCTCGATGGAATATTAGATTTATTTGGAGGTGGTAAAGGCCATGGAGGTATGAATGGAGGAAAGCTAGGACAGGTGGATTCTATTGAATTTTCAGGAGAAACAGTACTAGAGGTTACATTTCCTGTGGCACCACCAGCAAGGGTATTTCCTTTTTATGTAAAATCATTTGTTGGTTCAGTATATGATGGAGATAGATGGCTTACATCAAATAGCGATATGGATGACGAAATAGAGGAGCTGGCGAAAAATCATCATGTAGATATTGCTCAAATAGATGAAATAACGGCGTATTTGTTAGCATATAGTGAACAAGGAATGTTCATTTTTGATGATAGTTACAACTTGGATTATAATCTTGGTATGTATAATATGAGTATGACCATTAAATCCAAGGAGGATGACACCTATCCTTATTGGCCATATTTTGCTAAAACCAATATGAAAAGTGAGCAGGATGGACAAAGGCTAATAAATTCTGGAGCACATACAAATACATTTTCATCGGTGTATTTTAATGTTAAATTACCTAGCTATTCAGATATTTTAAATATTCAAAATGTGTATAATGAATATCCGGCCTATAGAACTCTAAGTAATGAAGATGCGAATATGTATGAAGAAGTATATGGAGATTTTTCATTACAAGAATGTGCAGAAATAATAGGTGATTATCAAAAATTTGCATACGATAATTATCTTACTATTCCGGAATCCTTCGAGGCGATAGCAAATGAAATTAGAAATGACAGCTATCAATTAGGGGATGTTTTGGTTAATTTCAATGGAGTGGATTTTAAAATATACGGATATAATTATTATATTAAATATGTTAAAAATTATTTGGCAGAAAGATGTACTTATACACTTAGCCCAGGAAAGCTTAAAGGTGGAGAGGATTTTGTTGATAAATTTTTAAATGAAACCCATGAAGGCTATTGCTCTCACTTTGCATCTGCTGCAACCCTTATGTTTAGAACTATGGGGGTACCTGCAAGGTATGTAGAAGGCTATTGTGTAGACAGAGGTCTTACAAGTTTTGATGAATATGGAAATGCTACAAGTACATTAATAGATGTAAAAGACGATTCGGCTCACGCATGGGTAGAAATATTTGTTGATGGAGTAGGCTGGATACCAGTAGATGTAACACCGTCTGGATATAGAGATGTAATTAAGAATCAGATAGAAGGAAGTACACAGACAACTACAGCTAATGAAAGTATAGAAAACGTTACAACAAATCCTCCTACAACAACGACACCAGTAACAACGACACCAGTAACAACGACACCTTCTGCTACCACTGATAACAAAGAAACTAGTAATATTTTGGGCAATGATGATAATAACAATTCTGGAGAAAATGGTGGAACAAGAATTGACCCATGGGCAATCATTAAACCTATTCTCATTATTGCACTGATTATTGATATTGTTGGAACAATTATTTTATGTTTTAGGGTTAGATTTACAGATAAGCAAAAGAAATTTAAAAAGATTATAGACGGAAACAAATACAATCAAATATGTAAGGAATATAGTTGCCAGTTAGAGGAAATAACAAGAATACTTAATACCAAACTGTACTACTATGAAAGTATTAAAGATTTGTCCTCTCTTATTATGAAACTAGATGATGAATTAGAAGATGATATTGTTAAAGCAGGAGCAGAGGCCTTATACAAATACAAGTATAGCAATGATATGATGACAGCTAATGAAACTGAAGATATTATGAAATTAGTTAAAGAATTTACAATTCATATATATCAAAAGAGTAATGTTGCACGAAAATTCTATATGAGATATGTTAAATGCTTGTATTTATTTGGTAAATAAGCTATAATCAAATCAATCACTGCGTTTACGCAGTAAAATTACTCAGACTATGGAGGGATATTCATGTTAGTATCAGCTAAAGATATGTTACAGAAAGCTAAAGCAGGAAAATATGCAGTAGGTCAGTTCAATATCAACAATCTTGAATGGACAAAAGCGGTTTTATTAACAGCTCAGGAATTAAATTCACCAGTTATCCTTGGAGTTTCAGAAGGCGCTGGCAAATATATGACAGGTTATAAGACTGTTGTAGGTATGGTTAACGGAATGATGGAAGAACTTAACATCACTGTTCCAGTTGCATTACACTTAGATCACGGCAGCTACGAAGGATGTTTTAAGTGCATCGAAGCAGGATTTTCATCAATCATGTTTGATGGTTCTCATTATCCAATCGCAGAAAATGTTGAAAAGACAACAGAATTAGTTAAGATAACAGCAGAAAAAGGCATGTCTCTTGAAGCAGAAGTTGGTTCAATTGGCGGCGAAGAAGATGGTGTTATTGGTAAAGGTGAATGTGCAGATCCAAATGAATGTAAAGCAATCGCTGATCTTGGCGTAACAATGCTTGCAGCAGGTATCGGTAATATTCATGGTAAATACCCAGAAAATTGGGAAGGTTTAAGCTTTGAAACACTTGATGCTGTTCAGCAGTTAACAGGTGATATGCCATTAGTTCTTCATGGTGGTACAGGTATTCCAGCAGATATGATTAAGAAAGCAATCACACTTGGTGTTGCTAAGATTAACGTTAATACAGAATGCCAGCTTTCATTTGCAGATGCAACAAGAAAGTATATCGAAGCAGGTAAGGATTTACAGGGTAAAGGATTTGACCCTCGTAAGCTTTTAGCTCCTGGTTTTGAAGCTATCAAAGCTACTGTAAAAGAAAAGATGGAATTATTTGGTTCAGTAGGTAAGGCTGAATAATTTATTGGTTATTAATTAATGAGCCATGCCACTTAAGGCGTGGCTCGATTTTTTAGCATTAAGGCTGTGGAGGCTTGTTAATGGGAAGCAAACGAAGAAAAAAAACATATACAAAAAATATAAAAAAAGAAGAAATAAAATCACAAATTAATTTAGATAATAATCAAGACACGGGTTTTGATAAAATAGATAATTCGCCTATTGAAATGGAGATTATTGACCTTAATCCAACACTTCCTAAAAAGAAAAAACTAGAAATGTTTGATATAGTCAGATATGCAGTTATGTTATTGTCATTATGTCTGTTTTCATACGCATCATACCAGCTTACGCTTATCTATATCAATGGCGCTGAAACAGAGAAGGTTTATGATGATATAAGTAATATGTTTATGGTTGATGTTAATCAGGATACTCCTCAATACTATAACGTAAATGGAGATAAGATATATCTTAATAATAGTGGAGATGGAACAGCATTTGTGTGGGACTATAAAAAGGTTTTGTCTTTTAATCCAAATGCAAAAGGATATATTCGACAAGGAAATGGTACATATATAGACAATCCAATTGTACAACATCCAACAGACAATGAATATTATTTGACCCATTTATCCAATAATTATCCTGGTGGCATTGGTAGTATATTCATAGATTATAGAATTACTGAAGGATTGAATGCAAAAAACTGTATCTTATATGCTCATAATGTTAAAGAGTGGGCAAATAATATTATGTTTGGTTCCTTAAAATATTTTTATGAGGATCCGTCTTACTGTGAGGAAAATCCTACAATGGATATTTACATAGATGAACACCACTATGTTTATTATGTATATTCTGTATTTAAGATTGAAGCAGTTGGAAGTGAGGCGTATACATATCAGTTTGAAAGTGATGAGCAATTTATGGAATATGTAAATAAATTTAGAGGTCAATCTGTTTATGAATTTTCAAATGTGCCAGAAATAAACGCAGGTTCCCATATACTTACATTGTCCACCTGTACCACAGAGCATGAAAATCGTATGATTGTTCAGCTAGTACGTGGAGAGGAAGTATTTGATGTTCCTGTTGAAACAAAAGACTCTACCACAGAGAACTAAATTTCTAAAATATATAAGATAAATTTGTAATTTTAAAAAAAATGCTTGCAATTTTTATAGAAATGAGTTATTTTAGTAGCGAAGAACAAAGGCGTTCCAAATACATATTTGGTACGCCTTTTTTGGGTAACTATCATCTGCTTAAGTTTTATTACATAAAATGTTACCAAGGCTACAAGCAGATATCTGCTTGTTAGTATATAGATTACACAAATTACATATAAAAGTTGTGGATTTGTGTTTTCAAACTAGAAAAAACTAGTATTTTTAATATTTATATGTATAATGTAAATAGTAAAGTAAAGAAAGGAAGAAAAAGATGAGCGAAGTATTAAACGTAGAAGAGATTTTCGGACAAAACGTATTCACAGTCGGTAAAATGAGAGAACGTTTACCAAAAAATGTATTCCAGGAAGTTGTTAGCGTAATGGAAAAGGGTGGCGAGATGTCACTTGCAACTGCAGATGTTGTTGCTAAAGCAATGAAAGATTGGGCAGTTGAAAATGGTGCTACACATTATACTCATTGGTTCCAGCCTCTTACAGGTATCACAGCTGAAAAGCATGATTCGTTTGTAACAAATCCAGATTCTGAAGGCAAAATGCATATGGAATTTTCAGGAAAAGAATTAATTAAAGGTGAACCAGACGCATCTTCATTCCCTTCAGGTGGATTAAGAGCAACTTTTGAAGCTAGAGGATATACAGTTTGGGATTGCACATCACCTGCCTTTCTTAAAGAAGACGGTTCTGGAGTTGTTCTTTGCATTCCTACAGCATTCTGTTCATATAAAGGAGAAGCACTTGATAAAAAAACACCACTTCTTAGATCAATGGAAGCAATTAGTGAGCAGGCACTTAGAATTGTTAGATTATTTGGAAATACAGAAGCTACAAAGGTTATAGCATCAGTTGGACCAGAGCAGGAATATTTCTTAGTAGATAGAGAAAAGTACTTACAAAGAAAAGATTTAATTTATGCAGGACGTACTTTATTTGGAGCTGCAGCACCAAAGGGACAGGAAATGGATGACCATTACTTTGGTACAATCAGAGAACGTATTGGTGGATTTATGAAAGAAATCAATACAGAACTTTGGAAGCTTGGAGTATCAGCAAAAACTCAGCATAACGAAGTTGCTCCAGCTCAGCATGAGTTAGCACCTATTTATGCTCAGGCAAATATTGCAGTTGATCATAACCAGTTAGTAATGGAAACAATGAAAAAGGTTGCTTATCGTCAGGGTCTTGCTTGCTTACTTCATGAAAAACCATTTGCAGGTGTTAATGGTTCTGGTAAGCATGATAACTGGTCGATTACAACAGATAATGGTGTAAATCTTTTAGAGCCAGGAAAAACTCCAAATGAAAATATTCAGTTCTTATTAGTTCTTGCTTGTATTATGAAAGCAGTTGATAAACATGCAGATTTACTTCGTCAGTCAGCATCAGACGTTGGTAATGACCATAGATTAGGAGCAAATGAAGCACCTCCAGCAATTATTTCAATGTTCTTAGGTGAGCAGTTAACAGATGTTGTTATGCAGCTTGTTGAGACAAATGAAGCAAAAACATGTCTTAAGGGTGGTAAGCTAGAGACAGGTGTTAGTACACTTCCAGATGTAACAAAGGATGCAACAGATAGAAATAGAACATCACCATTTGCATTTACAGGAAATAAATTTGAATTCCGTATGGTTGGTTCTGCAGATTCTATTGCTAGTCCAAATACAACACTTAATGCAATTGTTGCAGAAGCATTTTGCGAAGCAGCAGATGTTCTTGAAAAAGCAGATGATTTTGATATGGCAGTACATGATCTTATCAAAGAGTATATGACAAAATATCAAAGAATCGTATTCAATGGCAATGGATACTCAGATGAATGGGTGATTGAAGCCGAAAAGAGAGGACTTCCAAATATTAAGTCAATGATTGAAGCTGTTGATACATTAACAACTAAGAAAGCAATTGATTTATTCGGAAAATTCCATATCTTTACAGAATCAGAACTTCATTCAAGAGCAGAAGTATTATATGAAACATATTCAAAGACTATCAACATTGAAGCACTTATAATGATTGATATGGCTTCTAAGCAGATTATTCCAGCAGTATCTAAGTATACAAAGGAACTTGCTGATACAGTAATCGCAGTAAAAGAAGCAGGCGCAGATGCATCAGTACAGGCAGAACTTCTTACTGAAATATCAGCATTACTTAAAGAATCAAAGGAAGCTTTAAAGAAGCTTGTTAAGGTTCAGGCAGAAGCATTAGCTATGGATGAAGGAAAAGAACAGTCATTCTACTACAAGGATACTGTAAAGGTAGTTATGGATGAACTTAGAGCACCAGTTGATAAGCTTGAGATGCTTGTTGACAAGGAAGCTTGGCCAATGCCTTCATACGGAGATTTAATGTTCGAGGTTTAAAATAATATTAACTTGAATAAATTTTGAAAGTAATATATAATTCTCTTGATAAAAGGGAGTAGCTTTCAGGAAACTGTTATACGACTTCGTCATCACGATTCTTATTGAATCCGGAACGTATATAATAAGCGAGACTTTTATTGCAAAGACAAATAGTCCATGCAATAACTGTCTCGTTTTTTCTTTATATATACGAAGCAGTTATTACAAAATTATGTAATCCTAAGGAGGAAAAATGGAAATTTTTAAAGATATTTTATTGTTACTTGTTGGTTTTGTCTTACTTGTAAAAGGTGCAGGTTACTTCGTTGAGGGAAGTTCATCAATTGCCAGAAAATTGAAAATTCCAGGTGTTATCGTTGGTCTTACAATTGTTGCAATGGGTACTAGCCTTCCAGAATTAGCAGTTAGTGTTACAGCAGGATTAAATCATGCCAATGAAATTGCAATTAGTAATGTTGTAGGTTCAAACCTATTTAATCTTATTGTTGTATTAGGTGTATGTGCAGCAATATCTCCAGTAGCAGTTGACAAGTCTGTTATGAAATTTGATATGCCCTTTATGTTGGGAATGACAGCATTATCAGCTTTCTTTTTTGCAGATTTTATAAAACCATGGTCAGGTGCAGTTGAAACTGGATTTGCAGGTACATTAACAAGAGCAAACGGTATAGCCCTTTTAATTTGTTTTGTGGGATATATGGCATTAACTGTTCGCAAAGCATTAGCACATAGAAAAAATGCTATATCTCAGGATAAAATTAACAACAATAATAAAAAAGATTTAGAACAAGAAGATTCGAATGAAGAAGAAATCAAGGAACAAAGCCTATTAGTAAGTATAATCTTTATTTTAGGCGGTGTTGTAGCTATAAAATATGGCGGAGATTTTGTTGTAAATAGTGCTTCAGATTTAGCAATTAAGTTTGGCATGAGCGAAACCTTAGTAGGACTTACAATTGTAGCATCAGGTACTTCCCTTCCTGAGCTGGTTACTTCTATTGTGGCAGCGAAAAAAGGAGAAACAGGACTTGCTATTGGTAATGTAGTTGGTTCAAATATTTTCAACCTTTTATTTATTTTAGGTGTTTCATCAGTTATTAGCCCAATAGCCGTTATTATGGATTCATTGGTAGATATAATTATTATTTTAATAATAAGTGTAGTTGTATTTATTTTTGGAAAATCAAAGAATACCATTAGTAGAAAAGAAGGAATTGTTATGTTTTTAATTTATGGAATTTACATGGGATATGCTATAATAAGATAGTGTAAATTATTCTCATATATAATTTATATAAGAATATATATGAGAATATAATACATAATAAAAGGATACAGGAGGAAGAAAATGGTTGGTACATATAAGTGTCCAGGCTGTGGCGCTCCAATAGAATTCACTGCAGGAACTGGAAAATTAGTATGTAATTACTGTGGTACACATGTTAGTGTCGACCAAATGAATGAAGAAACCGACAAGTTTCAGTGTGAAGTTGAAAGTTTAGAAAAAGAGGATAAGCAGTATGGTGATTTTGATGCATTCAAATGTAGTAATTGCGGTGCTGAAATATTAACAGATGATAATACATCTGCTACAAACTGTAGTTATTGTGGCAGCCCTGCAATTCTTAAGGGAAGACTTACAGGACAGCTTATGCCAGATACAGTTATACCTTTTAGAACAAACAAAGAGGATGCCAAAAACAAATATCGTTCATGGATAAAAACTGGTATTCTTACACCTTCAGCATTTAAGAGAGAAGCTACTATAAATGAAATTAAAGGAATTTATGTTCCTTTCTGGTTATACGATTTTAATTGTCATGTTCAGATGGATGCTAGTGCTAAAAAGGTTCGTAGAGAACGCAAGGGAGATACAGAGTATACTCATACATCCCACTACCATATTAGTCGTGATATGAAAGACAGATATGAGAGAATACCTGCAGATGCCTCAGAAAAAATGCCGGATGATATAATGGATAAACTTGAACCTTTTGATTATAGAGAACTGACCAAGTTTGAAATGCCATATCTTTCAGGATTTAACTCTGAAAAATTTACATATACTCAAGAAGAGATGAATATTCGTGCAGAAAGACGTGCTCGTCAATACGCCTATGAAGAATGTGTTAATTCTATTTCTGGTTATGCTTCCGTAAGAGTAATGCATTCGAATGTTAATCTTCAAAGAACAAAATCAGAATATTCATTACTTCCTGTGTGGATGCTAAATTATACATACAAAGGAAAGAATTATTTCTTTGCTATAAATGGTCAAACAGGTCGAATTGTTGGTAAATTACCTTCATCGAAAGGTAGAGCAGCAGCTTTGTTTGGAGGAATATTTGCCGCTGTAAGTTTAGTAGGCATGTTGATTGGAGGGCTGTTATAGTATGAAGACATTACTTAGAAAATTAACATTAGTATTTGCAATAGTAGTTACAGCAGTTACTGTTATGGGATATTCATCAGATCATCAAAAGGTATATGATGAAGCGGGAATATTATCTGCCCCCCAAATAGACTTGCTTAATGATTATGCAAAAAGAAAAGGTGACAGTGCTAAATTAGATATTATTATTTGGACAATAGATGAATATATGTCTGGAACATCTCAGACAATAGCAGATGATAAATATGATTCTGAAAGTTTTGGGTATAATGATTGTGATGGCTCGGGTACAATTTTTCTTATAGATATGTACAGTAGAGAAATATACATTTCTACATCTGGTCTTGCAATCTTATATATGGATGATGATTGTATAGATGAAACATTAGATGATATCTATCTTTATATGCAGGATAATGATTATTATGGTGCATGTATGGCATATATTGATGATGTATACAAGGCATATGAGAATCATAGTAGTATATATGATGAATCTATTGAAAAATGGTACAATGGTGAATATGAAAATTATGATGAATTTTATGCCGATAATGAGAAATCATGGGATAATGCAGAAAAATGGCCATCAGTAATTTTATGTTCTCTTGGTGCGGGTTTAGTCATAGCATTAATTGTTGTTTTAGGAATGTATTATAAACAGAGAACATCTATGGATGCTAATTCAAAAACCTATCTTGTATCAGGAAGCGTAGATTATTTAGTTAGAAATGATGCATATATCAATACAACAACTACAAGCAGAAAGATTGAAACAAGATCTGGTGGAAGTGGCGGGGGCCATGGTGGCTCAACACATCATAGCAGCTCTGGACGCTCACACGGCGGCGGTGGAAGAAGCTTTTAATTTTTATTAATAACATATAGAAAGGAGAGTATGATACACAATGGTATCATACAAAGTAATATGGCAGAATTAAATAATCCAATAGTAACAATTACAATGGACAATGGAGATGTAATGAAAGCAGAGCTTTATCCCCAAATTGCTCCAAACACAGTAAATAATTTTATAAGCTTAGTTAATAAAGGCTATTATGATGGACTTATTTTTCACAGAGTCATAAATGGTTTTATGATTCAAGGAGGATGCCCAGATGGAACAGGAATGGGCGGCCCTGGATATGGTATAAAGGGCGAGTTTACTTCAAATGGTTTTGAAAATAATCTTATTCATTCTGCAGGAGTTTTATCAATGGCTAGAGCTATGCATCCAGATTCAGCTGGATCACAGTTTTTCATTATGCATAAGGATTCACCACATTTAGATGGACAATATGCTGCATTTGGAAAAATTATTGAAGGCATGGATATTGTTAACAAAATTGCTACATGTATGACAGATTATGGTGATAGACCAATTGAAGTACGAAAAATGGCAAAGGTAGTTGTAGATACATTTGGAATCAACTATCCTGAACCAGAAAAATGCTAAGGGCTATAATTTTTGACATGGATGGTGTACTAGTTGATAGTGAAATGGTACACTATAAAGCTGATAAAGACATGCTAAAGGATGAGTATTCAATTGATTTAGAATATGATTACTATAAGCAATTTATTGGTGGAACTACAGATAATATGTGGAATACCATAATATGGGACTTTGGTATTAAGGGTGTAACACCTAATTATTTGAATAGTATGGCTGATAAATATTTAGAGAAAGAATTAACAATTGAGGGCTATCCAGCGGTAAGCGGGGTAGTCCATTTTGTTAAAACCATAAAAGAACAAACAAATCTCTTATTTGCAGTTGCATCTTCATCTTCCATGTTAAAGATAAACAAAAATCTTAGGCAGTTAGGATTAGAAAAGTATTTTGAAGTAAGGGTAAGTGGACAAGACATAGGTAAGTCAAAGCCTGATCCAGCAGTATTTTTAGCAGCAGCTAGTGAACTTAATGTTGCCCCAGATGAATGTCTAGTAATAGAAGATTCTATGAATGGAGTATTAGCAGCTAAAAATGCAAATATGGCATGTCTTGGGTTTATTAATTTGAATTCAGGAAATCAAGATTTATCTGCAGCATCAGCGCTTTTTGAGAGCTTTGAAAATTTGGATTATGGATATATAAACACCGTATACTGTCATTATAATGGTATTCCAGCCACTATTCTTGAAACAAATAGGTTGATTATTAGAGAAATTGAAATTGCTGATGTATCAAAGCTTTACCATATATATAAAGATGAAAATATAACAAAATATATGCCAGGTCTATACGCTAATATAGAAGATGAAATAGAGTATACAAAAAAATATATACAAAATATGTATGGATTTTATATGTATGGAATGTGGATTATTGTTCTTAAGGATACAGGGGAAGTGATTGGAAGAGTTGGAGTTGATAATAAGGCGGATGTTATCCCGGGCTATGAACATGAATTTGGTTATATGATTGCGTCTGAATATCAGAATAAAGGTTACGCTACGGAAGCATCTAAAGCTGTATTAAGATATTTAGAGGAGGAATTTGATATGAAGGATATATTTGTTGAGGTAAAATGGGAAAATATTCCTTCGTACAAGCTTGCTCTAAGTCTTGGTTTTAATTTTGATAAAGAGTTGAAAGAGAATGATAAAGGATATATAATTGGTACATTAATAAAATAATTTTAGACAACAAAAAAAGATGTGTTTGCACATCTTTTTTGTTTGGTTGTTTGGTTGACTTTGTATAATAAATAAAAGGGAGGAGTTTGTGCTTTACGCACAAATGAAAAAAAATTATGAAAATCTTATCGAGATATGATGTTTCGTTCATCTATCTTCGATGATATTATTATATTTTTGAAAAGTTAAGATTTAATGTTTTTAATGTGAAAGGTTATTAAATAAAAAATGAACAAAATGTGAACATAAGCTTGGAATTTTTTTATTAATGAAGAATATATTGTAATGTAAAGTGTGGACATTAAATATTGGTGAAAAAATTGTGAAACTTATGTAAAATTACCAAAAACATTTTACTTTAAGAAAAATCTTTGTTAAAATGTACTCAAAGCGAGGCCGGTGATTAAAAATATCTCGCAAAATTTTTCAATATTATAGGAGGATTTATATTATGGCAAGATTTACTTTACCTAGAGACTTGTATTACGGAAAAGGTTCTATAGAACAGTTAAAGAACCTTAAAGGTAAAAAGGCTATTGTAGTAGTCGGCGGCGGTTCTATGAAGAGATTTGGCTTCTTAGACAAGGTTGTAAACAACCTTAAAGAAGCAGGCCTTGAAGTTGAACTATTTGAAAATGTTGAGCCAGATCCATCTGTTGAGACAGTTATGAGAGGCGCAGAGGCAATGAAAAAGTTTGAGCCAGATTGGATTGTTGCAATGGGCGGTGGATCACCTATTGATGCAGCTAAGGCGATGTGGGCATTCTATGAATATCCAGATGTTACATTTGAAGACCTTATCATTCCATTTAACTTCCCATCACTTAGAACAAAAGCTCAGTTTCTTGCTATTCCATCTACATCAGGTACTGCAACAGAGGTTACAGCTTTCTCAGTTATTACAGATTATGCAAAGGGAATCAAGTATCCATTAGCAGATTTTGAGATTACTCCAGATATTGCAATTGTTGATCCTGATTTAGCAGAAACAATGCCAGCGAAGTTAGTTGCTCATACAGGTATGGATGCATTAACACATGCTATTGAAGCATATGTTTCAACACTTAATAGTCCATTTACAGATCCATTAGCATTACAGGCTATAGAGATGGTACTTGATTATTTACCAGCTTCTTACAATGGCAATATGGAAGCAAGAGAAAAGATGCATTATGCACAGTGTCTTGCAGGTATGGCATTCTCAAATGCATTATTAGGAATAGTTCATTCAATGGCTCATAAGACAGGAGCAGCATTCTCAACAGGACATATTCCTCACGGATGTGCCAATGCTATTTATTTACCATATGTTATCAAATACAATTCCCATGAGAAAGAAGCGATGACACGTTATGCTGAGATTGCAAGAAGAATGGGAATTGATGGCACATCAGAGCAGGCTCTAGTAAATGCACTTTGTAAAAAGATTGATGATTTCAATGTTAAACTTAGTATTCCAAAAACACTTAAAGAATTTGGTATTAATGAAGATGAATTCAAAGAAAAGATTGCAAAGATTTCAGAACTAGCAGTAGGAGATGCTTGTACAGGATCAAATCCAAGAACAATCACTCCAGCACAGATGGAAAAGCTATTTACTTGCATATATTATGGTACAGAGGTAGATTTCTAAATATACGGATATGATTATGTCCGTATATAAGACAAAATGTGTGTTGATAGTCAGATTTATAGTTGAACAATCAATACAAAAACAGTATAATTAATCTGATCACTAAAGCCGCTTTGTTTAGGAGCGGCTTTAGGTTTAGTTTTGTGCATTTAATGTAATGACGTACTAAATGTTGAGGAGAAAACTTTAAAACGAAAGGATGTAGTGAGATGTTTAAAATTCTTAAGAAAAGAGATTTAAATCCAACCGTTACACTTATGGATATTGACGCACCTTTAATCGCAAAAAAGGCAGAACCAGGTCAATTCATTATTTTAAGAGTAGACGAGAACGGCGAGCGTATCCCTCTTACAATCGCTGATTATGACAGAGAAAAGGGAATTGTTACAATTATTTTTCAAATTGTTGGAGCAACTACAGAAAAGCTTAACGCACTTAAAGAAGGTGAATGCCTTCATGATTTTGTTGGACCTTTAGGAGTACCTTCACATGTTGATGGCCTTAAGAAGGTTGCTGTTGTAGGCGGTGGAGTTGGTTGTGCTATTGCATACCCTATTGCAAAAAAACTTCACAGTTTGGGAGCAGAAGTTCATTCAGTAGTTGGTTTTAGAAATAAAGATTTAGTTATTCTTGAAGATGAATTTAATGCAGTAAGTAATAAGCTTTGCATGATGACAGATGATGGAAGCCATGGAACAAAAGGTCTTGTAACAAATGCATTAAAGGATCTTATTGAAAGTGGAGAGAAATACGATGAAGTTATTGTTATTGGACCACTTATTATGATGAAGTTTGTATGTGCTTTAACAAAAGAATATGGAGTAAAGACAACAGTTAGTATGAATCCTATCATGATTGATGGTACTGGTATGTGTGGTGGATGTAGACTTACTGTTGGGGGCAAGACAAAGTTTGCTTGTGTTGATGGACCAGATTTTGATGGACATGAAGTAGATTTTGACGAGGCTATGGAAAGAGCTTCAATGTACAAGCCATTCGAAAGAAAGGCTCATGATGAAGCATGTAACTTACTGAATAAGGAGGTACTCTAGGATGCCAAATATGTCATTAAAGAAAAATGAGATGCCTACTCAGGAAGCAAATGTTAGAAATAAGAACTTTTTAGAGGTAGCTACAGGATATACAGAAGAGATGGCCTTAGATGAAGCAGCTCGTTGCTTAAATTGTAAGACTAGAAATTGTGTCAGCGGATGTCCTGTTCAGATTCAAATCCCAGACTTTATTAATGAAGTTGCCCAGGGCAATTATGATAAAGCTTATGATATTATTTCACAGTCATCATCTTTACCTGCTGTATGTGGTCGTGTATGTCCACAGGAGTCACAGTGCGAAGGTGAATGTGTACGTGGTATTAAAGGTGAAGCAGTTGGAATTGGCCGTCTTGAAAGATTCGTTGCAGATTATCACAATGCTAATTCACAGGGTGGCGCTACAAAGCCTGTATCAAACGGCCATAAAGTAGCAATTATTGGTTCAGGCCCTTCAGGACTTACATGTGCTGGAGATCTTGCTAAGAAAGGCTATGAAGTAACTATATTTGAAGCACTTCATTTAGCTGGTGGTGTTTTAGTATATGGTATACCAGAATTCCGTCTTCCAAAGTCAATTGTTCAAAAGGAAATTGATGGACTTAAGGATTTAGGCGTAAAGATTGAAACAAACATGGTAATCGGTAAGGTTTTATCTATCGATGAACTTATGGAAGAATATAAGTTTGAAGCAGTATTTGTTGGCTCAGGTGCTGGACTTCCAAGATTTATGAATATTCCAGGTGAAAATCTTAAGGGTGTTTACTCAGCAAATGAGTTCCTTACAAGAGTTAATCTTATGAAGTCATATAAGGACGATCATTCAACACCTATAATGAAAGCTAAAAAGGTTGCTGTTGTAGGTGGCGGTAATGTTGCTATGGATGCAGCTAGATGTGCATTAAGACTTGGTGCTGATCAAGTATATATTGTATATAGACGTTCTGAAGAAGAACTTCCAGCAAGAAAAGAAGAAGTTGAACATGCTAAAGAAGAAGGTATTATTTTTAAACTTCTTACAAACCCAATAGAGATATTGCCAAACGATGAGAGATTTGTTGGTGCTATTAGATGCTTAGAGATGGAACTTGGCGAGCCAGATGCTTCAGGTAGAAGAAAACCAGTAGAAAAAGAAGGTTCAGAGTTCGATATTCCAGTTGATTGTGTTATCATGTCTATCGGTACATCACCAAATCCACTTATTAAGTCTACAACAAAGGGACTTGATACACAAAAGTGGGGCGGAATTATTGTTGAAGAAGAAACAGGTCTTACATCTCGTGAAGGTGTATATGCCGGTGGCGATGCAGTTACAGGTGCAGCAACAGTTATTTTAGCTATGGGTGCAGGTAAAACAGCAGCTAAATCTATTGATGAATACTTATCAAATAAGTAATTCACATATTGAAATTTACAAAGATATTAGTGTCATATATGGTTTATTACATAGATGCGCATAAAGAATAATTAACAAATATTATTTAATTATCTATAAAATCTAAAGAAAAATCGCCAGGTTAAAGGGAGCTTTAACATGGCGATTTTCTTATATGTATAATGTGAGGGAAAGTAAAAAACGAGGTTGTTCCGTTAGGAACAACCTCATTCTACTTAATATTATGCACATTAAAATAAAGTTGTAAAGTATTTTTTGCTTTTAAAATTTATTTAATCTATTCATCTGCTTTTCCGGCTTCATCAGTCTGGATGACTTCTTATTCGTCAGTATTCTTTTTTCTAGATAGTATTTCTTTGAAGCTTTTTCTGTTTTTAATTTTGGATTTAAGATTTTCTTTCTTTTGTACATCGTCATCTTCATGACTCATTTGTTCTAGTTCGGAGTGTAGAATGGAGGAATATTCAATGTATTCGGCGTCCATCTTTCTAGAAAACCAACTACCAATAAGCTGTTTGAGTGAAGCGGCTACAGGAACCGCAATCAACATACCTAAAAGACCTGCCATGTCACCACCAATAGATATAGCAATCAAGGTAAATGCAGCATTGAGACCTACAATATCTCCAACAATGTTTGGACAAAGTATATTGCAATCAATTTGTTGAACAATCATTAGAGCAATAACGGCCCAAAGGATTGCCCATAAATCACCTGAAAGTAATGCCATAAAGCCGGCAAATACAATGCCTACAAAAGGACCAATGTAAGGAATAAGATTACATACACCGCAAATTATACCAATAACAAAGGCATAATCAATACCTACAATAGTTAAGGCAATTGTTGATAGAATAAAAACCAAAAATGCCTCAATAAGCTGTCCGTGTATGTATTTTGAAAAAGTACGATTTATTATTGAAAGTCCATGACGAATGCTCTTTCCAACTTTTGTTTTTCTAAAAATAAGGAAAAACAATTTATCATATAGCTTTAAAAAATATTCATAACTAATTAATAAGTAAATACTTAAAACCAAAGAAACCATAAATGAAAAAATATTACTTCCTATTGCTAAAATAAATTCACCAACACCGCCTAAGAATCCTGTTAGTAATGTGGAAATGAAAGAAGAAATATCTCCCATCTTATCATTAATAAAATCACCAAAAGGCAAGTTCCATGAATTAATAAGATTCTGAACACTTTCGGTAGAAAGTGAATTGTTATCAAAATAATCGGTAATGGTATTGAATATGTTTGCTATAGTACTACTGTTAGATATCTGTCCACCTATCATAAAGTATAAGCCACAAACTAATGCAATAATAATTCCAAAAGTTCCAAGATATGCAACTAAAAGACCGATGGTTCTACAGAACATTTTATGATTACATAAATGCTTTCTCTTCATAAGACTTTTTTCTACTGAATTCATAGGGCCATAAAGTAGATATGAAATAATCAATGCTACAATGATTGGACTTAGAATGCTAGTAATGTCTCCGAAAATATCTGATATTGAGTTTAGAATTTCGGGAGCATAATCCACTATAACAGTAAATAAATAGATGGTCATACAGGTGATAGCTACATAAGCACAAAACTTAAGATAACGTTTATCAACTTTAATTTTCATATAAAATCCTTTCTAAATAGACAATACTTATTATGCATAAATGTATATTCATTTTGTAAGAAATACTTTGTCATTATATCATAAAAGAAGAAAGTAATAAAGAGAGCTAAATTAAAAGAAAGACAAATTTTTACCATAAATTAATTAATCTATTAAACACAATATGTAGATAAATTATATTCATATCATTAATGGGAAATGTATAAAAAGGAGTAGAAAATAAATTGAGAAAATAGTGAAGAAAAACACAATATCTTGTAGCAAAAAAAAATAAAATGTGCTACAATTAGTGAAAAGATTTTTGTGAAAATTATGTGAACGTAATAGATTGCTAAATGACAGCAACACAAGATGTTGATACGCTTTTACGAGAGGAGTAGGTCAAGGTCCATGAAAAGATTTTTTAAAAAACTTGAGAGAAAATCAAATAGTATAAAACTGCCTAAGCTTAATTTAGTTAGATGCAATATGGCAGCATTGTTTTTGACCCTCTTTATTCCTACCATTTTATTAATTAATATTATTTTTTTGAATCAGTCGTTAATTAGACCTGAATATAATAAATTTCTTTGTGGAATTTTAATTGTTCAGGTTATTTATTTGCTTTCAACTGTTATAGCAAACAGCTCAAAAAATGGTCATATGTATTACAAGTATTTATATAGAAGCTATTTAATACTAACTGGAAGCTTTATGATAGTTTTGGCAGTGAGCTTTTTTAATGAAACAGGAAGTTTGTTCTATTTCTTTATTTCAATGCTGTTTTTCTCAATAGTACCATTATTTAGTTACAAGGAATTTGTTGTAACTGAGGTAATAACAGTTGGGTATTTGATAAGTTTAGTTGCAATGAATAGTAAAAGTCAGTCAATGATAGTTCAGGTGGTCTTGTTTGATATAGTTAGGTTGGTAGTTACGGCATGGAAGTATCAGGTATCAATTAACAATATTGAATTAAAGAGGAGATTAATAGAAGAAAAAGATATAGCTGATAAGGATCATCTTACTGGTATGCTTAACAGACGAGGACTTAACAGAAAGCTTTGCAATATTTGGCCTGTATATCAAAGAAACATGCTTTCCTGTGGCGCTATTATGTTAGATATAGATTTTTTCAAGAAATACAATGATAATTATGGTCATCCAACAGGGGATGAGTGTCTTAGCAAGGTAGCCAAATTAATTAGAAATACAACTAGACGAAATACAGATTTAATTGCAAGAATAGGTGGAGAAGAATTTATTGTATTTGTACAGGATGCAGACAAATCTGATTTAGTATTTTTATCAAAAAAAATACAAAGATGTATCGAAGATGAAAATATAGAGCATTCTTATAGTAGCGTTGCTGGACATGTAACGGTTAGTATTGGACTTGCATACATTAAAAATGCAAGAGACAAAGATTACTTATCCATATACAAGATGGCAGACAAGTCTTTATATAAGGCAAAACAATCAGGCAGAAACTGTATAGCTTATGGAGATAATGTAATTTCAAAAGTCAAAAAAGTTGATGATAGTGTTTATGGAAAATTTGATGAGTATATGGTTAAGAAGGCATAAAATATTTACAAATAATGAGGTCATATATGAAAAAATTAAAAATTGTTGTTACTGACGCAAAGACAATATCTTCTGATAATTCTTTTTTTGAGCCATTAAAGGCTCTTGGAGATTTAGAATTATATGATTTATCAACTCCAGAACAATTAAAAGAAAGAATCAAGGATTGTGAGATTATACTTTGTAATAAAAATATTTTTAATGAAGAAAATTTACAATATGCAAAAAATCTTAAATATATCGGACTATTTGCTACAGGATACAATAATATAGATGTTTCTTACACTACACAACATGGAATAACGGTGTGTAATGCTGGATCATATTCAACAAATAGTGTTGCACAACATACCTTTGCACTTATTCTTAATCATTTTAGCAAGGTGAGAGAATATGGAAACTTTTGTGAAGAAGGTGGATGGCAGAAAAGTGAAGTTTTTTCACCATTTATTTATGATATGAATGAATTAAACGGGAAAACCATAGGAATTGTTGGCTATGGAAATATCGGTAAGGCAGTTGCAAGACTAGGAAATGCTTTTAATATGAATGTGTTAGCTACCACTAGAAGTAAAAAGAAGGATGATAATGTTGAGTTTGTAACCTTTGATACATTACTTGAGAAATCAGATGTTATTTCAGTTCATTGCCCTTTAAATAGTGATTCCGAAAAAATGTTTAATCTAGAAGCCTTTAAAAAATGCAAGAAGAACGCATTGTTTGTAAATACAGCCAGAGGCGGAATTGTAGATGAAGAAGCATTAGCCTATGCACTTAATAATGATTTAATTGCAGCGGCGGCAATAGATTGCTTAACTGTAGAACCTATGAGTGGGGATAATGTATTAATGAAGTCAAAAAATATAACCTTTACGCCTCATGTTGCATGGGCCATGAAGGAAACAAGAGAGAGACTTTTAAACATTGTTTGCTCAAATATTAATAATTTTATTGCAGGCAATCCAACAAATGTGGTAAAGTAAATGAAGAAATATGTTTGACTAATTACCAAATAATGGTTACAATTGTTTTAAAAATAAACACGTGAAATAAGGTGATTATATGAAAAGGGTACTGACGATTAAAGCCCGAGAAGGACTTAAGGTTGCTGGAGATGTCTATACAGATGGAGGACATCTAGTTATTACTAAAGGCACAGTATTAGATAAGTCTATTATTGAAAAATTAAAATACTATTCTATTTTTGATTTCTTTGTAGAAGAGGATGAATATACATCATATGAGCAGGATGATCTTGAACGAATGATTTTTTCGGATGATCACAGTGAGGATGAAGAGGAAGATTCATACTATACAAGAATTAGACAGTCCAAAGATTTTAAGGTATTCGAAGGAATATTTAACGAATCAGTGGTTAGAGTAGAAGAATCTATTAATGATATGGTATATAGGAATGCTCCTATTAATGTAAATGAACTTTTAAGTGATGTTAAAAAGATTACTCATGAGTTCAAGCCAGATGTTAGTTTGTTTGATATGGTTCATTGCATTGAAGGCTATGATGATCATACATATGTTCATAGTGTTAATGTTGCATTGATTGGAAGAATTATTGCAATATGGATGAACTACACAGAAGAAGAAATTGACATGATTACACTAGGAGGCCTTTTGCATGATATAGGAAAGGTTATGATTCCTAGAGATGTTATTACAAAACCTGGTAGACTTACACCTACTGAATATGCCTTGGTACAGACACATCCTATCCATGGATACAATATTCTTAAGAATCAAAACATTGATGAAAGAGTTAAATTATGTGCACTACAACATCATGAAAAATGTGATGGAAAGGGATATCCGTCTAGACTTCCATACAATCAGATAGATCCATTTGCTAGAATTATTGCCATCGCTGATGTATATGATGCTATGACATCCAATAGAGTATATAGAACAGGTATTTGTCCTTATGATGTTATTTCCGTATTTGAAGAAAATGTAGATGCATATGATCCAGCTGTAATTATGGCGGTATTAGAGCGTATTGCAAATTCATATATAAACAATCAAGTTATTCTAAATGATGATTTAGAAGGAAAGATTGTAATGGTAAATAAAAATAAGCTTGGAAAACCAGTGGTATTAGTGGGAGCTGCTTATGTTGATTTATCAAAGGAAAAGAATCTTAGAATCACTGCACTTAAATAGTAAAGTTTAAATAATAAAGATATTGAAATATAAAGGTAATTACATTATTTTGAAAATTCAGATTTTTTTCATATAGTTGATGTAAATTATCAACTACCTCCTTTCAAAAAGAGCCCTGTAACTGCAATTACAGGGCTCTTTTAGTTAAGAAAATTTTAGTTAAAAAAATTAAATTTAAAAAAGATGAATTTAAGAGAGCTTTATTTAAGAAAGTTGAATTTTGGATAGTGTACTATTATGATATTTTGTTGAAAAAGTAACATCATCAATAAACCAACTAGGAGGAATAAATGCATTTGCTTCATCTATAGAAGCAAATTCAACCTCTGCAAGAACTAGTCCATCAAAGGCACCAGAAAAAACATCTAGTTCAATTGTATATTGATCCATGGGAATAAGATATCTACGTTTTGAAATAATATTACCATCGGCTTTCTTTAGTAAATGGTAATAACTTTTTTCATCAAGGGGAAGATTGTATTCCTCTCTTTCCATAAAGCCTTTTGACTTGTATGTAAGATAAAAGTCATTGTCGGACTTACGAATACGAACAACAGGCTGAGTGTTTAGGTAAGCTTGTTCAATGTCATGGTAAGCATAAGAATCTAAATCTCCAGGAATATTGTGCTTATCAACAAGATACTTCTTTTCAATTTCTTTGTTTTCCATAGTGCCTCCTATATTTTTGGTAAATATGAGTATAATAGATTTTGCCTGAAAATAAAAGTTAAAAAAATGGAATTGAAATAAAAACTTGAAATAAATCAAAAAAATGAAAATGAAATTTAAATTTTAAAACTGGAATTGGAAAATAAAAACTGAAATTATAAACAAATTGTATATAAGTAGATGCAATTAAAATAGATGTTGCGATTTTTAATGTTACATATTAAAATAGAAAGATAGTAAAGGATGGAAAGCTATGAGTACAGATTTTATAAATGACGAAAAAAAAGAAAAATTATATTTAGTATTGATTGGAACACCAGGCATTTTTGCTACCATTATAAAGGCTGTTACAAGGACAAAGTATATACATATTGTTTTAGGCATGGACGAAGACCTAAACCAGTGCTATAGCTTTGGAAGGAGAAATCCTAAGATACCTATTCTTTCTGGATTTGAGCAAGAAAAGATGGATAAAGTTATTGAGAAGTATCCTAGAGCCTTATGTATGGTTACAGAGATCGAATGTACACCAAAACAAAAGGAAGATATTTGGGGACGTATTCATTACTATGAAGCTAATGCCAAAAGATACCATTATACGGTGCTGGGACTTCCTTTTATGCTTATAAATAAACCGTTCCATCAAAAGAGAAGATACGCTTGTTCACAATTTGTGGCAAGAACATTAGAGGATTACGGAGTTAGAAATTTCAAGAAGCATTATTCTCTTATGACACCTCGCGATTTCTATGAGATGCCTGATAAGAAGATTTTATATGTGGGTACAGTTGAAGGATACATTGATATGAGAAATGGATATAGCAAATATATACAGTAAATAAAGTTGTGATATACGGTGATTATAG
>CAZNKR010000006.1:1791-26024 GCA_964573715.1 uncultured Roseburia sp. | reverse complement strand
AGTGACGATAGGAAACAAATACAGTGATTAAGGAAATTTAGGAGGAAATATGAAAAACTACAAGAAATATATGCTGAGTATCTTTGTTACTTTGGCATTAATTGCTTCTACTTTAACAGGGTGTGGAGCTATTGATAATGATGATAATACAACTAGTGCTAATGGAGCAAAGCAACCATCAACACAAGAAGAGACAACAACTAATCCACCTTTTGAACCAACAGAGATAAATATTGTAATGATTGGTGATATGCTTATGCATATGGGCGTTCAAAAAAGTGGTATGATGGATGATGGAACTAAAAATTATGATCATTTATTTACACACATAAAGGATGATGTACAAGCAGCAGATATTGCGATTGTAAATCAAGAGGTTATGATTGGTGGAGAAGAATTAGGTCTTTCTGGTTATCCTACCTTTAACTGTGCTTTCGAAGTTGGAGATTCCTTGGTAAATGCAGGCTTTAATGTAGTGTTACATGCGACTAATCACACTTTGGATAAAGGTGGTATTGGCGTTGACAATTGTATAAATTATTGGGAAACTAAGCACCCTGAAATTGCGTATTTAGGGATAAATAAAACAGCCGAGGATAAGCAAAATATTTATGTTTACCAGCAGGATAGCATAAAAATTGCTATTCTTAACTATACATATGGCACCAATGGAATTGCATTACCAACGGATAGACCATATATTGTAAATCTTTTAGATGAAGATACAGTAGTTTCTGATTTGGCAAAAGCTAAAGAAATGGCTGATTTCATAATTGTATGCCCTCATTGGGGTACAGAATATACTATGGCTGAGACACCAGAACAGCAGCATTGGGCACAGGTATTTGCTGACAACGGAGCAGACCTTATTATGGGAGCTCACCCACACGTTGTGGAACCAGTGTCATGGATTACTGCAGCTGATGGTTCAAAAACTCTATGCTATTATTCATTAGGTAATTTCATTTCAACACAGCAAAATGGGTACAGCATGCTTGGAGCGATGGCTAAGGTTACACTTGTTAATGATGAGGAAGGCAATGTTACAATTAAGGACTACGGAATTGATCCATTGGTTACTCATACATTATGGGGAACTGCTCAGATGACAACGTACAAATTGTCAGAGTATACTAACGAGCTAGCTATGCAAAACAGAATAAGAGATTATGACCAGTCATTTACAATGCAGTATCTAGTAGATACATGCAAACAAGTATTTGGTGATTTGTATGTCCCACAAGGAGAGGCAGCAGCTTTAGCAAATTAGCAATATTTATCTTCATACAATTTAATATAATTTCTTTTAGACAAGAAGGAGAACATGATGAAAAAGAAGATTTTTTTAGTGTTACTATCAATCATGCTTTCCACTACACTGAGTGCATGCTCAGGTGGTAGCGAAGGCAAAAAGTCCGAAGGAGATTCAATCGTTGTAGGAATACAACAGGATCTTGATAGTCTTGACCCATACATTGCAACTGCGGCAGGAACTAAAGAGGTATTATTTAACATTTTTGAAGGTTTGGTTAAACCAAATCAAAATGGTGAGTTAGTGCCCGCTGTAGCAGAAGAATACAAGGTGTCAGATGACGGACGTACTTACACTTTTAAACTTAGAAGTGGAGTGAAATTTCACAATGGTGAAGAAGTTACAGCAGAAGATGTTAAATATTCATTAGAAAAAAATGCTGGATTAATCGAAGGCAGTGAATTAATAGTATCAGCCTTTAGTGTTATAGAAAGTGTTAATATACTGGACTCTTCCACCGTTGAAATAAAACTTAGTGAACCAGACACAGAGATTATTGGATATATGACTGTTGCTATAGTTCCTAAGGATTATACTAAGCAGGCAACTGCACCGGTAGGAACGGGTCCTTTTAAATTTGAATCTTATGCTCCAGGTGAAAATTTTATTATAACTAAAAACAAGGATTACTATGGAGAAGAAGCATATCTAGATAAGGTCACATTTAAGATAGTTACAAATTCTGCCACTGCAATACTTGAATTGAATTCAGGAAGTATAGATATATATCCATATATGACAATGGATGAGGCCGACCAGCTAAATGACAGCTTTGAAATATTATATGGAAATACCAATTTGACTCAGGCTTTGTTTTTAAACAATGCAGTTAAACCTTTTGATAATACAAAGGTAAGACAGGCAATGTATTACTGCTTAGATAGACAAGCAATATTAGATACAGTAGCTGGTGGACATGGTACAATTATTGGAAGCTGTATGTTTCCAGGCTTTGGAAGATATTATTTAGATACATCAAATGACTATAGCAAAGATATTGCAAAGGCAAAAGAACTATTAAAAGAAGCTGGATATGAAAATGGATTTGAATTTACAGTTAAAGTACCATCAAACTACCAGGTTCATATGGATACAGCTCTTGTAATAAAAGAACAGCTTAAAGATATAGGCATTACCATGAATATAGAAGGAATAGAATGGGCTACATGGTTAAGCGATGTATATACAAACAGACAGTATGAGGCAACTGTTATTGGAATAGACGCCAATCTTGCACCAAAGGATATAATGAGAAGATATGTGTCAGATAATTCTAAAAACATGACAAATTTTGCAAACGATGAGTATGATGAATTATTCCAAATGGCAGTAGCTACAACAGATGATGAAAAAAAGATAGAGTATTATAAAGAAATGCAGCAGATTGTGTCTGATTATGCAGGAAGCTTGTTCGTTGCAGATTCGGCTCTTATTGTTGCTGTATCCAAAGATTTAGAAGGTTATACCTTCTATCCTTTATATGTACAGGATATGAGTAAAATAAAACTTGCTAAATAAATAGCATTGCAATATAAGAACAATATTGTACTAAGCCAATGTTAATAAATTCAAAGAGCTATAGAAACATAGTGCGAGAAGGAATTATTATGAAGTATATACTAAAAAGAATAGGTATGGCAGTGGTAACACTTTTTACAGTTTCATTAATAGTATTTATCTGTTTTAGAGTAATACCAGGAGATGCTGTAACATCAAAGCTTGGAACAGATGCTACACCTGAAAGAGTGGAAGCATTACGAGAACAGTATGGATTAAATGAAGCAGCACATATACAATATTTCAATTGGATAAAGGGAATAGTAGGTGGCGATATGGGTATGTCTTATAGTAAAGACATGCCTGTATCAAGCCTGGTTAGTAGCAATTTAGTAGTTACACTAGCCTTAGCTATGATTTCCCTAATTATGATTATTCTTCTAGGAGTTCCAATTGGACTATTGACAGGATATGTAGCTAGTAAAAACACTGTAAAAGCCTCTGCATTTGATGGAGTATTTGATGTAGTTAATCAAACCTTTATGGCAGTGCCATCCTTCTTTATAGGTATACTTATTAGTATTGCCTTTGGACAAGTGTTAAAATGGTTTATTCCAGGTAAGTACGTTAGCTACTCACAAAATGTGGGACAATTCATCCTATATCTAATTCCGGCAGCAGTATCAGTTGCTATACCTAAAATTGCTATGCTTATTAGATTCATAAAAACCGCTGTTGCTAATGAAATGAGTAAGGATTATGTTAGAACAGCAAAGTCTAAGGGAATGATGGATATTGGTATTTTAATACACCACGTATTTAAAAATGCTATCATTACTTCAGTTACAGCTCTTTCAGTCATTATAGCGGAGATATTTGCTGGAAGTGTTGTGGTGGAGCAAATATTTAATTTACCTGGACTTGAAAGATTACTAATTAGCTCTATTGGAGTTAGAGATTATCCAGTAGTAATGGCAATTGTCATGTACATAGCTATTATGATTATTGCTGTTAATTTATTAGTGGATATTATTTACAGGGCTGTTGATCCTAGAGCAGGAGGCAGCAATGAATAAGAAAAAAAATATAGGCTTCATTATAGGAGCAATTGTTACAGGATTGATGCTTCTGGTGGCTATAATTAGCATCTTTTATACTCCTTACGACCCTGAAAAAATGGATATTTACAATAAGTTTTTGAGTCCGTGTCCACAGCATATATTTGGAACTGACAATTTTGGAAGAGATATATTTTCAAGAACTATGGTTGGACTGTTTGACACAATTGTGATATCTGGAACAACTGTACTTATAGGTTTTACGATAGGTTTGTTAATTGGTAGTCTGACAGGATATTTTGGTGGAATTATTGATGAAATATTAATGCGAATCAATGATGCACTTTCTTCAGTGCCTAGTGTATTAATGGCAATTGTGTTTATTGGGGTATTTGGCAGCAGTACATGGACTCTTATTCTTTCGTTAGGTATTGTATTTATTCCTAGCTTTGCTAGAATGATTAGAAGTGAATTTATAAAGGAAAAAAACAAAGAATATGTAATGAGTGCAAAATTATCAAAGGCATCAAGCTTTAGAATTATTTTTGTTCATATTCTACCTAATTGCAAAAAGACCATTGCTTCTACAATTATTGTTGGATTTAATAATGCTATACTTGCAGAAGCTAGCTTAAGCTTTTTAGGAATAGGTGTTCAGCCGCCAAAGGCGTCTTTAGGATTAATGCTAAAGGAGGCACAGACCTTTTTAGTAAAAGCACCTTGGTATGGCCTATTTCCTGGAATGGTTATTGTATTACTTATCATAGGAATAGTTTTGGTAGAAAAAAGAAACGATACCAATTGATTATGGTAAAATATAAATGTTATGCAAATTAAATGGTTATTTTGATCCTTGCATCATAATATAAATTTATAAAAAACATAGGAGGCAAAGTTATGAAGTACGAAATTAAAGGTACACCATTACCAGTAGTTGTTTGCTATTTAGAAGCAAATGAAAGAATGATAACAGAAAAAGGTGCTATGAGTTGGATGTCACCAAACATGCAAATGGAGACTCAGTCAGGCGGTTTGGGAAAAGCCTTTGGAAAAGCATTTTCAGGGGAAGCAATGTTTTCAAATATCTATACAGCAGTAGGAGCACCTGGAATGATTGCATTTGCATCAAGCTTTCCAGGAAATATTCTACCATTTCAGATTGCACCAGGCTGCGATATGATTGTTCAAAAAACCGGATTTTTAGCTTCAGAAATTGGAGTTGATTTATCTATTTATTTCCAAAAGAGATTTGGAGCAGGTCTTTTCGGTGGAGAAGGCTTTATTATGCAAAGACTTTCAGGTCAAGGCATGGCATTTGTTGAGATAGATGGAAGTGTTGTAGATTACACACTTGCCCCAGGACAGCAGATGGTTATAGATACTGGATATTTAGTAGCAATGGATGCTTCCGTACAAATGGAAGTTAGACAGGTATCAGGACTTAAAAATAAGCTATTAGGTGGAGAAGGCTTCTTCAATACTGTTGTAACTGGTCCTGGTAGAATCTGGCTTCAGACAATGCCAATTAATCAGGTTGCAGGCTCACTTACACCATTCCTACCAAGAAGTTAAAAATTGTTTGAGAGGCTATTATGTTAAAAGTAGAAAACTTAAAAGTTAAGACAAAAGTTAAGACAAATGAAAAGTACATACTAGAGGGCATTAGCTTCTCAATGAAGAATAGTGAAATACTGGGCCTGGTTGGAGAATCGGGCTCAGGAAAAACTATTACATCCTTATGCATTGCAGGACTTCTATCTAAGGAACTGGATATGGAAGGCAGTATTTCTTTAGATGATGTTATATTAACAAATCTTAACACAAAGAAAAGACGAGAATATAATGGTAGAAAGATAGCATTTATTTTTCAAGAACCTATGACATCATTAAACCCTCTAATGAAAGTGGGAAAACAGATAGAGGAGGTTCTAAGCTTACACACAGATTTAAATAAAGCTTCAAGATATGAAGAAGTTATTAGGATAATGGAAGAAGTAGAATTAAATAATCCTAAAGAGCTTTATGAAAAATATCCCTATGAGCTTTCTGGTGGAATGCGACAAAGAGTTGTTATTGCTATGGCATCTATCCTTAGACCTTCATTGATAATTGCAGACGAACCAACAACTGCTCTAGATGCAGATACAGAAAGAAAAATATTAAAACTTATTAAAGCTTTGAATGAAAAATACGGAAGTAAAATTCTTCTTATTTCACATGATTTGAAAGTAATTAGACAAATATGTGAAAGAGTAATGGTAATGAAGGCAGGATATATAGTGGAGGAAGGCTTAACATCAGATATTTTTTCTTCTCCAAAACAGGAATATACAAAATTGTTAGTAGAAGCTACATCGGTAAATAAAAAAGAAAGTAATCGTAGCTTTGGGAAAAAAATTCTAGATATCCAACAGCTATGCCTGTATTACAATGAAAAAAATAATAAAAATATTATTGCTCCAAATATAAATTTTCATATTAATGAAGGAGAAATACTAGGACTCCTTGGAGAAAGTGGATGTGGAAAAAGCACGCTTTCTAGAGCGATTACTGGGCTTAATAAAAGCTATACAGGAAGCATTGAAATATTAAAAGACAACTGCAGTGTACAAATGGTTTTCCAAGATCCATATTCATCATTAAACCCGTCTAAGACTATAGGATTTATTTTATCTGAGCCACTTAAAAATTCTTTTATTGTAGATGAATATGGTGAGAGAATAAGATTGACAAGAATGGAAATTAAAGAAAGGGTACTAGAAACCCTAGATGAAATAGGCTTATCAAAAGAGTATTATGATAGATACCCTAGGGAACTATCTGGTGGACAGAGGCAAAGAATCAGTATAGGAGCTGCAATTATTTCAAGACCAGATATAATAATTGCGGATGAACCAGTTTCTGCTTTAGATGTTACAGTTCAAAAACAAATACTCAATTTACTACTAAAGCTTCAAAAAAATCATAATCTAACAATGCTAATGATATCTCATGACGAAGTGGTATTATCCAAAGTGTGCGATAGAATCGTAACTTGGGAGGAAATTACAAAATAATCACAAAATTGATAAACTATAAGCCCAAAAGAATAATCGAAAGACCAAAAATAGTAATTGTAAAGATAAAAACAAAAAGTTAAATAACATAATATAAAAAATTTTTTGGAATATATTGTAAAATTTTGCCAGATATGGTATAAAGTTAATTCTAAATTCGTCCGATAAATAAATTACAAACGTGACAGTGAAAACAATAGTGAAAGGAGAAGAGCATATGATTATTTCAAGTATGAATGCAACGGATTTATATAATTATAATCAGATAAGTACTGTTAGACCACAGATACCTTCTGTTAAACCAGAAGATGTAAGTGTTAGACCAAAACAAGACGTAGAGACAAAATCTCAACAAGCTCCTTCCCTAACTACAGAATATAATAGACCAAAAACATTACCTATTGAACAGGTTACTGATTTTGCTATAGAGGAGTTAGGTACAGATATTGGCCTCATTGGTAGTACAAAGGACATAAGAACATTAGATGTTGACAAGATAGTATCAGATATGCAAAAGGATAGTATTCTTCAGGATTATCAGTATTTTGTAGGAAACATTCAAACAGAAGATGGTATTGTAACAAGAAGATAAGACGGTGTTTTATTTGCTTACCAAAAGGCACTTTTAAAAATGTATAATAAAAATAAAAAAAAGTACTTGAAATAATAAAAAGCATATTGTATAATACCACTTGTCGCTAGACAGTGGCCCATCGCCAAATGGTAAGGCAACGGACTCTGACTCCGTCATTCTCAAGGTTCGAATCCTTGTGGGCCAGTTTGATGCACCTGATCTCAGGTGCATTTTTTGTGCAATAAGTTATAATGAAAATTCCCCCTGCATGAGTTTTCATAAAGCTAATAGAAAACGGGCAAGAAATGGAAAGGAATAAATATGTACACATTTAACAGTAAAGTTAGATATAGTGAAACAGATGATAAAGGTTATTTAAATCCAGGAGCAATAGTAGATTATTTACAGGATTGTTCCTTGTTTCAGTCAGAAGCTCTAGGAATTGGGGTGGAATATCTGAAAGAAAAAAAGAAAGCATGGGTTCTTAATTCGTGGCAGATTGTTATAGAAGAAGATTTAAAATTAGGTGATAATATTACTATAGGTACTCAAGCCTACGAATTTAAAGCTTTATGTGGTTTTAGAAATTTTTGTATAAAGGATGAAAACAAAAATTATGCAGTAAAGGCAAATTCAATGTGGGTTCTTATAAGTACAGAAACAAATTCACCTATTAAAATTATGCCAGAAGATGCAAAGCCCTATGGGAATGCACAAAAGCTAGATATGAATTATGCAGACAGAAAAATCAAAATCATTGGCGAGCCTCTTAAAATGAAAGAATTTGCTGTTAGAAAATATCATATAGATACTAATGGACATGTAAACAATGCCTGGTATATAAAATTTGCACAGGAATACTTGGATAATAACTATAAAATTCATCAAATCCGTGCAGAATATAAAATGCCAGCAAAGTATGGCAATATAATTTATCCTGTGTTATATTTGAATGAGGAAAAAATAATAGTTTCTCTTAATGATAACGAGGACAAAACCTATGCAGTAGTAGAGTTTACAAAATAAAGAAAAGGACGGAAGACATTATGGAATTAGGAAAATTTCAAAAATTAAAGGTTGTACAGATAGTAGAGTTTGGAGTGTATCTTGGAGAAAACTTAGAAGAAAAGGTATTATTGCCTAAAAAAGAAGTTCCGGAAGATACAAAGCTTGATGATGAATTTAATGTATTTATTTATAGGGATTCAGAGGATAGACTTATTTCAACAACAGTGACACCTAAGGTGCTACTAGAAGAGGTAGCTGTATTAAAGGTTAATGATGTTACAAAGATTGGAGCATTTCTTGACTGGGGACTTAGCAAGGATTTATTCCTTTCTTTTAAGGAACAGACAGATAAAGTTATAGTGGGCAATGAATATGCAGTTGCATTGTATATTGATAAGTCCAACAGACTTGCTGCAACGATGAAGGTATATCCTTATCTTAAGCTTGCAGGTGATTATGAGGTAGATGATACAGTAACTGGTATAATCTATGAAATCCATCCAGACTTTGGCGCATATGTTGCAGTTGATAATATGTATCAGGGCATGATACCGAAATTTGAGATACACAAGGATATGAAGGTTGGAAATATTATTGAAGCAAGAGTTACATCAGTTAGAGAAGATGGAAAGTTAAATCTAAGCCCATTTAAAAAGGCATATCTTCAAATGGATGAGGATGCAGAAAAAATAATCAATGTTATTATGGAATATGACGGAGTTTTGCCGTATAATGATAAAGTATCCCCGGAAATTATCGAAAGGGACTTTCATATGAGCAAGGCTGCATTTAAAAGAGCAGTTGGTCGCTTATACAAAAATAAAAAGATAGAGATAACCGAAAAAAATATAAGGTTATTGTAATTAGGAGGCAAAAAAATGACAGCAAAAGGAATTATTAGCACAACAAAAGCACCAGCAGCAATTGGACCATATTCTCAGGCTATTGAAGCCAATGGCATGATATTTACATCAGGTGTTATTCCAGTTGTTCCAGCTACAGGAGAAATCCCGGAGGGTATTGAAGCGCAGGCTAAACAAGCAATCGGTAACCTTTGCGCGTTAGTTGAAGAATCAGGTGCAAAGATCGAAGATGTTATTAAAACAACAGTATTTATTAAAGACATGAATGATTTTGCAAAGGTTAATGCTGTATATTCAGAGTTCTTTACAAAGGATTGCCCAGCTCGTTCATGTGTAGAGGTTGCTAGACTTCCAAAGGATGTTCTTATTGAGATAGAAGCGATAGTCCTTAAAACACAGTCTAAATAAAGTATAGGAAAATTTATGGAAAAAGTTACGAAGGCAAATGTAATATTTACAAGCTTAATATTAATTTACATTATAATGATTTTTACAGTCAGGATGATTCCTTCAAAGTATTTAAATTACAATGTTATTTCTATGCTACCAGAAATAGTTTTCTTTTTAGCAGCTGTTGTAGTGTCTCTACTTATTAAAAGTAGAGCATATAGAGATGCAGGATGGGGAAACATATCCGTTGGCACAGGTTTAAAATCTGTAGTTTTGGCTTTCTTATGCCTGCCACTTATAGGAGCCATTAATTATTTTAGCTCCATGGTTAATGGTAATGCAGTAGAAGGCTCTATAGAAAGACTAATGGAAAATCCTCTATGGGTAAGCCTGATTATCGTTGCGGTTTTGCCAGCCTTAGTAGAAGAATTCATTTTTAGAGGAATTTTACTAGGCGCATATAAAAAGAGAAATCCATTAAAGGGTATTCTACTAAGTGCATTGCTTTTTGGCTTTACACATTTGAATATAAATCAAATGGCATATGCATTTGTTTTAGGTATAATATTGGGACTACTTGCGTATGCAACAGGCTCTATATGGGCAGGGGTGATTTTGCATTTTACCATTAATGCCAACAGCGTCATAATGGCATATGCTACTTCAAATATTAATACTGAAGATATAGCTAATCAGAGTGCTTCGGCGCCGATTGATCCAAATATTTACACAATACTTATTGCAGTTATTACAGTTTTGATAATATTAGCATCAAGTATTGCCTTGGCAGTGCTTTTGTTCCTAAATATTTGTAAACATAATAGAGGAATTAAGAGTGTAAAGGCTATATTTACAAAAAGCATGAGAAGAACCTATGGAGATGAAGGAAAATTTTTTGATGGATATCTTATATTAGGTATTGTAATATGTAGCGTATTTATTTTTTGTTTTGATATTTTAGTGAACATTTTATAGAAGATTTGTGATATAATGAACTTAGAAATTGTTCATTAATCTATTGCAAAATAAAGGAGGTGCTTGTATGGATATTCCGGCTTTATCCATGGCTATGAGCTCAGCCAATCTGGTTAACCAGGTAGGTACAGCGATGCTTAGCAAATCCTTAGACAATGCAGATGTTATGGGAGAAGGAATCAAAAAGATTATGGAAGCTTCCGTAAATCCTGCAATTGGTCAGAATGTGGATTACAGCATCTAGAGACATTGCAAAGCCCAGATGATTTCTGGGCTTTGTAGTTTTTTACGATAAATTAGTATGTTTTATTGGTCATTTTGATGTAAAAGTACTGTAAAATGAAAGACAATGTACAAAATAACCAAAATTAAAATATCGTATTTAGAATATTTGTATATGGTCAAGTCCATAAAAATAGTATAAAATAGTGACAATTGAAAAATTATCAAAGTAGTTAAGGAGGAATGTACACAAATGGCTAGTTTATCATTAAGAAACATTTGTAAAGTATATCCAAACGGATTTGTAGCAGTTAAAGATTTCAATCTTGAAATTGAAGATAAGGAATTCATTATTTTTGTAGGACCTTCAGGTTGTGGTAAATCTACAACACTTCGTATGATCGCAGGTCTTGAAGACATCAGCTCAGGTGAATTATACATCGGAGACAGATTTGTAAATGACGTAGAACCAAAGGATAGAGATATCGCTATGGTATTCCAGAACTACGCATTATATCCTCATATGTCAGTATATGAGAATATGGCATTTAGTCTTAAGTTAAGAAAGGTTCCAAAGGCAGAAATTGAAAAGTTAGTTCATGAAGCAGCTAAGATTCTTGATCTTGAGCACTTACTTGATCGTAAGCCAAAGGCTTTATCAGGTGGACAGAGACAGAGAGTTGCTATGGGACGTGCAATCGTTCGTAACCCTAAGGTATTCCTTATGGATGAGCCTTTATCAAACCTTGACGCTAAGTTAAGAGTTCAGATGCGTGTTGAGATCTCTAAGTTACATCAGAGACTTGAAACAACAATCATCTATGTAACACATGATCAGACAGAAGCTATGACACTTGGTACAAGAATCGTAGTTATGAAAGATGGTATTGTACAGCAGGTTGATACACCTATTAATCTTTACAATTACCCAGTTAACCTTTTCGTTGCTGGATTTATGGGATCACCTTCTATGAACTTCATCGACGCAGAAGTTGTTGAAGAAGCTGGTAAGGTTAGATTAACATTTGGTTCTTACTCAATCACACTTCCAGAAGCTAAGTCTAAGCCACTTGTTGATGGCGGATATGTTGGTAAGCCAATCGTTATGGGTATTCGTCCAGAAGACATCCATGATGATCAGATTATGATTATCAACTCACCTGGTAGTGTTGTTGAAACTAAGATTAAGTTATACGAATTACTTGGTGCTGAAGTTTACTTATACTTTGATTTAGATCAGTATTCAGTAACAGCTAGAGTAAATCCTCGTACAACAGCTAAGGTTGGCGACGTTGTTAAGTTTGCATTTGACTTAAATAAGATTCACTTATTTGACAAAGAAACAGAGCAGATTATTTCTAACTAATTTATACGAATAATTTATCTGGAAGATGAACCATGTTCATAACCGGATACATATAGAGTAAAGTCCTAAGTTAACCCTTAGGACTTTATTTTTTATCCTTGCTACACTTTTTGATTTGTGTTAGAATTAAAAAAGGTTATTAGATTCTAATGCAAGGAGCGAAAAATCAATGATAACAAATCAGATTCTTCAAAACACAATTGAAGGAATAGCAAATATAACGCGTGCGGGTTTATGTGTTTATGACACAGACGGAAATTTATTAGCAGGCACTATTACAGATGCAGAAGATTATGCAAGACAAGTAAGAGATTTTATAGATTCACCAGCAGAAACACAAGAGATGTCTAGATATCAGTTTTTTAAGGTCAATGAAGATACAAATATTGAGTACGTGATTTTAGTAAAGGGCAATGGAAATGACGCTTATATTATTGGGAAGATGGCAGCGTTTCAGATTCAGGGCCTTTTAGTTGCATACAAGGAAAGATTTGATAAAGACAATTTTATTAAAAATTTGTTGTTAGACAATTTATTGCTTGTAGATATATACAACAGAGCCAAAAAGCTTCATATTGAAACTGATGTGAAAAGAGTTGTATACATCGTTGAAACAAAACACGAAAAAGACAGTAATGCTTTAGAGATACTTAGAACATTGTATTCATCAAAACCAAAGGATTTTATTACTGCTGTTGATGAAAAGAATATTATCATAGTAAAAGAGGTAAAACCAACAGATACTCAAGAAGATTTGTTAAAGATAGCAAAGACTGTATTAGATATGTTAAATACAGAGGCGATGTCTATGGTTCACATCTCTATTGGTACTGTTGTTAATGAGATTAAAGAAGTATCAAAGTCATACAAGGAAGCAAAGATGGCTATGGATGTAGGTAAGATTTTCTATAGTGAGAAAAATATAGTGGCATATAGCAATTTAGGAATTGGTCGTTTGATTTATCAGCTTCCATTACCACTTTGCAAGATGTTTATTAAAGAGATTTTTGGTGGAAAGTCACCAGATGACTTCGATGATGAGACATTAGCTACAATTAATAAGTTTTTCGAAAACAGTTTGAATGTTTCAGAGACTTCAAGACAGCTGTTTGTACATAGAAATACACTAGTGTACAGATTGGATAAGCTTCAAAAAACAACAGGTTTAGACCTTAGAGTTTTTGAAGATGCCATAACTTTTAAAATAGCAATGATGGTTGTGAAATATATGAAATATATGGAAAGCCTAGACTATTAATACTTAATCTAATATAATATTAAAATGTCGGGCAAATAAAAAACCCGCATTGCGGGTTTTCTTACTTTACGAACAAAATGATAAACGGAGGACGGAATAGTGATAGTATTAGAGAACGTTACTAAAAATTATTCTGCAGGAGCTCCAGCTATTAATAATATAAATTTAAAAATAGAAAAAGGCGAATTTGTATTTATTGTTGGAGATTCAGGTGCAGGAAAATCAACACTAATGAAGCTTTTATTAAAGGAATTAGAGCCTACCAGTGGCAAGATATATATTAATGATAAGTTTGTAAATAAACTAAAAAGAAGAAAAATTCCAATGCTTCGTAGAGATATTGGAGTTGTATTTCAGGACTTCCGTTTGCTGAAGGACAGAAATGTATATGATAATGTAGCCTTTGCCCAGCATGTTGTAGAAGCTCCAGCGAAGGTTATTAGACGACGAGTACCAGCTATGCTGTCTATGGTAGGATTAGCTCAAAAGTATCGTTCATGCCCTAAGCAGTTGTCCGGTGGTGAACAGCAAAGAGTAGCACTTGCAAGAGCTCTTGTAAATAATCCACCTATATTACTTGCAGATGAGCCAACAGGAAATCTTGATCCAAAAAATTCTTGGGAGATTATGAAATTACTTGAGGAGATTAATAAAAGAGGCACAACAGTTGTAGTAGTTACCCATAATAAAGAGATTGTTAATGCTATGCAAAAACGAGTAGTTACAATGCAAAAAGGTGTAATTATTAGCGACGAGAAAAAGGGTGGATACATCAATGAAATTTAGAACATTTTTTTATAGCTTAAAACAGGGCTTTATAAATATTAAACGTAATAAACTTTATTCATTAGCTTCGGTGGGAACTATAACAGCATGTATTTTTTTGATTGGTTTATTCTATGCAGTGGTAGTAAACTTTCAGTTTATGGTTCACAACGCAGAAGATCAGCTTAAAATAACAATATTCTTTGAAAAAGAAATAACAGAAGAACAGATTGAAGATATCGGAGATCAAATTAAAAAAAGAGTTGAGGTTTCTGATGTTACTTATACTTCCCCGGAAGAGGCGTGGGAGTCATTTAAAAAGAAATATTTTGGTGACAAGGCAGAATTAGCAGAAGGATTTAAAGAAAATAATCCATTAGCATATTCAGCATCCTATACAGTTTCTCTAAATGATATTGAGATGCAGGATGTATTTGTGTCTTGGGCAAAATCAGTTGAAGGTATAAGACAGGTAAATTATTCCTCAAATGCAGCCTCTACCATTTCAGACTTTGCACGACTTGTAGGACTTGTATCAGCAGCAGTTATTATTATTTTGTTAGGAGTAGGTATATTCCTTATAAGTAATACAGTTATGATAGGTATTACAGTACGAAAAGAAGAAATAGGTATTATGAAGCTTATGGGTGCAACGGATTATTTTGTTCGTGCTCCATTCTTAGTTGAAGGTATTTGCATTGGACTTGTGGGCGCAGCTATCCCTGTAGGCATTTTATATCTTATATACAAAAATGTAGTTTATTATATAGTTGGACAGTTTCAATCTATATCCACAATTGTAAGCTTTTTACCTATTAATGAAGTGTTTAAGGTGCTTCTTCCAATGTCACTTATTATTGGATCAGGCATAGGTTTGTTAGGTAGTTTAATAACTATTAGAAAGTATTTAAAAGTCTAGGAGGCATACCATGAAGAAAAAATTCAGGGGATTGAAGTTAGGTTTAATGCTGTGTTTAGTTGTAGGCATTGCTTGTACCTCGTTTGGTGACTTACAGGAAGAAGAAGAAAAGAAAGAGCAGATGGAGCAGGAGCTTAAGGATACAACCACATATCTTGAATCCTTAAATGCATTAAAAGGCGATAGCGAGGCATATATTCAAGCCTTAGACAGTCAGCTTGGTAAGATTGCTATGAATATATATGATCTCCAACAGCAGGCTGTGGCAAAGCAAGTAGAGATAGATGAAAAATCTGCTGCAATAGCAGCCAAGGAAATAGAGATTGACGGACAATATTCTGATATGGCATTACGCATTCAGTATATGTACGAAAATGGAGATGCACAGTATGCGTCTATGATACTAGATAGTAGTGACATTAGTGATTTGCTAAATCGAGCAACCTATATTGCGGAACTTACCCAGTATGATAGAAATATGCTAGAAGAATTAAAAGCATCAAAAGCAGAATTAGAAACCCAAAAGACAGAATTAGAAGCTGGTAAGACAGAGCTAGAGGGCTTACTTGCTGAAGCTGTAGCAGAACAGCAGGCTCATGAAAATATTTTAGCCGCAAAACAAAGCGAAATTGAAACCTACAAAAATGAAATCTATGATGCTAATTTAACAGTTGAGGATCTTTTAGATGGAATTAAGGATCAGGAAATCCTTATAGAGCAAATAAAAGAGTATAATCGTCAGCAGGCATTATTGCAGCAACAGCAAAATGTAATTTATGATGGAGGAAGGCTTCAGTGGCCACTTCCAGGCATTTCCAGAATCTCATCATATTTTGGTAACAGAGATGATCCTCTTAATCCAGGAACAGCAAGATACCACTATGGAATTGATATTCCTGCGGTAACAGGAACTACAATATATGCTGCCTATTCAGGAAGAGTTGCATGGGCAAGCTATCACTATTCAGCAGGTAACTGGATAGGTATTGACCACGGAAATGGTGTAATGACAGTGTATATGCATATGTCAGGATTTCTTGTTTCGGCAGGAGATTATGTGAATACGGGTGACCCTATTGGTCTGGTTGGAAGTACTGGAGGCTCAACAGGCCCGCATCTTCACTTCGGTGTAAGTATTAATGGAACTTACCAGAATCCATTAGATTATGTAATTATTCCATAGTAGAAAAGAGGAAGAAATATGAATCAAAATAATTTACCTGATACCAATAATAGTGAGCAAGGAAATGATTATATGAACACTAATGTATCTGAAAATAATTATGAAAAGGCAAAAGAAGTTAATTATAATCATCCAGAACAAGGCCAGGTGAAGTATTCAAAAAACAATGGAATGTGTAAAGGTTTTTTGCTGGGATTGTTAATGGCTACATTGGTATTTTTTGCCACATTCTTGGTTAAAACAATATTTGATGGTGGTGTAGGAAGTATTATTAAAAATATTTCCGGCGAAGAAGAAACTGTAGACATGCAAAATATGTCACAGATATATGACAAAGCCAATAAGATTCAACAGCTTATAGAACAATATTATTACTATGAGGAAGACTTAAATAAAGCTGCGGATGGTATGTATCAGGGACTAATTGATTCTATTGGTGATAAATACGCAGATTACTATGATGTGGAAGAACTGAAATCCGTTACTGAATCTAATCAGGGAACATACTGTGGTATAGGTGTTGTAGTGCAGCTTGATGAGGAAAGTGGCGAAATCGTTGCAGTTAACCCATATGATTATGCACCAGGTTATGCTGCCGGTATACGTGCAGGAGATCATATTATTGCTGTTGATGATGTTGAAGTAACAGGTATGTCTCTTGATAAAGCAGTACTTTTAATTCGTGGAGAAGAAGGAACAACTGTAAAAATCACCGTTACTCGTGATGGTAAAAAGATGGATTTTACAGTAACTAGACAGATTATTGAAACACATACAATTGACACAAAGGTTTTGGACAACAACATTGGATATATGCAGATTTCTGCTTTTGAAGGAGTTACCCTTGATCAGTTTAAGGACGGATTAAAAGAGCTCCAAGATAAAAATGTTGATGGAATTATTTTTGATGTTCGTTCAAACGGCGGTGGATATTACTATACAGTAGTTGAAATGCTAGATATGATTTTACCAGAGGGTAAGATTGTATATACAGAAGATAAAAATGGCAAACAGGAAATAGAATATTCTGATGCTGCTTGTTTAGATATGCCTATTTGTGTATTAGTTAATGGATATACAGCTAGTGCTTCAGAGATATTTGCTGGAGCTATCCAAGACTATGAGCTAGGAGCTATTATTGGAGAGCAGACATACGGAAAAGGCATTGTTCAAAATACCTATTCTCTAGGAGATGGAACTGCAATTAAATTCACGATTGCTGGATATTTCACTCCAAATGGAAGAAATATTCATGGTGAAGGAATCGCTCCTGACATTGAAGTATCCCTTCCTGAAGATGAAGAAGCATATGATGAACAAGGATACTTGAAAGAAGGATATGATACACAGCTTGATGCTGCTATGAAATATATGAATGAAAGACTTGAAATTCAGTAATAATAAAGGTATGTTGTGGACAAAATAACTTTTGTACTCAATAGCATTTAAACTAGGAGGCACTAAGGTGCCTCTTTTGTTATAAATTTTTTAAAACATTCCGAACAAGTGTTTGCTTATAATTTAATAGTATGGTAAAATAAGGTAGAAACTCGGATAATAACAGAGAGGAATTTAGTTTTTTAAAATGCATACACACGAAAGGACAATCTGATGGATCATTTTAAATTAGTTTCAGAATATAAGCCAACTGGGGACCAGCCCCAGGCTATAGAAGAGTTGGTTAAAGGCTTTAAGGAAGGCAACCAGTTTGAAACACTACTGGGTGTTACAGGCTCAGGAAAGACATTTACCATGGCGAATGTTATTGAGCAGCTCAATAAGCCTACTCTTATTATTGCACATAATAAAACCTTAGCAGCACAGCTATATAGTGAGTTTAAGGAGTTTTTCCCTGAGAATGCAGTAGAATACTTCGTATCTTACTATGATTATTTTCAGCCTGAAGCTTATGTACCTTCTACAGATACTTACATTGAGAAGGACTCTGCTATAAACGATGAGATAGATAAGCTGCGTCACTCGGCAACAGCAGCCCTATCCGAAAGGAAGGATGTTATTGTAGTTTCATCTGTTTCTTGCATTTATGGCTTAGGTAGCCCTGACGAATATAAGGATATGATTGTTTCCTTAAGACCAGGTATGCTTAGAGATAGAGATGAAGTTATAAAAAAACTTATAGACAACCAGTATGAGCGTAATGAGATGGATTTTAAGAGAGGAACCTTTAGAGTAAGAGGAGATGTTCTTGAAATTTTCCCAGCAGCATCTACAGATAAGGCTGTTCGCGTAGAGTTTTTTGGAGATGAGATTGATAGAATTACTGAGATAGATACACTTACAGGAGAGATAAAATCAGAGCTAGAGCATATCGCGATTTTCCCTGCTTCTCATTATGTTGTTGCACCAGAGAAGATGATGCAAGCAACAAAGGAGATAGAGGCAGAGCTTAAGGATAGAGTGGATTTTTTCAAGAGTGAGGATAAGCTACTAGAGGCCCAGCGTATATCTGAACGAACCAATTTTGATATAGAGATGATGAGAGAAACTGGATTCTGCTCAGGTATTGAGAACTATGCAAGATATCTTGCAGGACTAGAACCAGGTGCCACACCCAATACATTGATGGACTTCTTTGGAGATGATTTTTTGATTATTGTAGATGAGTCACATATTACTATTCCACAGATTAGAGGTATGCATGCAGGAGATCAGTCAAGAAAGTCCACTTTAGTTGATTATGGTTTTAGACTTCCTTCAGCCAAGGACAATAGACCACTTAGTTTTGATGAGTTTGAGGGCAAGATAGACCAGATGATGTTTGTTTCTGCTACTCCTAATGTCTATGAAGGTGAGCATGAGCTTTTACGTACAGAACAGATTATTAGGCCTACTGGTCTTTTGGATCCTGATATTGACGTAAGACCTATTGAAGGGCAGATTGACGATTTAATATCTGAGATAAACAAGGAAGTATCAAATCATAACAAAATACTAGTTACAACCTTGACAAAACGTATGGCTGAGGACTTATCTTCATATATGCAAGAGGTTGGTATTCGAGTGAAGTATCTTCACTCTGATATTGATACTCTTGAAAGAACAGAGATTATTAGAAATATGCGACTTGATGTTTTTGATGTTTTAGTAGGTATCAATCTTCTAAGAGAAGGTTTGGATATACCAGAGATTTCGTTGGTTGCTATATTAGATGCTGATAAGGAAGGATTCCTTAGATCAGAGACATCACTTATTCAGACTATTGGTAGAGCTGCTCGTAATTCCGAAGGACATGTTATTATGTATGCAGATACTATAACTGATTCTATGGATAAGGCTATTAGAGAGACAAAGAGAAGACGTGAGATTCAAAAGAAATATAATGAAGATCATGGAATCACACCTACAACAATAAAGAAAGCAGTTAGGGACCTTATCTCCATTACCAAGGAAGCTACAAAGACCATCGATAAGCTAGAGAAAGATCCTGAGTCAATGAGTGCAAAGGAGCTAGATAAGCTCATTGCCGATGTAAAAAAGAAGATGCAAAAGGCGGCCACAGAGTTGGATTTCGAAACAGCAGCTATGCTGCGTGACAGAATGTTAGAATTAACTAAGGCACGTCATGATATGTAAGCAAATTTGGAATCTATACTGGGATTCGGATATGGAAGAAAAGATATGAACGAAAAAAAAGAATACATTAAAATCAGAGGTGCGGCAGAGCACAATTTAAAAAATATTGATGTGGATATACCACGTAATGAATTTGTAGTATTAACCGGGTTAAGCGGTTCAGGTAAGTCTTCTTTGGCATTTGATACCATTTATGCAGAAGGACAAAGAAGATATATGGAATCCTTATCTTCGTATGCCCGTATGTTTTTAGGACAGATGGAAAAACCAAATGTTGAGAGTATAGAAGGATTGTCACCAGCTATTTCTATTGATCAGAAGTCTACAAACAGGAACCCAAGATCTACAGTAGGTACAGTGACAGAGATTTATGATTATATGCGACTTTTATATGCTCGTATTGGAGTACCACATTGTCCAAACTGTGGAAAAGAAGTTAAAAGACAGACAGTAGATCAGATGGTTGATGCCATAATGTCACTTCCAGAACGTACTAGGTTTCTAGTGTTAGCACCAGTAGTTAGAGGAAAAAAGGGACGTCATGAGAAGGTATTAGAGCAAGCTAAAAAGGGAGGGTTTGTACGTGTACGTGTTGATGGAAATATGTACGAGCTTTCAGAGGATATAGTATTAGACAAAAACATTAAGCATAATATAGAGATAGTTGTAGACAGACTTTCAAACAGAGAAGGTATAGAAAAAAGACTGACAGATTCCATAGAGACTGCACTTCATATAGCTGAAGGTCTTATGGTTATTGATGTAGTAGATGGAGAACCTATGAATTTCTCACAGAGCTTTGCTTGCCCAGACTGTGGTATTAGCATGGAGGAGGTTGAGCCTAGAAGCTTTTCTTTCAACAATCCTTTTGGAGCTTGTCCAGTTTGCTTCGGACTAGGATATAAGATGGAGTTCGACCCAAGACTTATGATTCCAGATGAATCCCTTAGCATTAATCAAGGCTGTATCGTGGTTATGGGTTGGCAGTCATCTAGTGATGAAGGCAGCTTTTCTCATGCTATGCTTGAAGCTTTATCAAAGGAGTATAACTTTAGCTTAGATATTCCTTTTAAGGATTATCCAAAGGATATTAGAGATTTACTTATATATGGCAAGAATAGCCGAAATGTTAAGGTTCATTACAAGGGCATGCGTGGTGAAGGTGTATATGATGTTGCTTTTGAAGGACTTATTAAAAACGTTGGCAGAAGATACAGAGAGACATCTTCAGAAACCATCAAAGCAGAATATGAGGAATTCATGCAGATAACACCTTGTGAGGAATGCGGTGGACAGAGATTAAAGAAGACTTCTCTTGCAGTTACTGTTGCAAAAAAGAATATTTTTGAAATAACAAACATGTCCATATTGGATTTGCAGACATATCTTGAAGAAATGAAATTATCGGATAGAGATATTCTTATAGGTGGTCAGATATTAAAAGAGATAAAATCCAGAATTGGTTTTTTAGTAAATGTTGGATTGGATTATTTATCATTGGCAAGAGCTACAAGTACTCTTTCAGGTGGAGAAGCACAAAGAATAAGACTGGCGACGCAGATAGGTTCGGGGCTTGTAGGAGTTGCATATATTTTGGATGAGCCAAGTATTGGACTTCACCAAAGAGATAATGATAAGCTATTAGGAACACTTACCCACCTTAGAGACCTTGGAAATACCCTGATAGTTGTTGAACATGACGAAGATACAATGATGGCTGCAGATTATATTGTGGATATAGGACCAGGTGCGGGCTCTCATGGTGGAGAAGTTATTGCCTGTGGCAATGCAAAAGAAATTATGGCCTGTGAAAATTCTATTACTGGAGCGTACCTTAGTGGCCGAATGAAGGTACCGGTACCTAAGGAAAGAAGAAAACCTACAGGCTACATCAAAGTGGTTGGAGCAAGACAGAACAATCTTAAAAATATTGATGTTGATATTCCGTTAGGAATAATGACCTGTGTTACTGGTGTTTCTGGTTCAGGAAAGAGCTCCCTTGTAAATGAGATATTATACAAGACATTAGCAAAGGTATTAAACAGAGCCCGTACCATTCCAGGAGATCATGATACTATCTTAGGCTTAGAACAGCTAGACAAGGTTATAGATATTGATCAATCTCCTATTGGTAGAACTCCACGTTCAAATCCTGCAACATACACAGGTGTATTTGATCAGATTAGAGATCTATTTGCGTCTACCACAGATGCAAAAGAGCGTGGATACAAGAAGGGAAGATTTAGCTTTAATGTTAAGGGTGGACGTTGTGAGGCTTGCTCAGGAGATGGTATTACTAAGATAGAGATGCACTTTCTTCCTGATGTTTATGTACCATGTGAGGTTTGTGGTGGCAAGAGATACAATAGAGAGACTTTGGAAGTTAAATATAAAGGCAAGAATATATATGACGTTTTAGACATGACAGTAGAAGAGGCGGTGAAATTCTTCGAGAATGTTCCATCCATCTATAGGAAGATAGTAACACTTAACGAGGTTGGATTATCTTATATAAAACTTGGTCAACCATCTACAGAATTATCAGGTGGTGAAGCTCAAAGAGTTAAACTTGCAAAAGAATTGGCCAGAAGAGATACAGGAAAAACTATATATATTTTGGATGAGCCAACAACTGGATTACATTTTGCGGATGTTCACAAGCTTGTGGAAATTCTTAGATGTCTATCAGACGGAGGAAATACTGTTGTAGTTATAGAGCATAATCTTGATGTTATTAAAACAGCTGATTACATTATAGACATTGGACCTGAAGGTGGGGATAAAGGTGGTACTATAGTCGCAACTGGAACACCAGAGGAAATAAGCAAAAATAAAAAATCTTACACTGGTATGTATGTTAAAAAATATTTGACGAAAAAATCTGTTAAGAATAGTAAAACAAAAAAGTAAAGTAATAAAGTAAACTCCAAATATAAAACACAAAACAAAAGGTACGAGTAAATACGGGGGATTTATAATATGTCTTGTGACTTGTTTGCTGATAGTTAACAAAATGTAAACTAAAGTGATATGGAAATTTATTCCAAGTAATATTAAGATGACTTTGTGAGAAATTACAAAGGAGAAGGCTGATGCAGAATCTACCAGAAAGACTTTCGATGTTGATGAAGCAAAAGGGTATTTCGCAAGTAAAACTAGCTGAACGTGCTGAAGTATCAACTACAACAGTATCAAATCTGCTAAGTGGCAGAAAAATGCCCAATGTACAAACAATTTATCTTATTGCGGAAGCGTTAGATATAGACATCAGGATATTATTTACAAAAGAATCGATTGATGAGGAAATAATTAACACAGATCGAGAGAAACTCCTTGATTACACTAAAAGAGCAACACCTGAACAAATAAGAGCTCTTTTAGAAGTAGCGAAATCGTTAAATATATGGAACGAGTAGCGAGTAGATTTATAATTAAGGACTAGTTATTTTAACAGAAATGCATTTGAATTCTCACATTGCCACCCTATGGGGTGGCATTTTTGATTGTATGCTTTTTGCAAAAACCTTCCATAAATCATCCATAAATCATCCATAGATCCACCATAGATCCCCCATTTATTCTAATTTTTTGTGAAAGTATAAAAAATACTCCCCAAAAGGGGGAGGAAACACCCCTCAACAAAATTGACTATTCATTCAAGTTAGAAAACAGGCAGATCAGTCAGTTCGCTTATATGTTGCATCTGTTACAAATAAGATATGATGCAAATACAGTTACATTTAACTTTTATGTTAAGCCTGTAATGAAAGAAGTAGAAGAAGATACAACACCAACAGAAGAAACACCAGCTGAAGAAGAGACAACACCAGTGGTTATTGAAGAAAATGAACAGCCACTTGCAAATGGTACAAATAGTAATACCTCAAATCAATCAACAGAAGAAACAACAGCCGCAGGAGTTACAATTGAAGAAGACAAAGCTCCACTTGCTTCAAACGGCGTTCAATCTTCAATTAACAATAGTAATTCTACAAGCTCAAGCCTTTCTGTAGTAACAGTAGCAATCGTAGCATTTGCTGTATTAATAATACTTTTAGTAGCTGGAGTATTAGCAATGCAGGCTAAAAAGAGAAGATAATTAAAAAATACATAGAAAGTATTATTGTTAAAAATAAATATTGCTAATAAGAAATATTGTTAAATAGAAATATTGTTAAATAGAAATATTGTTA
>CAZNKR010000006.1:0-1691 GCA_964573715.1 uncultured Roseburia sp. | reverse complement strand
AAATAGAAAATCCAAAAAAGGTGTGGTTTTAAATAAACCACATCTTTTTTTGTAGAAACCTTGTAAAAATCAATGCTTTAGAGTAAAATAGAGAACAACTTGCAACTAAAAATTATTTTTAGAATACGAAACCAGGAGGATGAAAGTGAAAAGAGAAAAAGTAATCGTAATCGATTTCGGCGGACAGTACAATCAGCTTGTAGCTAGACGAGTTCGTGAATGCAATGTATATTGTGAAATCTATTCCTATAAAACTGATATTGAAAAGATTAAAGAAATGAATCCAAAGGGTATTATTCTAACAGGTGGCCCAAACAGCTGCTATGAAGAAGGTGCCCCAACATATACAAAGGAGTTATTTGAACTGGGTATTCCAGTGCTAGGACTTTGCTATGGTGCACAGCTTATGATGCACGTACTTGGTGGTAAAGTGGAACACGCTCCTGTTCGTGAATATGGTAAGACAGAGGTATTTGTGAATACATCATCTCCATTATTTACAAATGTTTCAGAAAGTACTATTTGTTGGATGAGTCATTTTGATTACATTTCCAACACAGCTCCAGGCTTTGAAATAGTTGCGCATACAGCAGACTGCCCAGTAGCAGCAGCACAAAACAATGACAAAAAGCTTTACGCAATTCAGTTCCATCCAGAAGTACTCCACACAGCAGAAGGTACAAAGATGCTTTCAAACTATGTATTAAACATATGTGGCTGCGCAGGGGATTGGCGTATGGATTCCTTCGTTGAAAATACAATCGAAGCAATTCGTCAAAAGGTTGGTACAGGTAAGGTATTATGCGCACTTTCAGGTGGCGTTGATTCTTCTGTAGCTGCAGTTTTACTTTCAAAGGCAGTAGGCGACCAGCTTACCTGCGTATTTGTAGACCATGGTCTTTTACGTAAGGACGAGGGAGATGAAGTAGAAGCAGTATTTGGACCAGACGGCAATTATGAATTGAACTTCATTCGTGTAAATGCTCAAGACAGATTCTACTCAAAGCTTGCTGGAGTATCAGAACCAGAAAAGAAAAGAAAAATTATTGGCGAGGAATTTATTCGAGTATTCGAAGAAGAAGCAAAGAAAATCGGTAAAGTAGATTTCCTTGTTCAAGGCACAATATACCCTGACGTTGTAGAGAGTGGCCTAGGTGGAGAATCCACAGTCATTAAATCCCATCACAACGTAGGAGGACTTCCTGATTACGTAGATTTCAAAGAAATCATCGAACCACTTCGCGACCTATTCAAGGACGAAGTACGAAAGGCAGGCCTAGAGCTTGGCATCCCTAAATACCTAGTATTTCGTCAGCCATTCCCAGGTCCAGGCCTTGGAATACGTATAATCGGCGAAGTAACAGCAGAAAAAGTAAAAATAGTACAAGATGCAGATGCCATTTATCGTGAAGAAATCGACAAAGCAGGCATAGCTCACACTATAGGACAGTATTTTGCAGCCCTTACCAATATGCGTTCAGTAGGCGTAATGGGTGACGAAAGAACCTACGATTATGCTATTGCACTTCGTGCTGTGAATACCATAGACTTCATGACAGCAGAATCAGCACAGATACCATGGGAAGTACTACAAAAGGTAACAAGTAGAATTGTAAATGAAGTAAACCATGTGAATAGAGTATTGTATGATTTGACAGGAAAACCACCGGGAACGATAGAGTTTGAGTGAC
>CAZNKR010000005.1:55714-64021 GCA_964573715.1 uncultured Roseburia sp. | reverse complement strand
GCGACGTATATAGTTGCAAATATAAAGTAAACATTAGCGGTCCCGGATGTGGAACTATTAATTGCGACGAACTCTATTGTCTCTTTTGACTTGCCGCCATTCCCAAAACAAACAACGCAATAGCAAATAATAGCTGTATCATAAATCCATTTATAATGGTGCTAGTATTGTTTGATGTTTCTAACAATGCTTCTTGTACATCTAAGTACCAGTATGCTGGGAAGAATTTTCCTACAGTTAGTACACCAGAAGAAAGAAATTCCTTTGGTACAAATACTCCTGAAAGGAAACTTGAGCCTAAACCAACAATATTAGTAATCATATTTAAAACGTTTTGACTTGTTACTATTTGAGACATAAAGAAGCTAAAGCTTAAGCATATTAAAATATGGATAAACATGTTGGATATAAGCATCACTCCATTTAGAGAAAACATTTCGCTTTTGTATATGATGATAGAAGTAATTGTAAAGAAGAAAAATATTCCTAAAGTGTATATTAGTGAAGCAAAGCCTAGGGAAAAATTACGGTTTAATTGTGATACACAGCTTACTAAGGTACGTTTTTTCATTTCTATTTTATTAAATACAATAAGAATAGGTGTTATTCCTAGTGAAATAATAGATAACAGTATATATGGCATGTATCTATAGAAAGAAAATGAGGCAGGAGTATCATCGACTTTTTCACTAAGTGTTACCTTGGTGTTTAATGAAAGGGTAGAGATAGTTTCGTTGTATGCAACGCTTTTGTCAGTAAATGAAGCTAGATAAACTTGATATACTGAAATAAATTTATTTATTTGCATATCAAGAAACTCGCTTGCCATGGAACTTGGAAACTTATAGGATTCCAACAAATTGACAACGCTAGAATTAGCAATATTTTTACTAAAGCCTTCAGGAATGATAAGAATGTATTCTACCTTTCTAGAATAAAGATTATCCTTAAAAGAATCCGAATTTTCTTCTATAGTTACAAGTTTTTGGTGGCCTTCTAAATATTTTACAAGACCCTTACTTAGTGCCGAATTATCATGGTCAAATACAGCTACATCAATTGTAGATGTTTGGAAATCTTCCACACTGCTATTGTCTTTATTTGCAGCTATGGTTAATACAATAGACATAAAAATAAGGATGTACATTATTGTTGAGCCTCTGTATTTTTTTGCAATTTTGAAAAAGGTTTTAAAGACTTGCATATGATTCCCTCCTTGTAATAAAGTAGCTAGCACTACAGAATATTACACAATAGATAACTAAGGTAATCATACAGGTTATATATCTATCATAGGTATCGTAGATGTTTAATGAGTATAGTGCATCGGTAATAACAGTAGCAGGATTAAGTCTGTTAATAATAGGTATTTTTTCTTCAATAACATATTTTAACCCACCAAACATAAGTCCGCTTAAAAAGCTACCAAAGAGCGCTAGGGCTATATTGATTGCCATTTTTATGTTCTCAGATAATTTTGGAATAGAACCAATAAAAATACCACTAGAAACTCCTATTAGTGAACCGGTGATTGCAGTTAGTAGGATGAGTGGAAAACTGCCACCTAAATTTACCTTTAAAATATAATTTAGATAGATAATAAGAATAATATTTGCAATAACCTGTAATAGGTAGGTTGCCAAGAAATCAGCAGCAATAATAGTTCCACGATTTACTGGTGCAAGATTTTTACGCATTCCAAGGGAAGAAAGATTGGCTTTCATTTGTGTTGCACAGGATTGACCACTTAGGGCTCCAAATAGGCAAGTCATTGCTATTAGAGAGTAGAAATAGTCGGTAAACATATCCGTATTTCCGTCGGTAAGTTTTTTTGTAGTAATGAAAGAATTATCTGACATAACGCTTTGAATGGTTTTTTGAATCTGTACCGGGTCAGAAGAACCAAGCTTTTGTAAAATAGAGCTAACCTGTATGTATTTGTCTAATATTTCTTTGAGAATACTTGCGTTAATACTTTCTTCTACAACTGTTAATTCAGGAGTGTTATTTGTAAAAGAAATAATGCCAGTAATATCATTTGAGTTTAATAAATCTGTAGCCTTAGAAATATCACAGTAGGTTATATGCAATAAAGCAGTTTCATTCTCGGATGAAGTGTTCTTATCAGACATTGCATCGAAAATATATTTGGGAGTTTCATCTGCATCTAGAACAATAGCCACATCTATAGTTTCGAAGTTCTCTGTTGAACTAGATATATTACTAAAAGCGGCAAAGAAACAAGTTCCAAGTAAAATTGGAAATATTAATATCCAAAAAACTTCTTCCTTTGTGTGGAATATGGTTTTAATTCTATATTTAAAAATATGAAAAAACATAGGCGCCTCCTAATCTCTAAGCTCTTTGCCGGTGATTTCAAGAAAGACATCATTTAAGGATGGTAGCTCAGAATACACACGACCAAAAGGAATAGAGTTGTTCTTTAGGTAGTCTAAAACATTGATGAGATTATGCTTTCCACCAGAATAATAAATCTTAAGAATGTTATCAGCATAGTTTGTTTTGTATACATTTGCGAGTCCTTCAATATCTTTTCTTACAGCTTCGGTTAATTCAAGTAATTCAATACTAATTACCTCGTTGTTTTTAATCATTCGTTTTAATTCTTCAGTAGTTCCGATAGCAAGGTTTTTGCCTTTATCCATAATAGCTATTCTTGTACAAATTTGTTCAATTTCTTCCATGTAATGAGAAGTGTAAATAATGGTTGAGCCCTGCTTGTTAAGCTTCACGATTCCTTCTAGGATTTTGTTTCGGCTTTGAGGATCAACAGCAACTGTTGGTTCGTCTAAGAAAATCAACTTTGGTTTATGAGCTATGCCGCAGGCAATATTTAATCGTCTTAGTAAACCACCAGATAGTTTTTTGGGATAGAATTTTGTAAAACTTGATAAATCTACAAATTCAATGGCTTCGTCAACGTATTTTTTGCGTAGCTGTTTGTCTTTTATGTAAAGACCGCAGAAATAATCAATGTTTTCATATACGGTAAGCTCGTCAAATACAGCAACATTTTGCATAACAACACCAATTTGACGTTTAATATCATAACTATCAGGCTTCATTTCTTTTCCAAAGACCTTAATGGAACCTTTGTCGTATTGTAAAAGAGACAAAATACAATTAATGGTGGTTGTTTTTCCAGAGCCATTTGGACCTAAAAGACCAAAAATTTCTCCTTCCTCAATATCTAAGTTAAAATGGTCAAGGGCGATTAACTCTTTGTATCGTTTAACAAGATTTTCAACGGTAATAACTGATTCGTTCATAATCAAACCTCCTAATATGCTTGAAAAAATTTTCCCTAAAATATGTATTAGTATGCTTCAACCGAGATTAATAATTCTTTATATGGCTATTGTTTCTCAGGATGGTTAAAGTATACCTTACGGGATAGTTATAGTATATTTTCTTTTAGAAAAGTTGTTTAGTGAAAATACTCACATATTTTTAGTGACAAATGTCACATTTATTTTATGAAATAATAACAAAACTATGGTATAATATGAATAGTTTATAAAATGTTTAAAGGAGCGTTATGATAGGCATAATAGATAGACTTTTGCTGTACATATTAGGCTTTATTACAATAGCCCAAAATGCAGATAATACAGTTATAGTTGGATATTCATTAATAGGAATTATTCTTTTGGGATTTTCTATTTATTTTTCAAACAAAAGGCAAAATCTTTATGAAGTGACGGGATATGCTTTAGTTGCAGCCATTTCTCTAATCATTCCAAATCTTGCATTTTTCTTGCCACTTCTTACATATTCCTTATTTAATAGATACGGAGATATACTTGCTGTTACCATAAATAATAGCAGTTATAAGCAGTATGGCAGGGGTGACGTATTTGACTTGTTTCAAAAAGAAAATTATAAGAAGCTTTTTGCTATTGATATTTTGATGTTTGTTATTACAGCTATTCGTGGGTATGTGTATTTTAGCTCTTTTAAAGGAATTATGATTGTTTGTACAATGCTAATCGGTGCATTTATGGGAAGCAAATATAGAATCCTAAAACAATACAGTATACTAAATAAAAAATTACGAGATGATGGTATAGAACAAAATCGAATTTTAGAGTTGAAAAACAAATATTTAGGAGAAAATCAAGAAAACGAAGTATATATTGCGACCTTGAGAGAAAGAAATCGAATAGCCAGAGAAATCCATGATAATGTTGGACATATTATTTCCAGGTCTATTTTGCAGTTAGGAGCTATATTAGCTATAAATAAAAACACTCCTGTGGAGAAACAGCTCATTCCGGTTAAAATATCTCTTGATGAGGCAATGAACAGTATTAGAGAAAGTGTACACGATTTACATAAAGAAAGTTTTGATTTAAGACAAGCTTCAAATGAATTAATTAAAGAATTAGTGGATATTGACACTCATTTTGAATGTGATATTTCCCTAGATGCAAACAAAAACGTAAAATATACATTTTTAACCATACTCAAAGAGGCTATTACCAATATTATCAGACATTCCAATGGAAGACATGTAACAATATACATGAGAGAGCTTGAGGGATACTATCAAATGGTTGTTCATGATGATGGTACAAAAACAAGTGAAGTGAATGATTTTACGGAGGGTATTGGACTTAAGAATATGGAAGATAGAGTAAAACAGCTTAAAGGAATTATTACGTTTCAAACAACAAATGGCTTTAGGATATTTATTTCTGTACCAAAGGAAGAGACAAGTCAAAAAGGAGAACAATAATGCATATTGTAATAGTAGATGATGATGATATTGTATTGATGTCATTGAAAACAATAATAGAGGCCAAAGGTATTACTGTGTCAGGTACAGGAAAGTCAGGTCAAGAGGCAGTTATGTTGTATGATAAATATTTGCCGGATATATTATTGTCTGATATACGTATGGAGCAAATGACTGGAATAGAAGCCGCATTTTCTATTAGAAAAAAACATCCAAATGCCAAGATACTGTTTCTAACTACCTTTTCGGATGATGAATACGTAACGGAGGCGATTAAGTGTGGGGCAAAGGGCTATATTTTAAAGCAGGATTTTGAAGGGATTGTTCCTTCATTAATAGCTGTAGAATCTGGTCAATCAGTATTTGGTGGTGAGATAATAGAGAAACTACCACAAATATCAATAGATAAAAGTGAAATCACAACAGAAGAAAAAGAAGCGTATATAAAATATGACGTTACTAAAAAAGAATATGAGATAATAACACTTGTTGCAGATGGCCTTAGCAATAAAGAAATTGCAAGCATCCTGTTCTTATCTGAAGGAACAGTAAGGAATTATCTTAGTAATATTCTTAGCAAGCTAGATTTAAGAGATAGAACTCAGCTAGTTGTGTATTATTACAGACATAAGAAGTAAGAAAAAAACAATATTTACGAGGTATTATTATGATCGAAGAAGTATCTATAATGTTAGATGACGATACAGAAATAGTATTTGAAAAGGCTGCACCTTTTATGCAGCTAATGATGCAGTACAGATGTGCAGTAAGAGAAATTGAAACAAAGTTGAATGTTTTAAATGATGAGTATACAGTTCAATATGACAGAAATCCTTTTGAATCAATTAAGTCTAGAATTAAAAGTCCTATGAGCATATGTGAAAAATTAAAAAGAAGAGGATTTACTCCAACTGTAGAAAATATAGAAAAAGAGCTTACAGATGTAGCTGGAATTAGAGTTATTTGTTCTTTTCCGGATGATATTTACAGGCTCGCTGATCAGCTGACAAATCAAGATGATGTTATTCTTGTTCAAAAAAAGGATTACATTAAAAATCCAAAGCCTAACGGATATAGAAGTTTACATCTGATTTTAGATATTCCTATTTTCCTTGCAAATGGCAAGAAGAATATGAAGGTAGAAGTTCAGTTTAGAACAATAGCAATGGATTTTTGGGCAAGTCTTGATCATAAGCTTAGATATAAGAAAAATATTGAGAATCAAGAAGTTATTGTAGAAGAACTAAGGTCCTGTGCAGATGTAATAAGTGATATGGATTGTAGAATGCAGCAGATAAGATATATGATTGAAGAACAAACCGTAGAAGATTAAAACAAAAGAAATTAAATACAAAAGATAAATTGTAAAAAATTATTGACAAGAATTTAAGCACATGGTAAAATCTTGGATGTTCGCACATCCAAGTGTGCATTGCGCGAGTGGCTCAGCGGTGGAGCACCTCCTTGCCAAGGAGGGGGTCGCGGGTTCGATCCCCGTCTCGCGCTTTTGTTTTGCCTTAAGACTTCAAAAAAATTCTTAAGGCATTTTTTATTTTTTCTATTTAAAATAATGGATATTTGTGGTAAAATAAATTCATTATTTGTACGTAAAATTATTCTGGAGGTATACTATGAAACATTCACAAACAAACGAAAAGAAAACGACAAATAAGATTATGCTTATTTCATATGAGATTGTTATTGCTGTTATTGAGATAGCATATTTATTAGAAGTTGTTAAAGGTAACAGAGACATTATTTACTATGCAGTTATGCTTATACTTGGAATTGTTCCAGTTGTTATTTCAAACGTCGTATATGCAAAGAACAAGAATGCAAAAATCCTGGCTCCATTGATTGCATATAGTTATGCGATTCTCTATGTTTTTGTATTATGTTCGGGAGTTACAGTTATGACATTTGTTTACTGTTTCCCACTTTTATCAGTACTACTTATTGCAAATGACTATAAGATGATTAGAAATTATTCTATTATCGTTATCGCAGCAAATATATTTAGTATTGTGTATTGCTTAAAATTTAAGCATACAAATGATTTAACAGAAAGAGAAATTCAGCTTGCAGTGGTTCTTCTTGTTCAGATTATTGCAATCTTTGCTAGCAAGTATTCTACACGTATAAATCAGCAAAAGATTAATTCATTGGCTGATGGAAATGCAGAGATTGAAAAGCTTGTTGGAGAGATGAAGAGCATTGCGTTATCAGTACATAAAGCAACTAAAGACATTCTTACAGAAATAACTGTTTTAACAGAGTCTACAAGCTCATCTGTTTCAGCTATTGATGAAATTTCACAAGGATCAGGACAGACGGCTGAGGCTATACAACATCAGCTAGTTACAACACAGCATATTCAAAATATGGTTAATGAATTAGCCAATTTAACTGATAGCATTAATGAATTGTCAAATATGGCAAAGGATAATGTTGATACTGGTATTCAAAACATGTCAGGACTTGATCAGGCTTCGAAAAAAGCTAAAGAACAAAATGATATAGTGCTTTCTTCAATGAAATTATTACAAAACAAGACAGAAGAGGCAATTAAGATTATAGAGATGATTAATTCAATAGCAAATCAAACAAACCTTTTAGCACTTAATGCTTCTATTGAAGCAGCTAGAGCAGGTGAGTCTGGAAGAGGATTTGCAGTTGTTGCCAGCGAAATCACATCATTAGCTACACAGACTCAGACAGCCACAGATGATATTGCTTCTATTATCCAACATTTGAAGGATAGTTCTTCAACAGCATATGAAGCAGTTAGTCATATGGATGAGATAAACAATTCTGAATTTGAGCTCATTAATGAAACTAAGACGTATTTTGATAAAATAAGTGACAGTGTAAATAGAGTAGTAGAGAATACAAAGATACAAACAGAAAAGATGTCTAGCGTTAAGGTAGCCAACGATGAAATTGTTATGCAGATAGATACAATCTCGGCAGTAAGTGAAGAGGTTACAGCAAATTCACAGCAGACATTGGATTTTGCAAAGAGAAACTTAGAAACAACTAATCATGTAAAAGAATTAGTGGATGATGTAACAAAACAGCTTCGTTCATTTGAAGAAAATTATTAGAATTTGGAGAGAGTTATGAAAGCAAAAAAAATTATTACTATAATCTCAATAGCACTAGTTATTGGACTTATTGTTGGACTTGGAGCTACATGGTATATTCATCAAAACGACAAGAAAACGAATAAAGACTTAAAGGAAATAACAATTGTTGTTGAAGATTCTAATGGTAAAGAAAAGATGTATACAACAGAAACTAAGGCAAAGTATTTTAGTGGTGCAATGGAAGATACAGAAGGTCTTACCTTTGAAGGTACTAGTGGTGAGTACGGTTTGATGATAACTACCATAAATGGATTGGTTGCAGATTATAATACAGATTCTGCCTATTGGGCTTTTTATCTAAATGGTTCATATTGTGAATATGGTATTGATGAACAGCCAGTTAGCGATGGTGATATTTTTAGAATTGAGTACACAAAAGATAAGTAATACATAAAGTAATAC
>CAZNKR010000005.1:50952-55614 GCA_964573715.1 uncultured Roseburia sp. | reverse complement strand
TAAAGTAATACATAAAGTAATACGTAAAGTAATACATAAAGTAATACATAGAATAGAACACATAATAAAATATCCTTCATACAATTGTATGAAGGATATTTTATTATAGAGGTGTTGATATAAGTATTAGTTATAAATTGCTACATACTAGTCTTGATTTTTATCTATGATTTCTATGGCATCACCATATTCAAAATCGTCTATCTTTCCCTCGATACTTTCAAGTAAATTAATCATATCAACAGAAAGCTTGTGCTTTTTAACATTATTTAGAATTTCTAATGCAACATCTACTTCATAGTCTTCAATATTTTCTTTTACAATCTTAAGCTCCTCTTGTATTTCTTCTAATGACATAGCTTTATTTTCTTCTAAAACTGAGGCTTCTGATGAATTGTCCAGGTCGTAGCTGGTTATGATATCATTTATTAAATCAATCAATCTTTTAAATCTTGAGATTAACTCTGAACTATTTTTGGTTACATAAGCAATATCACCTTCTTTTGCCTTTAACTCGTGCTCTTTAGCATAAGAAGAAAGAGTAGTGGCACCGATTGTTGCAAGAGCACCCTTTAATCCATGAGCATATATAGCATAGTTTTTTAAATCTTTAGACTCCGAAAACAATGAAAGGTTTGTAATGTAATTATTACTTTCGTTGCATAAGGTTTTAATAATCTCTACATACTGTTCCATTATTCCGCCAGAGTGCTCAAAACCTTCATCAATATTAATACCAGCTTTTTCAAAAGCTATTGTGAATTTATCTTGAAATTGTTCTTTATGCATAGGATCCTCCTTGGAAGATATTTTTGATTTAGGTAACCATTTGTATAACATATCATTTATAATATCTTTTTCGATTGGCTTTGACATAAAATCACTAAATCCGTGTTCTATAAACAGGTGTCTGGCCTCGTCAGTCGCATTTGCAGTAAGTGCAACAATAGGAAGGGACTTGTAGTAACTACCTTTATGACTTCGGATTTTTTCAGTAGTTTCGATACCATCTATATCTGGCATCATATGATCCATAAAAATAATATCATATTTTGTTTCTTCAATCATCCTAAGTGCGGAGTAACCACAAGTAGAGGTGTCTGTATTTATATCAAAACATTTTAAAAGATTAGCTGCAACTGAAAGATTTACTTTGCTATCATCTACAACTAAAACTTTTGCAGATGGAGCAGAGAGAATCTTTGTAATATCCCATTCTAAAGAATGAATAAAATGACTTGTAAGGGAAATAGGGTTAATAATCTTTTGAGATATAGTACAAATAAATGTGGAACCTTTGCCATATTTGCTTGTAAATGTGATTTCTCCGTTCATAAGCTTTGAAAAATAGCAGGAAGTAATAAGACCTGGACCCATATCACGATGAATGTAGGGGCTCTTTGGGTTGAAATTCCTAATGGAATTTTCTAAAGCTTCACGCTGAGAGCTGTTCATACCACATCCAGTATCTTTAACAATAAAGCATAATCTACATCCGAAATCTATTTTTTCACAGATAATATCTAAAAAAACATAGCCATTGACAGTATGTTTTATGGCATTATCTATCAAATTATTAACGATTTGTTGAATATGAACAAAATCTCCAAAAAGCATACTAGGAATATTGGTATCAACATGAATACGAAAATCTATACCTTTAAGTGAGGCTTCCATACGAGCATTGTGAACCATAGTTTTAAGTAGGGTCTCAACAGAGTATTCCTGCTCATTTAAAAATGCAAGTCCTGCTTCTATATTTGATAAATCTACTATATCTGAAAATAAAGAAAGCATACGATTTGTGGAAGATTTTATCTGCTTGGCATATAGTAGCTGCTTCTCGTCAATAGATTCAAACAGCAGTAAATCGGAATAACCCGATATGGAATTCATAGGTGTTCGCACTGCATGATTGATTTTTGAAAAGAAATCTCTTCGTTGGAGCTTCTCTTCGAGAATTAATGCTTTTGCCTCATCATATTTTTCTAATGCATTATTAAGTTGTTTTTGCAGAAAACGTATATCTTTTTCATACTCTTTAGGCGTCTTTTCGCTAGACTTATTGGCCATAGAAATATCCCTCTGTCCTCGAACTGATAATTAATATTATTATATTATTTTTTTGTAAATCTCGCAAGAAGAATCTGATAATGAAAACAAATAGAATTTATCCTTGAAACGATGATATGCTTTTGCTATAATTTATACATAGTATGCCTAAAAACCAATTATTAATAAACAATATATGGCTACAAATCCTTCGATGAAAGAAGAGGAAGAATGTATGAAAACGCTTATTAAGTCAGGAAGAGTGATTAATCCATCAAATAACCATGATGAAGTGTGCGATATTTTAATTGAAGATGGAATTATTAAAAGCTGTGAAAAAGAAATACATGGCGAATTTGATAGAATTATTGATGCAAATGGTTTTGTTGTTATGCCAGGACTTATTGATTTACATGTTCATCTTAGAGAACCTGGATTTGAACACAAAGAGACTATAGAAACTGGTTCAAAAGCAGCAGCAAAGGGTGGATTTACAACGATTTGCCCTATGCCAAACACGAAACCAGTTACAGATTGTGCTGATGTAGTCACATATGTTGTTAACAAGGCAAAGGAGGTATCTCCTATTAATGTTATGCCTGTTGGAGCGGTAACAGTTGGACAGATTGGCAAGGAGTTAAGTGATATTGAAGGCATGAAAATGGCTGGGATATGTGGGATTAGTGAAGATGGCAAGTCGGTTATGAATTCTGGTCTATATGAGGAAGCGATGAAGATAGCCAAAAATCTTAACATTCCAGTGCTTGCACATTGTGAAGACATTACTTTAGTTAAAGGTGGAGCCATTAATTCTGGTAAAAAGTCAAAGGAACTAGGAGTTAAAGGAATAACAAATGCAGTAGAAGATGTTATTGTTGCTAGAGATATTCTTATGGCTAAAGAAACTGGCGTAGCATTACATTTATGCCATTGTTCCACAAAGGATAGTATAAAGATGATTGAGGAAGGAAAGGCTGACGGAGTGAGATTAACAGCAGAAGTTTGCCCTCATCATTTTACATTATGTGAAGATGATATTATTTCTAAAGATCCAAATTACAAAATGAATCCACCAGTAAGAGCTAGGGAAGACTTAGAAGCGCTAAGGTGGGGGATTGCAAATGATGTTATAGATGTTATAGCAACAGACCATGCACCACATCATGCTGATGAGAAAAATAAAGGTATTGAGGTAGCACCTTTTGGTATAGTGGGAAGTGAAACAGCGGTAGCACTTACTATGACAGAACTTGTTCACACCGGAATTATCACATATATGCAGATGGCAAAAAAGATGAGCTATAATCCTGCAAGAATTTTAGGCATTGATAGAGGAACATTAGATATTGGAGCTGTTGCAGATATAGTTATTATTGACCCTTTGGCTAAATATGATATTGATTCTTCAACCTTTGTATCAAAAGGCAAGAATACACCTTTTAATGGGTATCATGCTCAAGGACAGGTTAGATATACAATATGCAATGGTGAAATAGTGTACTCAATATAAGCAAAGGTCAATAAAGCTTACAAATTAATTTTACAACAAAATTATATAAATAAATGTATGGCTAAATAAATACAATAAACAACAAAAAATTATCAAAAATCAGAATAGGAGACGCTATGATTAACAAATTAGTAAACAAAATTCAAAAACTCAACGCACCTATAGTAGTAGGACTTGATCCTATGTTGGACTATGTTCCAAAGTTTGTTTGTGACAAGGCATATGAACAGTATGGTGAAACTTTAGAGGGAGCTGGTGAAGCAATCTGGCAGTTTAACAAGGCTATTTTAGATGCAACCTATGATATTATTCCTGCCATAAAGCCTCAAATTGCAATGTATGAGCAGTTTGGTATAGAGGGTCTTAAAGCATTTAAGAAGACAGTTGATTATGCAAAATCAAAAGATATTGTTGTTATTGGAGATATAAAAAGAGGAGATATAGGTTCAACATCTACAGCTTATGCTATTGGACATGTTGGAAGTGTTAAGGTTGGAAATAATACCTTTAGGGGCTTTGATGAGGATTTTGTAACAGTAAATCCATATCTTGGTTCGGATGGTGTAAAACCTTTTATAGATGTATGTAAAGAAGAGAATAAAGGAATTTTTGTTTTAGTTAAAACTTCAAACAAATCTTCTGGTGAATTTCAAGATAGATTAGTGGATGGACGTCCGCTATACGAGATAGTTGGTGAACAGGTAGCAAAATGGGGTGAGGAGCATATGGGTGATAAATACAGCTATGTAGGTGCTGTAGTTGGCGCAACATACCCACAGATGGGAGAGGTTCTTAGAAAAGTAATGCCAAAGGCTTATATTTTAGTACCTGGATATGGCGCTCAGGGCGGAAAAGCCAGTGATTTAGCTCCATATTTTAACGAGGATGGACTTGGAGCAATTGTTAATTCTTCAAGAGGAATTATTTGTGCATACAAGCAGGAAGCATATGCAAAGTTTGGACCAGAGCATTTTGCAGATGCTTCAAGAGCAGCGGTAGAAGATATGATTAAGGATATTACAACAGCTGTTGGACTTGCATAGTAAGCTGAAAAATAAGCAAAAGCAATAAATAATAAGCAATAAATAATAAGCAATAAA
>CAZNKR010000005.1:41164-50852 GCA_964573715.1 uncultured Roseburia sp. | reverse complement strand
AAGCAATAAATAATAAGCAATAAATAATAAGCAATAAACAATAAGCAATTAGTAATCAGCTGAAAGGACAAGCAATGAAATATAAAGAAAACGTCAAAGTTTCAAGTCAAGAGAATATTGCTACTGGCATATATAGCATGTGGATTGATAGTGCTAACATGGCTAAAGAAGCGAAACCTGGACAGTTTATTTCCATTTACTGTAATGATGGTTCGAGAATTTTACCAAGACCAATAAGTATCTGCGAGGTTGATAAAGAAAAGGGAAAGCTAAGAATTGTATACAGAGTAGTTGGAAAAGGTACTGATGAATTTTCAAAGTTCGAAGTAGGTGAAACTGTACAAGTGGTTGGTCCATTGGGAAATGGATTTGAATTACATAAAAAAACTGCACTTATTATTGCAGGAGGAATTGGTGTTCCACCTATGGTGGAAACTGCAAAAGCATTAAACTCGCTGGGAGTTAAAGTGTATGTGACAGCAGGATACCGTAACAATGAAATCTTTCTTAAAGAAGATATTTCAAAATATGCAGAATTAATCATTGCTACAGAGGATGGAAGCGTTGGAACCAAGGGAAACGTTATAGATGCTATTAAAGCGAATAATATAAATGCAGAGGTGATATATTCTTGTGGACCAACACCAATGCTTAGAGCGGTTAAGTCATATGCATTGGAAAACAATATAATATGTCAGCTTTCATTAGAAGAAAAGATGGCTTGTGGAATTGGTGCTTGCTTAGCATGCGTATGCAAGAGCAAGGATATAGATGATCATTCACAGGTGCATAACAAAAGAGTATGTGCAGACGGACCAGTATTTTACGCCCAGGAGGTGGATTTATAATGAATTTAGGAGTGAATATTGCCGGAGTAGAATTCAAAAATCCAGTTATGGAGGCTTCAGGTACATTTGGATCTGGAATGGAATTTTCGGAATTTGTAGATTTAAATAAATTGGGTGCTGTTGTAACTAAAGGCGTTGCAAATATTCCGTGGCCGGGAAACCCTACACCACGTATAGCAGAAACCTATGGTGGAATGCTTAATGCAATTGGATTACAAAATCCTGGAGTAGATGTATTTGTTAAGAGAGATATTCCTTTTTTAAAGAAATATGATACTAAAATCATTGTAAATGTATGTGGAAAAACCACTGAAGAGTATCTAGAAGTAGTGGAAAGACTTAGTGATGAACCAATAGATATGATGGAAATCAATATTTCCTGCCCAAATGTTAAAGAAGGCGGTATTGCCTTTGGACAAGATCCTAAGGCAGTAGAGGCTATTACTAAGGCAGTAAAAGCTAAAGCAAAACAGCCAGTTATTATGAAATTAAGTCCGAATGTAACAGATATTACAGTTATGGCAAAAGCGGCTCAGGCGGGTGGAGCAGATGCATTATCCCTCATTAATACTATAACAGGTATGAAGATAGATATTCATAAGCAAACCTTTGCTATTGCCAATAAAACTGGAGGAATGTCGGGACCAGCAGTTAAACCAGTAGCAGTCAGAATGGTATATCAGGTTGCAAATGCGGTATCTATACCTATCATAGGAATGGGTGGTATTATGAATGGTGATGATGCAATGGAATTTATTTTAGCTGGAGCCACAGCAGTATCTGTGGGAACAGCCAATTTCATGAATCCAACAGCCACTATGGATGTTTTAGAGGGCATTAAAAAGTATATGAAACTTCATGAAGTTGAAGATATAAACGAACTTATCGGTATTGTAAAATAACCGGAGTTTACTATGGAAATAGTCTAATGCTTCTTCGTGAATATAACAAAGTTGTGGGAGAACTACTTTTTAATTATGCAGGGGAAATACGCACAATACCAGTACAAATAGGTGGCACATCATGGGAACCAGAAATGCCGCATGCTGGAATGATTATTGCTGCGATTGAAAAGCTGGAAGAATTTAAAACATTACTAATTGCATTTTATGAATCAAATGATGATATAAACATTATTTCCTTTATGAAATCATTTTGTATAAAGAGAGTACAATAGCAAGAAGCACCAATGGAAAGAATATTATCTTCCTAGGGTGCTTTTTTAGTGTCATGCTGATTTCTACTACACTTTAGAAGATGGACACAAAGACTTTGTAGCTGACAAGATTGGGGATGAAGATAATTATGTCCTTACAATGGGCAGTTTATGCAATGAAGATGCTGCAGAGAGTTATGCAGGGCGAAGCAGAACAAGCATTCTGATCTCAGCAGCTCTTAATCCGAATGGAACACCATATAAGGCATATTTGAAAGCTGTGACATTTCTGAATAATGGAATTATTTGCGACCAGAATATTGAAGAATAAGAAAACAAAATCTGGTAACAAATATGAACTTTGTTACTGGCTTTTGTTAGTTCTACATAGAAATGTATGACTTGTAAAACAAATCTAATAATCCTAGGGTTTGGAAAGGAAAAACGTTGCAAATTCAGATTGAAAGGAACAAAGTTTTATGGTAAAATAGGGCAGATATTTGCAATTCGAGAAAAATCAAACAGGCGGAAAGCCTTGAAAACAGGAGGTTTTAAAATAGAATGGAAAGCTACAAGCAGGAATTTATAGAATTTATGGTAGATTGTGGAGTTTTAAAGTTTGGAGATTTTGTTACAAAGAGCGGTAGAAAGACACCATTTTTTATCAATACAGGATTTTATAGAACTGGTGCGCAGTTAAACAAGCTTGGTGAATATTATGCAAAGGCGATAAATGAAAAATATGGTGTTGATTTTGATGTTTTGTTTGGACCAGCCTATAAGGGTATTCCACTTACAGTAGCTACAACGATGGCTATCAATAGACTTTACGGAGCAGATATAAAATATTGTTCTAATCGTAAAGAAGAAAAGGATCACGGAGATACTGGTATTTTACTTGGTAGTCCAATTACAGATGAAGACAGAATTGTATTTATTGAGGATGTTACAACTTCAGGTAAATCTATTGATGAAACATTACCAATTGTAAAGGCTCAAGGTGGTAAAAATATTATTGGTCTTGTTATTTCAGTTGACCGTATGGAAAAAGGAAAAACAGATAAGAGTGCTCTTTTAGAAATTAAAGAAAACTATGATATGGAAACAACAGCCATTGTTACGATGGAAGAGGTTATAGAACATTTATACAATAAAGAATATAAAGGTCAGGTTATTATTGATGATGCTATGAAAGCTCGTATTGATGAGTATTATAGCACATATGGTGTAAAATAGAGAGGTGAATAAGATGGAAGAAAAGATATATAAGCTATGTAAGGGTGCGGGCGCATCAGCTATTACACTAGGCATATTAACAATTGTTGCTGGCCTTACCATTGGGATATTAGGTATTATTTCAGGTGGCAAGCTATTAAAGGGCAAATCAAAGATTTTATTTTAATTTTAGGCCGGTATATCCGGCCTAAAGCTTTTGTAAAGATTGGTGGATATTATGAATTTTTTATTTTTTGGTAGAAAATATAAATTTACAGATAAGAAACATTCAAAGAGAGGACTGATATCGTCAGGTCTCTTTTTGTGTTCTTTAGCAGCCTTGATTGTTGGCATATATATTTCATATAATAACAAGGGTAGTGGGGCTATGCTAGTTGGAGTATTAGGACTCTTGTCTTTTTTTATTTCATCCATTGGCTTTTTTGTTGGTATAAGAAGTTTTAAGGAAGAGGAAGTCTTTCTTTTATATCCATGGATTGGAACAGTTGGTAATGCAGTTGTTTGGATTATGATAGGCATAATAATACTTATTGGAATATAAAGATAGAAAGGAATTGAAATGAGCTACAAGACATTATTTAAAGAAGAAAATGAAGAATCAATGGAAAAATTTGAACTTGCAATGGATAGAATTCAAAATATAGTTGAGGAGAAATCTGTTCCTGAAATTTATCAGGATTTCTTTAAAACAACAGCACTATTTTTGATTGATGCAGCAGATTTGTTGAAGCTTAGTGAAAATGATGAAATGAGAAATATGTCATTAGATGAGTTGTCTATGTTAAATCAGAAAATGTATGCAGATGTTAATAGTAGTGTATATAAAGAAAGCTATGCAAATCCATCATATATGGAAGATTTATTTGGAACAACTTATGGAAAGTATCTTTGCTATTTGTATATGCGTATGAGAGGGATTTTCTCTTATGCAGTTACTTATAAAGTAACGGAATTTACCATATTAACAGAGTTATTTATAGAGATATACAATATTTTTGAAAGTGAAGACCTAAATGAAAAGCTTGTATATGAGTCTATTTATTGGTTTGAAAGCGATTATTCTGACGTATTTATGGAAGAACGTATTGCAGAAATGTTTGACCTAAATCTTGATTTCTATAAAAATATTGTTATGGAAAGTGATTTATCAGATTTAAGATATCTCTATTTTTATGGACTTCCTGTTTCTAAAAATGAAATTGAAACAGCAAAATATCTAAACACAATGACAGAGGATGAAATAGCAGACATTGCAAGAACCTTTACAGAAGGCTTCAAAAAAGGCTTTATTATGGGAAGAAAGGATATGTCTATAAAGGATAGAGTGGAAATTAGATATCCATTAGGCTTTGAAAGAGTTGTAAAAGCAGCAGTTTCTCAATTTGAGGCAATGAACCTTAAGACCATTATTCGCAGCAATGCCATTTCTTATACAGTAGAGAATAAACAGCTTGTATTTGATCATAAGTTTGATTTGGGCTTATATTTTAATAAGGCTATCTTAGATAGAAAGCTTTCGGTGGCAAGAGTAGTATTTGAAAAATATAAAAAAGAAGCTGCACTAAAGGCTGGACCCGCTGTTATTGAAACCTTTGGAGAAAATCCTTTTGAGCCAGCTACAAACAAAGGCTGTATCAAGCTTGATGATAAGCAAAGAAAACTAAATGCCTCATATGATAACAGCTATATTCAGATGTTTTATGAGTACCAAAAGGGTGATGAAACAAGCTTTACAATAATTGCATATCCATTGCCAGAAATTGGTGATAGCTACAAAGATATATTCCATGATACAATGAAGATAAATAATCTAGACAGCGATAAATTTATGAAGATTCAGCAAAATATTATTGATGCTTTAGATACGTCTGATTATGTAGTAGTAAAGGGCAAGGATGGAAACCGTACAGATATGGTGGTGGCAGTTCATGAACTTAAGGATCCCACAAAGGAAACACTTTTTGAAAATTGTGTAGCAGATGTTAATATTCCAGTTGGAGAGGTATTTACATCTCCTAAGCTTACAGGAACACATGGCACGCTTAATGTTTCAGAGGTATTTCTAAATGACCTTAAATTCTCCAATTTATCCATTGATTTTGAGGATGGTATGGTAAAGAATTATTCTTGTGATAATTTTGAGGACAAGGAACTTTCTAAGAATTTTGTCAGAGAGAATTTACTTCAAAACAGAGATACTCTTCCAATTGGAGAATTTGCTATAGGTACAAATACAACAGCTTACGTTATAGCCGGCAAGTATGATATTGTATACAAGCTTCCAATTCTTATTGTTGAAAAAATGGGTCCACATTTTGCAATCGGAGATACATGCTACTCTTTTGAAGAGGATAGTATGACTTTTAACCCTGATGGTAAAGCAATTATTGCCCGTGAAAATGAAAAGAGTGCTCTTAGAAAAACCGATATTGAAAATGCATATTTTGGTATTCATACAGATATCACTATTCCATATGATGAAATTGGCGAAATTTCTGCTGTAAAGACAAACGGCGAAAAAATCACCATTATTAAAGATGGAAGATTTGTTCTTGAAGGTACAAAGGAGCTCAATATCCCTTTTGAGACAAAAAAGAATTAATCTTATTCATTGACTTGACCTAGTAGATAAAGTAAAATATATGTTGTATTATTTTAAGTTTATAATACAAAAGATGAGTTAATCGTTAAAAACCTAAGAATTTATTGTAAAAGGAGAAAAAACATGGCTAAAGTTGGTATTATTATGGGTAGCGACTCAGATCTTGAGATTATGGGCAAGGCTGCTGATATTTTAGAGGAGTTAGGCATTGAGTATGATATGACTATTATTTCAGCTCATAGAGAACCTGACATTTTTTTTGACTACGCAAAATCAGCAGAATCAAAAGGTATTAAGGTAATCATTGCTGGAGCAGGTGGTGCCGCTCATTTACCAGGCATGGCAGCAGCTATATTCCCTATGCCAGTTGTAGGCGTACCTATTTATACAAAATCACTTGGTGGTGTAGATTCTCTTTATTCTATAGTACAGATGCCATCTGGGATTCCAGTGGCTACAGTAGCTATCAATGGTGGACTAAACGCAGGATTACTTGCTGCTAAGATATTAGCTACAAGTGATAGTGAACTTTTAGAAAAATTAAAAAAATACTCTGAAGGTATGAAAGACGCTGTTGTAGCAAAGGCTGAAAAACTTGAAAAAGTTGGACACAAAAATTATTGCAAGTAGAAAGGATTTATGAAAATGGATTACAAAAACTCAGGTGTTGATATTGAGGCAGGATACAAGTCAGTAGAACTTATGAAGAGTGCAGTTAAAGGTACTATGAGACCAGAGGTTTTAGGCAACCTTGGTGGATTTTCAGGTGCATTCTCATTAGCAAAGATTAAAGAAATGGAAGATCCAGTTCTTTTATCTGGTACAGATGGATGTGGAACAAAGGTTAAGCTTGCATTTATCTTAGACAAGCATGATACAATTGGTATTGATGCAGTTGCTATGTGTGTAAATGATGTTGTATGCGCAGGTGGAGAACCATTATTTTTCCTAGACTATATTGCATGTGGAAAAAACTATCCAGAAAAAGTTGCAACTATCGTTAGTGGTGTAGCAGAAGGCTGTAAACAGTCTGGTTGTGCACTTATTGGTGGTGAAACTGCAGAACATCCAGGATTAATGCCACAGGATGAATATGATTTAGCTGGCTTTGCAGTTGGTGTTGTTGATAGAAAAGACCTTATTACAGGAGAAAACATTAAAGCTGGAGATACACTTATTGGTATTGCTTCAAGTGGTGTACATAGCAATGGTTTCTCACTTGTTAGAAAAGTATTTAAAATGACAGAAGAAGCATTAAATACATATTACGATTCTTTAGGCTGCACATTAGGAGAGGCTCTTATTGTTCCTACAAGAATATATGTTAAGGCTCTTACAAATGTTAAGACCGCTGGCATTAAAATCAAAGGCTGTTCACATATTACAGGTGGTGGTTTCTACGAAAATATTCCTAGAATGCTTCCAGATGGTATTAGAGCAGTTGTAAATAAAAATAGTTATGATGTTCCTCCAATCTTTAAGATGCTTATGGCAGACGGAGATATTGCAGAAGAGATGATGTACAACACATTTAACATGGGTGTTGGTATGGTTCTTGCTGTTGACCCTAAGGATGCTGATGCTGCTATTAAGGCAGTAGAAGCTGCTGGAGATAAAGCTTTTGTTTTAGGTAAGGTTGAAGCAGGAGAAAAGGGAGTAACCTTATGCTAAGAATAGGTGTGTTAGTATCCGGTGGTGGTACTAATTTACAGGCTATTATTGATGGTATTGACAATGGAAACATTACCAATGCCAGCATAGAAGTGGTTATTAGTAACAACAAAAACGCATTTGCACTAGAAAGAGCAAAGAAGCATAATATTGATGCTGTATGTGTTTCTCCTAAAGATTTTATCGAAAGAGAAGATTTTAACAAAGCACTTATTGAGACTATCGATAGCTACAAGTTGGATTTAATCGTTTTGGCTGGATGTTTAGTTGTTTTACCAAGCGCTCTTATTAAAAAGTACAGTAACCGAATTATCAATATACATCCATCACTTATTCCAGCTTTTTGTGGAACTGGTTTTTACGGACTTAAGGTTCATGAAAAGGCATTAGAACGTGGTGTTAAGGTAACAGGCGCAACTGTTCATTTTGTTGATGAAGGTACAGATACAGGTCCTATTATTTTTCAAAAGACTGTTGAAGTTTTAGCTACAGACACTCCAAAGACTCTTCAACAAAGAGTAATGGAAGAAGCAGAATGGGTTATTATGCCAAAGGCTATTGATTATATTGCAAATGGTCGAATTGAGATAAAAGATAATAAAGTAATACTAAAATAATACATATTCATATGGAGGTTACCATGAAAGTTTTAATAGTTGGAAGTGGCGGAAGAGAACATGCTATTGCATGGAAGGTAGCTAAAAGCCCAAAGGTTGACAAGATATATTGTGCTCCGGGCAATGCAGGAATAGCAGGTATAGCAGAATGTGTAAATATCGGAGCAATGGAATTTGATAAGCTTATAGCATTTGCAAAAGAAAATTCCATTGACCTAACTATTATAGGAATGGATGACCCGCTAGTTGGTGGTATCGTAGATGAATTTAAAGCAAATGGTCTTAGAGTATTTGGACCTAGAAAGAATGCAGCAATTCTTGAAGGCTCAAAGGCATTTTCAAAGGATCTTATGAAAAAGTACGATATACCAACTGCTACATATGAAACATTTGATTCACCAGAAGCTGCACTTGAATATTTAGAAACTTCAAAGTATCCAATAGTTCTTAAAGCGGATGGACTTGCTCTTGGCAAAGGCGTACTTATTTGTAATACAAAAGAAGAAGCCTTTGAGGGTGTAAAGACTTTGATGCTAGATAAGCAGTTTGGCTCAGCTGGTAATCGTATAGTTGTGGAAGAATTCATGACCGGTAGAGAGGTTTCAGTTCTTTCCTTTGTAGATGGAGACAATATTAGAATTATGACTTCGTCACAGGATCACAAACGTGCAAAGGACGGTGACGAGGGACTAAACACTGGCGGTATGGGAACATTTTCTCCAAGTCCTTTCTATACAAAGGAAGTGGATGAATTTTGCCACAAATATATATATCAAAAATCTGTTGATGCAATGAAATCTGAAGGCAGAACTTTTAAAGGTATTATTTTCTTTGGCCTTATGCTAACAGAAGAAGGACCAAAGGTATTAGAATACAATGCAAGATTTGGTGATCCAGAAACACAGGTTGTTCTTCCTCGAATGAAGAATGACATTGTAGATGTTTTTGAAGCATGTATTGATGGCACTTTGGATAAAATCAATCTTGAGTTTGAGGATAATGCAGCAGTTTGTGTTGTATTAGCGTCAGATGGATATCCAGAACATTATGAAAAAGGCTTCCCTATATATGGATTAGAGAAGTTTGATGATAAAGATGGATATTATGTATTTCATGCAGGCACGAAGTTTGCAGACGGGGATATTGTTACAAATGGCGGAAGAGTATTAGGAGTTGTTGCTAAAGGTGATAACCTAAAGGCAGCTAGAGCCAATGCTTATGAAGCTACAAAACTTATAGAGTTTGAAAACAAATATATGCGAAATGATATAGGAAAGGCAATTTATGAAGCATAAGTTTTCAAGGCAAGGAGCTAATATTATTTGCTATATATTACTTATATCAATAATAATTGGCTCTTTTGCTAATTTTAATTACACAACTGCATATGGATATGACGAAAGAGCAGCTGTAGTAACTGGAGTAAACTCAACATCAAAGTTAAATGTTAGAAAGGATGCAGGAACAAGATATAGTGTAGTCGCCTCTCTTACAAATGGTGCATCAGTCACCATTATAGGAGAAAAATATGCGTCAGACGGAAGCTTGTGGTATCAAA
>CAZNKR010000005.1:22560-41064 GCA_964573715.1 uncultured Roseburia sp. | reverse complement strand
ATTTCCAGATTCCTACAAGCCTGCCCTTAGGTCATTGCACGAAAAATACCCAAATTGGGTATTTAAGGCTGATATTATTAATAAGACATGGACTGAGGTATTGACTGCTGAGGCTGATGTGATTGGACGAAGTCTTGTGGAAAAAAACAATATTAGTTCATGGAAAATGACGGGTGGTTCATCCTATGATTGGACCAAAAGTGAATGGACAATACTTGAAGGAAGTAATTGGGTGGCAGCATCAAAGGAATTAGTAGCATATTTCCTTGATCCACGTAATTTCCTTGATGAAACCTACATATTCCAGTTTGAATCCTTAAACTATCAACCATTACTACAAACTGAAGATGGTGTAAAGACTCTTATTAAAAATACATTTATGGCAAATGGTAAGATTGAAAATAATCAAACCTATAGTTCGGCATTAATGGATGCTGCAAATAAAGCAAATGTTAATCCTTATCACCTTGCATCTAGTATTATTCAAGAGATTGGCGCAGCGGGAACATCAGATAGTATTTCTGGTACAGTTGAAGGATACCTTGGAATATACAACTACTATAATTGGGGTGCAAATACAGGTGCAACTCCAATATTAAATGCATTATCATTTGCCAAAAGAACAGATACAGCTACACTTAGACCTTGGAATACAAGATATGCATCTATTGTCGGCGGAGCTATAAAGCTGGCTAGCGATTATATTAGCAGAGGTCAAAATACTGCTTATTATAAAAAGTTTGATTTAGTTTCACCGTATTGGCATCAATACATGACTAATATACAGGCAGCAAAGCTTGAAGGTGGTAGAATAGCAGCTGCATACACTTCTGAAATGAAAAATACAAGCAATTTTGTTTTTACTATTCCGGTCTACACAAATATGCCAACAGAAACTTGTACATGTCCAACTAAAGATGGTAGCCCCAATAATGCACTTAAATCCTTAGGCGTTTCGGGAGCAACGTTAACACCTACATTTATTGCTAGTAAACCAATAGACAATTTAGATTTTACAGTTACTGTTCCAAATACTACTACGAGTGCTACAATAACAGCAGTAGCTTATGATTCTAAAGCAACGGTTGTTGGTGCAGGAAATAAAACACTTAATGTTGGATCAAATAAATATACAATTAAAGTTACTGCTGAAAATGGAGATGTTAGAAATTACACGTTGACTATAGTAAGAAAAGAGGCAACAACACCTTCTACACCATCAACTCCTACAGTTTCAACAACATATACAACCACTTTGGTAAAAGACGATTCAGCAAAAATCATTAGAGGTTTATCACCTCAAATGTCTATAAGTACAGCAGTATCTAAATTTACTGTAACAAATGGAACAATCACTATTACTGATGCAGCAGGTAAAGTAAAAACAACTGGCTATATTGGTACTGGAGATAAGGTTATTGTCAAAGACAGTACGGATGCTAAAATAGCAGAGTTTACCTTCGTTTTATATGGAGATGTCAATGGTGATGGAATAATAGATTTAAAAGATGCATTGTTCATTAGAAAACATAATTTAGGAACTAATAAACTGAGTGGATTCTATTTAACAGCAGGTGATGTAGACCGAGCTGGAGATGGTGTAAATCTAAAGGACGCATTAGTTCTTAGGAAATATAATTTAGGACAAAGAACTATAAACCAAAATTAGTAGGAGCTTCATATGAAAAAAAAGACGAATAAGAAAATTCACGGATTATTTTTAGCTATATTAATGACATTAATTTGTTTTACAAATGTTAATGTAGATTCTTACGCAGCTAGCATTAATGCAACTGTTGGAAACGGTAGTGCAGTTGTGGGCGGGCAGGTCACACTAAATGTAGGTTTATCTTCAAATTCCTCTATATGGGGTGTTGATGCTTACATTCAATATGATGTATCAGCATTAGAGTTTGTATCTGGGTCTTTTCCCGATGGAGATGTAAGTGGAGGAAATGGCAGAATAAGAATTTATAGCCAGACTTGTGAATCAAAGAATATTAATATTTCACTTGTTTTTAATACAAAGACGGTAGGAAGTCATTCAGTATATTTTACAGCAGAAAGTGTATTTTATGATGAAGATATAAAGGATATGACACTTAATGCAGGAACTGGAACAGTTACGGTTACTTCACCAGTTTCAGTTTCTTCTGATAATAGTTTGTCAAATCTTTCAGTTTATGCTGAGAATGAGGATGGTTCAACAGCTCAAGCCTGGTATTGGCCTGAATTTTCTAAGGATGTAACAAATTATAGCTTAAATGTTGCTTCAACGGTTAAACGATTAGCTATAACAGCCACAGCAAACGACTCGAAATCAACAGTATCTGTTTCGGGAAACGAATTGGTAGTTGGAAACAATAATGTTGTTATTACTGTAAAAGCAGAGGATGGTTCTAAAAAGCAATATAAAATAGCTGTAGTAAAGCCTGACTCAGAAACAACTTCACAACTTGAGTCTGATACTACAACACAAACAGGTAATAATGTAACAATTGGAGATAAGAAATACTCTGTAGTAAATATTGATGATTCAGTTACTATTCCAGAAGGGTATGAAATTACAGACTATGAATATAAAGGAATGATTATTAAGTCATTAAATGGATTGGGAACTCAACTGGTAATTTTGGGCCTAAAAACAGATGATGGAAATATTGAGTTATTTGTATATATAAAGAATGAAGATGAATTTTACAAATATGTAGAAGTAAATGTAATTTCAAATAAGTTTATTATACTTGAAATGCCATCGGATGTAGAAGATGTAAAAATACCAAAAAACTATCAGCTTAACAGTGCCAATATTGGAAATAATACAGTTGATGTATATTCAACAGATGATAGTAAAGTATATATTGTATATGCAATGGACTGCAACGGAAAAAAAGACTTTTATTTTTATGATAGCGAAAACTCAACTATGATGAAGTATTTTACTATTTCAAGTGAAGAGGGTGCAGTAATTCCAGAAGATGTACAAGTTCAACAGAATGATGAAATAAACAAATTAAATTTTCAAAATAGAGTTATTTTAATCATTGCTATTACAGTAGTTATTTTATTGATAGGAATCATTATTACCATCATTACCAATGGTAGAAACAAATATTCAAAAGATGATGAATATGATGAAGAAGGCGAATACGAAGAATTAGACGAAAACTATGAAGTGGACGAAACTGACGAATTAGACGAAACAGAAGAAGCAAACGAAGTAGAGGAAGCAAACGAAACAGAAGAAGCTAATGAAGTAGTGGAAGCTAACGAAGTAGAGGAAACAAACGAAGTAGAGGAAACAAACGAAGTAAAGGAAGCTAACGAAACAGAAGAAGCTAATGAAGTAGAGGAAGCTAATGAAGTAGAGGAAGCTAATGAAACAGAAGAAGCTAATGAAGTAGAAGAAGCTAATAAAACAGAAGAAGCAAACAAAGAAGATGAATCAAACGAAGTAGTGGAAGCTAGCAAAGTAGATGAATCAAACGAAGTAGATGAATCAAACGAAGTAGATGAAGCTAGTAAAGTAGATGAAGCTAGTAAAGTAGATGAAGCTAGTAAAGTAGATGAAGAAAAAGTTGAATATAAGGAAAGCAAGGTAAATTTGGATGATACAATTGAGCTTTCCAAATTACTAGATGATGTTTCAAAATCTTTAGATGAAGAAGAATTAGATAAAGTACTTGATAAGCTTTTAGACGATATAGATGTCTAAAATATAAATAATAAATAAAATTAATGAATATCGGGGGACAATTCTCCCGATATTGATATATAATGTAGGAATATTTAAAATAAGAGGCAAACACGAAGGAGGGAAATCATGGCAGAGAAATTTACTAAAAGTGCAAAATCAGTATTAGAATATGCGAAACAAACATCAATAAATCTTAATCATAGTTATGTTGGAAGTGAACATATATTAGTGGGCCTTTCAATGGCTGAAGAGGGCGTAGCTTATGCTGTTTTAAACAATTATAAAATAACGACAGATATGCTTGTGGAACTTATAGAGCAATATATTTCCCCTGTTAGACCAGTTGATGTGAAAGAACCGGTAGGATTAACCCCTAAAGCAAAAGTTCTGATTGAAAATAGCGCAAAGGAAGCAGTTTTATACAAATCAAAATTAATAGGTACTGAACATATACTATGTGCAATATTAAAGGATACAGACAGTGCAGCACCTAGATTGTTAAATACACTTGGTGTTAATCTCCAAAAAATGTATGCTGATTTACTTATAGCGATGGGCGAAGACCCAAGTAGAACCAAGGAATGCTTCGTTAATGGAAAGCCAAATAAGGCAAAGGATGAAGATGGATTAAGAACATTACGACAATATAGTCGAGATCTTATAGAGGCTGCAAAAGAAGGAAAGATTGATCCAGTTGTAGGAAGAAAAAATGAGATTGAAAGAGTTATTCAGATACTTTGTCGTAGAACAAAAAATAATCCATGTTTAATCGGAGAGCCTGGTGTTGGAAAAACTGCAATTGTTGAAGCGTTAGCAAATAAAATAATTAAAAATGAAGTGCCTGAAAAAATTAGCAGACTAAAGATTTTTACATTAGATGTTTCTGCAATGGTAGCAGGGTCCAAATATAGAGGTGAATTTGAAGAAAGGATAAAGAGAATACTTTTAGAAGTTAAAAATGCTGGAAATGTTCTTTTGTTTATAGATGAAATTCACACTATTATTGGAGCAGGCGGTGCAGAAGGTGCCATGGACGCTGCTAATATTTTAAAGCCAGCTCTTGCTAGAGGTGAAATACAAATAATAGGTGCAACAACTATAGCCGAATATAGGAAGCATTTTGAAAAAGATGCTGCCCTAGAAAGAAGATTTCAGCCTATAACAGTTGAAGAACCAACGGTAGAAGAAACTATTGCAATATTACAGGGATTAAAGAGCCGTTATGAGGAATATCATAATGTTATTATTTCTGATGAAAGTATAGCGGCTGCTGCAAACATGTCAAAAAGATATATTAATGACAGATTTTTACCTGATAAGGCAATTGACTTAATTGATGAAGCAGCATCAAGATTAAGCCTTAAATTCTTTAAAAAACCAATAGAATTAGAAGAGCTAGAGGATAGACTTTCTTTAATCAACAAGGATATTGAATCGCTTATTTCAAAGGAGCAGTTTGCAAAAGCTGCTATTCTTGAAAAAGAAAAGAAAGATACAATTGAAGAACTAAGAAAATTAAACAAAAAATGGGAGAACGCTAGAAAACACAAGAGAATTACTGTTTCTGAAAATGAAATTGCAGAAGTGGTTTCTGGTTGGACAAAGATTCCAGTAAAGAAGCTTACAGATGGAGAAAGTGCCAGACTTGTAAAGCTTGAAAAGACACTTCATGAAAGAGTAGTTGGTCAGGACGAGGCTGTTAAGGCAGTGGCAAGAGCAGTGCGCCGTGGAAGAGTAGGTCTTAAAAACCCTAAACGTCCAACTGGATCATTCTTGTTCTTGGGTCCGACAGGTGTAGGCAAAACTGAATTATCAAAGGCATTAGCAGAATCTGTATTTGGAGATGAAAATGCTATTATTAGAGTAGATATGTCCGAATATATGGAAAAACATAGTGTTTCTAAAATGATAGGTTCGCCTCCAGGATATGTTGGATTTGATGAAGGTGGACAATTAAGTGAGAAGGTACGTCGCAATCCATATTCGGTTATTTTATTTGACGAGATTGAAAAAGCTCATCCAGATGTTTTTAATGTTTTGCTACAGGTACTAGATGATGGAAGAATAACAGATGCTCAAGGCAGAGTTGTAGATTTTAAAAATACAATAGTGATTATGACCTCAAATGCTGGTGCAGAAAAGATAATGCAACCTAAAAAACTTGGATTTGATATGTCATCAGATGAAAAAGCAGATCATGAAGCTATGAAAAAGAATGTTATGGATATTGTCAAAACAATGTTTAAACCAGAGTTTATCAATAGAATTGATGATATTATTGTATTCCATTCATTAACAAAGGATGACATGATGAAAATCATTGGTATTATGCTTAAAGAAATAGAGAGCAGAGTACAAAAACAGTTAGATATTTCTCTTAAACTTACTCCTGGGGCTAAAAAACACATTGTTGAAAAAAGCTTTGATAAAAAGTATGGTGCAAGACCACTTAGAAGGGCATTACAAACAATGTTAGAAGATGAACTTGCGGAGAAAATTTTATTAGGAGAAATTAAGTCTAATGACACAGTATTAGTATCGGTAAAGGACAAGAAACTTCGGTTTGAAAATAATAAATAAAGGTGGTAAATCCCCCCAATTTGTTGTATAATTTTAATATCATTTGAGGACAGAAGTTCTATCGTGAAATACAAAAAAGAATATAAAATTCAGGAGGCACAAAATGGCAGTTGTAGAAGAAATAATTCGTGTGGAAAGTGACGGTTCTATTAGCTTTGGTAATCATCTACTTGATGTAAAGACAAAGGTTTCGGACTTTGAGTTTGATGGAGATTTATACAAGGTAAAAACATATAATGAGATTACAAAGCTTGAAAAGAATGGTTTGTTTATATACGAATCAGTTCCAGGTAGTAGCGTTAATAATTTAAAACTTACAGACGCTGGTATGGAGTTTGCTGTAGAGGCTGCCAATGATTCACAGATAACAGTAGAGCTTGATAGTGATACAGAATATACATTATATATTGATGGTGTAAATGCTGGCACTACAAAGAGCAACCTTAGTGGTAAGGTTATGCTTAGTGTATTAGCAAGCAATGGTTATACAAAGGTTAAGATTGTTAAGGCGTAAGCTTAACTGGAGGCAGAATGGCAAAAAGTAGTACAGCATTCTTTTGTAAGGAATGTGGATATGAGTCAGCAAAATGGATGGGTCAGTGTCCAGCTTGTAGGGCATGGGACAGTATGGTAGAAGAGCCTAAAAAGAAAAAAATTACTAATAGTGGTATTAAAGGCATTACACAGGCTGTTATGACACCCATTTCAGATATTTCTCTTGAGGATGAATCAAAAACTACAACGGGACTTGAAGAGTTAGATAGAGTTCTAGGTGGTGGTATTGTCAGAGGTTCACTTATTTTAGTAGGTGGTGATCCTGGTATTGGAAAGTCTACTTTACTTCTTCAGGTATGTAAAAATTTATCTGGTGCAGGCAAAGAAGTATTATATATTTCAGGCGAGGAATCATTGAAGCAGATTAAGCTTCGTGCAAACCGCATGGGTAATTTTTCGGATAATTTGAAGCTTTTATGTGAAACATCCCTTGATATTATTGAGGAAATTATAAAGAGTGCAAAGCCAGATGTAGTTGTTATTGATTCCATTCAGACAATGTACAGAGAAGATGTGGTATCTGCTCCAGGTAGTGTTAGTCAGGTTAGAGAATCAACCAATATTCTTATGCAGATAGCAAAGAGTATGGGGATTTCTATATTTGTTGTGGGCCATGTAACAAAAGAAGGTGTTGTGGCAGGACCTAGAGTGTTAGAACATATGGTTGACACAGTACTTTATTTTGAAGGTGACAGACATGCCGCATATCGTATATTACGAGGTGTGAAAAATAGATTTGGTTCTACCAATGAGATAGGCGTTTTTGAAATGGTTCAAGAAGGTTTATTAGAAGTTAAAAATCCTTCGGAATATATGCTAAGTGGAAGACCACAAAAGGCATCGGGTTCAGTTGTTGCATGCTCTATTGAAGGAACTAGACCTATGTTAGTTGAGATTCAAGCACTTGTTTGCAGAACGAATTTTGGAATGCCGAGAAGAACAGCAGCTGGTACAGATTTCAATAGAGTAAATTTATTAATGGCTGTTCTTGAAAAACGACTAGGTTATCAGTTGGGTCAATGTGATGCATATGTAAATATTGCTGGAGGCATAAAAATAAATGAGCCTGCATTGGATTTAGCTATTGTGTTAGCTATAATGTCTAGCTATAAAGACAGGTTCGTTGATGATAGAACAATCTGTTTTGGTGAGGTTGGTCTTTCTGGAGAGGTAAGAGCGGTCAATATGGCAGAACAAAGAGTACAAGAAGCTAAAAAATTAGGTTTTGAAACTTGTATTTTGCCACAAGTTTCCGTGGATTCAATCAAAAAGATTTCAGGAATCAAGCTTGTAGGCATAAGCAATGTTAAGGAAGCAGTGAAGTATTTGGACGCATAGCGTTCGTGAATATAAAGAAATTTCCACATTATATTTAGGAGGACATGTTATATGAGTACACAGTTAGTAAATGAAGTAATGAAGATAGTTGAAGATTTAGATGCATCACAACTTAAGCTAGAGAAAAATGCTTTTGATGTTATTAATTCATCAGATACTTCACTTAACCTTGTAAAGGATGGTATTAGTGAGATAGATGTTTTGATTAAAAAAATTGATGACCTTAATGATTCAGTTAAAGCTTCCCAGCAGTGCATAGACCAGATGAAGGAAGTATCAAATGTTATTGCAGATTTTGCAAAGGTTATTTCTGGTATTGCAAACAAAACAAATATCTTATCTCTTAATGCTTCTATTGAAGCAGCTAGAGCAGGTGAACATGGTAGAGGATTTGCTGTAGTAGCTCAAGAAGTACAGACTCTTGCAAGCCAAACCAAGAATTCATCAGCCGATATTGCAACAAAGATAAGTGAAGTTCAAGAATATGTAAATGGCATGGTAGATTCGATGGATGAGATATATGCCAATGCTGAGGAACAGAATAAGATGGCTCAAGGAGTTGGAGATTTATTATCTAAGGTATTAGACGCAGCAAATGTAGCCAATGATGTTTCTAGAAATATGGAAAATGAGATTGCATACCAAAGAGATATTACAGATAAGGCTAGAACAACGTTAGGTACATATAATGAAGATGAAATTGAAACTAACTAAGAAGATTTAATGTAAAACAATATGAAACTTTATCTAAAACGATATCAAAATTCAGTTGACAGTTACTCGTTAATATGATATAAATATAGGGCAGTTCAAACTGGCCTATATATTTTAGGGGCGTAGTTCATCGGTAGAATAAGAGTCTCCAAAACTCCAGAGGATGGTTCGATTCCTTCCGCCCCTGTTATCTAAAACAAGCATATTACATGCTTGTTTTTTTGTTAACAGGTTTTTGATAGAGAACTTTTTATGGTTATCGACAAAAAATAGCATTATGTGGATGTACGCAAAATAGTACAAGTGATATTGATGATACTGATTTAGTAACATCTCAGAACTTTGAAATAATTAGTAAAAACACTGAAAATAAAACATTTGATGAATTTCTTAACGAAATAGATTATCTAGCAGATATTTGTGTTACAGGATTTGTAGGACTAGTTATTGACAATTTGGCGTTATTAATACGAATGAATAGAAATGGAGAAATAATTAAATACATGAAAAATCCACTGAATTTTAAGTGCAATTTATGTCCAAGAGACTGTGGAGCACATAGATATAGAGGTAAATTAGGCTACTGCAAAGAAACAAGTGATATTGTAGTGGCCAGGGCGGCTCTTCATTTTTGGGAAGAACCATGTATTTCAGGAAAAGAAGGCTCAGGAGCTATATTTTTTTCAGGATGTTCACTTAAATGTGTTTTTTGCCAAAATAGAGATATTGCAATTGGACATAAGGGCGAAACAATTTCCACAGAAAGGTTGGTAGAAATTTTTTTTGAATTAGAAAAGAAAGGTGCTAACAATATTAATCTGGTTACACCAACACATTATATTCTTCAAATACGAGAGGCAATAATACTTGCAAAAAAGCAAGGTATTAAGATTCCTTTTGTGTATAATACAAGCTCTTATGAAAAGAAGGAATATCTTGCATTATTAAAGGGATTAATCGACATATATCTACCGGATTTTAAATATTATGACACAAATCTTGCACAAATTTATTCTAATGCTCCAGATTACTTTGAGGTGGCATGCGATGCTGTAGAAGAAATGGTTAGACAGGTAGGTACTCCTGAATTTGATGATAATGGATTACTAAAAAAAGGAGTCATTGTAAGGCATTTGATACTTCCAGGACATACAAAAGATTCGAAAAAAATAATAGAGTACCTTTATTCTAAATATAGTGATAAAATATTTATAAGTGTAATGAATCAATATACTCCGTGGAAGGGTCTTGATATTGAAAAATATCCCGAGCTATCTAGAAAGATTACGAAACGAGAATATGAAAAGGTTGTTTCATATGCATTAGAACTTGGAGTTAGTAATGCATTTATTCAGGAAGGAGACACGGCAAAGGAAAGTTTTATACCAGAATTTGATTTAGAAGGAGTGCACAAAAATGAGTGAAAAGCTGACTGAAAATGATATTAAGAAAATTAAGGATGAAATAGAACATAGAAAACTTGTAGTTAGAAAAGAAGCCATTGAGGCAGTAAAAGAGGCTAGAGCTCAAGGGGATTTAAGCGAAAATTTTGAATATTATGCTGCTAAACGTGATAAGAATAAAAACGAAAGTCGTATTAGATATTTAGAACGAATGATAAAAAACGCACAAATTGTTTCGGATAAATCAAAGGATGATGAGTTGGGAATAAACAATTTAGTAGAATTATTTTTTATTGATGATAATATTACAGAAACTTATAAGTTAGTTACTTCAGTACGAGGAAATTCCCTTAAAGGATATATTAGTATAGAATCTCCAATTGGAAAAGCAATTGTTGGGCACAAGGTTTTTGATGTAGTAACTGTGAAGGTGAATGATGATATTAGCTACAAGGTTGAAATTAAAAAGATTGATAAATCTTTAGATGATACAGAAGATTCAATTAGAAGCTTTTAAAAGAATAAATTTATTTTCGTTAGAATAAGGAAAGGCATCATTATGAGAGAAATGGAATTTAAAATGGAGCGTGAGGGACTAGTTACCGTAGGTCAAGAAGTTGAAATTTCAGAAGGAAAGCTTCCAAGTAGTTATTTTTATACATTAGAGCCAGCAGTGGCTATGTCAGCAAATTATCAGTTTAGGGAAAGACTAAAAAGCAACCATGGAATTGTAAAGAATATTCATGAAACAGAGAGAGGTTTCTTTGTTACAGTAGAATTTAATGAATAAATAAGTTGGTAAATATATAGGAGAAGCGATGGAAACGGACATTACTGAAATTAAAATATCCGTCCGAAATCTAGTGGAATTTGTTCTTCGTCATGGAGATTTAGACAATAGACATAGGGCATCTATGGACACTGACACTATGGCAGCTGGCGCAAAGATACATAGAAAGATACAAAATCAAATGGAACTAGATTATCATGCAGAAGTTCCGTTAAAGGTGGAAATGCCTTATGAAAAGTTTTCTATTGTGGTTGAAGGCAGAGCAGATGGAATCATTGATGGAGATATATACACCATTGATGAGATTAAAGGCGTTAAAAGAGATATTGAATATATTACAGAGCCTGTGTTGATACATAAAGCACAGGCTATGTGTTATGCATATATATATTTAGTACAAAAGGATTTGCCATCTATTAGAGTGCAAATGACTTATGTTAATTTGGATACTGAAGAAATAAAAAGATTCGTTGAAGAATTCAGTGCCACATATATAAAACAGTGGTTTACCCAAGTTACTGATGAGTATTATAAATGGGCCAATTATCTATTTGAAAATAAAAATCTTACAGTATCCACGGCAAGAAATCTAGAGTTTCCATATAAATACAGAAGTGGACAAAAAGAAGTGGCAATAAATGTTTATAAGGCTGCTAGAATGGGTGTGGATCTATTTGTTCAGGCCCCTACAGGTATTGGTAAAACACTTTCTACAATATTTCCAGCAGTAAAAGCAATGGGCGAGGATATCTGTGACAAACTGTTTTATTTAACAGCTAAAACTATTACCGGTAGTGTGGCAATAGAAACATTTAATATACTTAGAAAGTCTGGACTTTGTATCAAGTCAGTGACTATTACAGCAAAAGATAAAATGTGTATGATGGAGGAAACAAAGTGCAATCCTGATTATTGCAGCTTTGCAAAAGGACATTATGATAGAATAAATGATGCAATATATGACTTAATAACAACGGAGTCGGATATTACAAGGGAAAAAATATTGGAATATGCAAACAAACACAATGTATGCCCTTTTGAAATGAATTTGGACGTATCTAATTGGGTGGATGCTATTATTTGTGATTATAACTACGCATTTGATCCAAGTGTACGACTGAAAAGATATTTTGGTGATACAGTTAATGGTAAATATATGTTTTTAGTTGATGAAGCTCATAATCTTGTAGATCGTGCCAGAGAAATGTATTCCCAAGTTTTAGTTAAGGAGGATGTACTTGAAACCAAAAAGGTGTTTGCATCTAAAAATAAGAGAGTAACAGCGAGTCTTGAGAAATTAAATAGAGCAATGCTTTCATATAAAAGACAGTGCGATAATGGATTTATGATTTTACCAACAGTAGATGAAATGATAATGCCATTAATGAGATTTACCCAAAACTTCGAGAAATACACAGAAGAGCATGGGGATTTTGATGGGAAGGAAGATGTATTAGATTTCTATTTTTGTGCTAAAAACTTTTTGACAGTTTTAGATGTTTTAGATGAAAACTACGAAATATATGGAATGATTGGTGATGATGGAAGGTTTTTTGTGAAACTTATGTGCATAAATCCTTCTGTTAGATTAAAGGAATGTATGGGAAAAACCATTAGCACTATATTTTTTTCGGCAACATTATTACCAGTAAATTATTATAAAAAGCTACTTACAGGAAATATAGAGGATTACGCAGTATATATAGACTCCCCTTTTGATAAAAAAAACAGAATGATTGCCATAGGTAGTGATGTTACAAGTAAGTATACAAGACGAGGACCGAAAGAATATGAGAAAATTGCAAATTATATTCTTAATGTGGTTACAGCAAAAAAGGGAAATTACTTAGTCTTTTTTCCGTCTTATAAAATGCTACAGGATATATATGATGCAGCATGCAAATTAGGATTAGACACGAGAGCTAATATTATTCTACAGGAAAATTCCATGAAAGAAATGGATAGAGAGGAATTTTTAAGATCCTTTGAAAACGAAGTTGAAGAAACGTTAGTAGGATTTTGTGTAATGGGGGGGATTTTTTCGGAAGGTATTGATTTAAAAAGAGATATGCTAATTGGAACCATTATTGTGGGAACTGGTCTGCCTCAAATATGCAAAGAAAGAGAATTAATTTCAGACTATTTCAAAAATGAAGGGAAGAATGGTTTTGATTATTCTTATAAAATTCCAGGAATGAATAAAGTATTGCAGGCCGCCGGAAGAGTAATAAGAACGGATGATGATAAGGGTGTAATCATTTTATTAGATGATAGATTTATGGAAAGATCATATATGTCACTGTTTCCAAGAGAATGGGATGATGTAATTACTACGGATAGTCAAAATATAACAGATTTACTTGATAAATTTTGGAACCAGTAAAAAAACCACTTTAATAATATATAAAAATATGATAAAATCTCTTGAGTAGTTATGCAAAAAATAAAAACTACAAATGGAAAAGCCAATACTTTTAATTAAAAATATGGAGGTACACAGAAAATGGTATACAGAGTATATGTGGAAAAGCAAGCACCATACGCAGTTAAGGCTAAAGAGTTAAAGGAAGAAATAAAAAGCTTTTTAGGTATTAAGACAGTTACTGGTGTTAGAGAGTTGGTAAGATATGATATTGAGAATTTATCAGAAGGCACATATAAGGCAGCACTGAATACAGTATTTTCTGAGCCACCTGTAGATACTTTATATGAAGAAGAATTCTCATACAACAAGGGAAAAGACTATGTATTTAGTGTTGAATTTTTACCTGGACAGTTTGACCAGAGAGCAGATTCAGCAATGCAATGTGTAAAGTTTCTTAATGAAGATGAAGAGCCAGTTATTAAGACAGCTGTTACCTATGTTATTGAAGGAACACTTACAGATGAAGAGTTTGATAGCATAAAGAACTTTTGCATCAATCCTGTTGATTCAAGAGAAACAAATTTAGTTAAGCCAGAAACATTAGTTACAGAATTTGAAGATCCAGCTGATGTTATTTATTTTGATGGATTTAAGGATATGGAAGAGGATAAGCTTAAGGAATTATATAGTTCACTTAATCTTGCAATGACTTTTAAGGATTTCTTACATATTCAGAATTACTTCAAGAATGATGAAAATAGAGATCCATCAATGACAGAAATAAGAGTACTTGATACTTATTGGTCAGATCATTGTCGTCATACAACCTTCAATACAGAGCTTAAAAATGTTAAGTTTGATGAAGGCTATTATAATAAACCAATTGTAGAAACATACAATCAATATATTGCAGATAGAGATGTTATTTTTAAAGGCAGAGATGATAAATTCGTATGTCTTATGGATTTAGCTCTTATGGCTATGAGAAAGCTTAAAAAGGAAGGCAAGCTTGCAGATCAGGAAGAAAGTGATGAGATTAATGCATGTAGTATTGTTGTTCCTGTAGAAGTTGATGGTGTTACTGAAGAATGGTTAGTAAACTTTAAGAATGAAACACATAATCATCCTACAGAGATAGAACCTTTCGGTGGTGCTGCTACATGTCTTGGCGGTGCTATAAGAGATCCACTTTCAGGTAGAACATATGTATATCAAGCTATGCGTGTAACAGGTGCTGCCGATCCAACAAAATCAGTTAAAGATACACTAAAGGGTAAGCTTCCACAAAAGAAGCTTGTTCGCGGTGCAGCCAATGGCTATAGTTCATACGGCAATCAGATTGGACTTGCTACAGGACTTGTAAAAGAAATCTATCATCCAGATTATGTTGCAAAAAGAATGGAGATTGGTGCTGTTATTGGTGCTGCTCCAAGACGTGCGGTAATCAGAGAAACTTCTGATCCAGGAGATATCATTATCTTACTTGGTGGTCGTACAGGCCGTGATGGTTGTGGTGGTGCAACTGGTTCTTCAAAGGTTCATACAGAAGAATCTATTGAAACTTGTGGAGCAGAAGTTCAAAAGGGAAATGCCCCAACAGAGAGAAAAATTCAAAGATTATTTAGAAGAGAAGAAGTATCAAAACTTATTAAGAAGTGTAATGACTTTGGTGCAGGTGGTGTATCTGTTGCTATTGGAGAGTTAGCTGATGGCTTAGATATTAATCTTGATATGGTACCAAAGAAGTATGCTGGTTTAGATGGAACTGAAATTTCTATTTCTGAATCTCAAGAAAGAATGGCAGTTGTGGTTGACCCTAAAGACGTTGATGAGTTTATGGGATACGCAAAGGAAGAAAACCTTGAAGCAGTAAAGGTTGCTGTTGTTAAAGAAGATAAGAGACTTACACTTTGCTGGAGAGGCAAAAAGATTGTAGATTTAAAGAGAAGCTTCCTTGATACAAATGGAGCACATCAAGAAACTGATGTTGAAGTTTCAATGCCTACAAAGGAAGAGAATTTCTTCAATGCTCCAAAGGTAGATGATGTAAAGACTGCTTGGTTAGATACATTAAAGGATTTAAATGTTTGCTCACAAAAGGGACTTGTTGAGATGTTTGATGGTTCTATTGGAGCAGGCTCTGTTTATATGCCACATGGTGGTAAGTATCAGCTTACTGAGACTCAGGCAATGGTTGCTAAACTTCCTGTACTTAAGGGAAAATGTGATACAGTTACAATGATGAGTTATGGCTTTGATCCTTATCTTTCATCATGGAGTCCATATCATGGTTCAATTTATGCAGTATTAGAATCAGTGGCTAAAATTGTTGCCAATGGCGGAGATTATAAGAAGATTAGATTTACATTCCAGGAATATTTTAGACGTATGACTCTTGAACCTTCAAGATGGAGTCAGCCATTTGCATCACTTTTAGGTGCATATGATGCTCAGATTGGATTCGGTCTTCCATCAATTGGTGGTAAGGATAGTATGTCAGGAACCTTCAATGAAATAGATGTTCCTCCAACACTTGTTTCTTTTGCAGTAGATGTTGCAAAGGAACAAGATATTATTACACCTGAATTAAAAGAAGCAGGCAACAAGCTTGTTGTTTTCAAGGTTGCTAAGGATGAGTTTAATAAACCAGTATATGAAATTGTTATGAAGGTTTATGATAAATTACATGAAGTTATGGGCAAGGGTATGGTTAAGTCAGCTTATGTTGTAGATGGAAAAGGAATTGCCGCTGCTGTCTCTAAAATGGCCTTTGGAAATAAGCTTGGTGTATCTATTTGTGATAAATGTGTAGCTGCAAATGAGCTATTCGCAGCTGGATATGGAGATATAGTTGCAGAAATTGCAGCTGATAAGCTTGAAGAAGTAAATAAAACATTCGAAGATGTAAAAGAATATTTTAAAGTGATAGGTGAAGTTACTTCACAAAAAACACTTAATTATGGTGATGTAGTTATTAATATTGACGAAGCTGTAAAGACCTGGGAATCAACACTTGAAAAGGTATTTCCTACACGTTCTACAGTAGATACTAATGTACTAGATACACCAGTATATGATACTAAAGATGTATATGTGTGCAAGCATAAAATTGCCAGACCTACTGTATTTATTCCGGTTTTCCCAGGTACAAACTGTGAATATGATAGTGCAAAGGCATTTGAATGTGCTGGTGCAGATGTGATTACCAAAGTATTTAAAAACCTTAATGCAGATGATATTAGAGATTCAGTTAAGGTATTTGAAGATAGTATTGCAAAGTCTCAAATCATTATGTTCCCAGGTGGATTTTCAGCTGGTGATGAACCAGATGGTTCAGCTAAGTTCTTTGCTACAGCATTTAGAAATGAAAAGCTAAAAGAAGCAGTTCATAAGCTCCTTAATGAAAGAGATGGACTTGCACTTGGTATTTGTAATGGTTTCCAAGCACTTATTAAGCTTGGATTAGTTCCTAACGGACAGATTACTGGACAGGATTCTAATGCACCAACACTTACTTTTAATACTATTAACCGTCACGTATCAAAGATGGTTTATACAAAGGTTGTTACAAACAAATCACCTTGGTTACAGGGTGCAACACTTGGCGCAACATACGTAAATCCTGCATCTCATGGTGAAGGAAGATTTGTTGCTAGTGAAGAATGGATTAAGAAATTATTTGAAAATGGTCAGATAGCTACTCAGTATGTTAACGAAGCTGGTATGCCTACAATGGATGAAGAATGGAACGTAAATGGTTCATATTATGCTATTGAAGGTATTACAAGTCCAGATGGCAGATGCTTAGGTAAAATGGCTCATTCAGAAAGAAGAGGAGATCATGTTGCCATAAATATTTATGGTGAACAAGATATGAAGATCTTTGAATCTGGAGTAAAATATTTTCAGTAATTAATTACTATAAAAGAACCTGGATATGAATGACTTACAAAAGTTACAATAAACAACTTTTGTAGGGTTAGTTCAATAGCTATAGCTATATCTAGGTTCTTTTTTTATTGTGTGCATGGTGGCACATGTTTGAAACTGTGCGGAGGTACATATGAAAGAGTTATTATTTAAACGTAAGCTAAGATTTATAAAATATCTTATTGCTTCATTTATGTTTAATATAGAACATCTTGTAGGAATTGGTGTATTTGGCCTTGTTTTATGGGCAATTGAAAGTAAGGATATGGACAGGAGAATAAAATGGAATTGTCTAAAGATAATAAAACATTTATCAAAAGAATGTTGGACCTGGCAAATAAATCATATGCTCAAAATATATTTACCTTTTCGGACTTTCTAGGAGAAGGAGAGCAGTCTCTATTTTTTGAAAACATAAAAGAATTTTCATTTGTTAAATATAAGATATATGGAGGATCATCAAAAACTGAAAGAGTAATGATAAGATTTGGTGATAAAGAGGAGCTAGGATATGATGAAGCATTTCCTATATCCATTATAAAAATTAGCCCATTGATTGAAAAGTTTTCTGATAATCTGGGACATAGAGACTATCTTGGAGCATTAATGAATTTAGGTATTACAAGAAATAAGATGGGAGATATTTTAATAAATGGAAAAACAGCTTATTTATTCTGTGAAAATTCAATTAATGATTTCATAATGGAAAATTTAGATAAAGTACGTCATACAAATGTTAAGCTAAATGTAGTTGAGGATATGGAAGATGTAGAGTCAAAAGAGCCAACCCAAAAGCTGGTAATGGTATCCTCACTACGAGTGGATGCAGTGATTTCCAAGGTATACAATATGTCTCGAAGTCAATGTATAGAATATTTTAGGCAAAAGAAAATATTTGTAAATGGACAAATATATGAAAATAACAGTGGAATACTTAAAAATAATGATTTGATTTCTGTAAGGGGAATGGGTCGTTTTAGGTATGAAGGGATAGAAAGAGAAACAGCTAAGGGTAAGCTTATGATATCAGTGCTTATTTCATAAAAAAAGACCTCCCAATCGTTAGATTTTAGGTCTAACTTTTGGGGGTCGGTTAAACTAACTTTTGTCGGTCGGTTAAACTAACTTTTGT
>CAZNKR010000005.1:9361-22460 GCA_964573715.1 uncultured Roseburia sp. | reverse complement strand
GGTCGGTTAAACTAACTTTTGTCGGTCGGTTAAACTAACTTTTGTAGGTCAAAATTATCTTTTTGTGCCCATAAAGAATAATGCAACAAGTCCTGGACCGGTGTGAGTGCCAATGGTCTGACTAGTTAAAGAAATAATAACTTCTTTTGTGTTAAAACGCTTCTTAACTTCATTGGCTACAAACTGTGCATCTTCAATGCAATCACCATGTGTTACCATAACTACATCATTTTCATGGGGATAGTCTTTTGTTAGCAGCTCCATGTAGTTAACTAAAGCTAATAAAGATTTCTTACGTCCACGGACATTTCCAATAGAAATAAGCTTACCTTCATTATCAAGATGAATAAGAGGCTTTACATTTATAAGCGTTCCAACAACTGCAGTGGCTTTTGAAACACGACCTCCTCTGTGAAGATGATGTAAATCATCAACTGTAACGTAGTGACATACATTTAGTTTATTGTCTTCTACATATTTTGAAACTTCTTCTAAGGTTTGACCTTTTTCATATAACTCTACGGCTTTGTATAGGATAAGACCTTCGCCCATAGAAGCACATAGTGTATCTATGACCTTAATGGTTCGATTTGGATATTCTTCTAAAAGCTCATTGGAAGCTAATACAGCATTGCCATAGCTGCTGCTAAGTCCAGAAGAAAATGCTAAATATAAAATATCCTTGCCTTCATCTAAAAATTTACGAAAGGTAGTGGAATATGTGTCAGGATTACATGCCATAGTAGTAGGCATCTTTCCAACTCTCATACAATCATAAAAGTCTTTTAATGGAAAGGTATTATTTGGACCATAAACAACATCATCAATGGAATAAGGGAGCATAATAACCGGGATGTTATGCTCTTTGTAGTATGAGTCTTCAAGGTCACATGTATTATCGGTAATTAGTACGTAGTTGCTCATAAAGTCCTCCTTGTTTATATAGTAAATAAACTTCGTGGTTGAAAACGTTTTAATTTTATCACAAGGAAGTATAAAAATCCATATAAATAATCATTATCAGAAAATCAGTAAAAAATCAGTAAAAAATTAAAAAAAAAGTAAATTAGGGGTTGACAAATACTTGAATACTCAGTAAAATAACACATAAATAATTTAAACAACTAAAGTCGATGAACAAAATAGTACTTATAGTCAGGACATCACAGAGAGCCAGGAAGGATGAGAACTGGTATGAAGTGTTATAAGGAATGGGTTTGGGAGACGCGAGGATGAACATATAGTAGTCCCGACGTGACCTCACGTTACAGAGGAACGGATATCGAAAAATGAAAGATTAATTTTATTTTTTTATGTATCTAAAACAAGAGTCTATTATGGTGGCAAGTATTTTCCTAGATGGGAAGTACTTTTTTTTTGCTTTTCACCATAAAGAGAAACAGGGTGGCACCACGATACTATCGTCCCTAGTTGCATGTTTATATGCAGCTAGGGATTTTTGTTTTAATAAAATTAATCCATTATCTGCATCAAAAGGAGGATATTAGAATGAAAGAAAGATTTTTGCGAGTATACAAAAGAACTATAAGTATAGTAAACGAAACACCTATTGCCATATATGAAACATTGTGTAAAGGAAAATGTGGATTCCTACTTGAAAGCTATGATAAGGATTATGATAGATTTACATTTATTGGTGTTGAACCAGAAGAAATAATTCAATCAAAGGATAATTCACTTGTAATAACAAAAAGCAATGGGGATGTACAAGTTTATGAAGGAAATCCAATGGAACTACTAAAGCAATATTGTAATTGCCATCATGTGGTTAAGGATGAATGTGAATTAGCCTTTAGTGGCGGAATAGTGGGAAGTGCAGGATATGATTTTATAAGATATTCAGAAAAAATACCTGATAATAATGCAGATGAAATTGGTATTGAAACATTACAATTTATGTTAGCAACAAAATTTATTGTTATTGATCATGTGGCAGAAACTTTATCCGCAGTGGTCTTAGAAGAGGATAGTGAAGCTGGAAAAACCAAAGCATTAGAAATGGCTGACGTATTGATTAAGGCAGCTAAAAAAAATATTAAACCAGTTACAGTGAAAAATACTCAGGATGGAACCATTATTAACAAATCCGACTCCTTAGAAGAATATTCAAAAAAGGTTGCAAAAATAAAGGAATATATAACCAATGGACATATTTTTCAAACAGTTTTATCACAAAGATGGACTATTAAAACTAAGCAGGATGGATTTGAATTATACAAAAATCTTCGTGAACTAAATCCTTCGCCATATTTGTATTATTTTAATTTTAAGGAGTTTGAAATAATAGGTAGTTCTCCAGAAATGCTAGTTAAAGAAAGAGATAATAAAATTCAAACTTGTCCCATTGCAGGAACCCGTAAGAGGGGAACTACAAAAGAGGAAGACCTAAGGTTAAAAAAAGAATTGCTAGAGGATGAAAAGGAAAGAGCTGAGCATGTAATGCTTGTTGATCTTGCTAGAAATGACATGGGTAGAGTTGCTCAATTTGGAACCGTAAAGGTGACAAGATTTATGGAGGTTGTTAACTATTCACATGTAATGCATATCGTATCACTTGTGGAAGGAAAGAAAAATAAAGAATATCATCCAGTGGATTTACTAAAGAGCTTTTTGCCAGCAGGTACATTAAGTGGTGCACCTAAAATAAGAGCAATGGAAATAATAGATGAACTTGAAGGTGTAAAAAGAGGATTATACGGCGGAGCTACAGGATATATAGATTTTACTGGAAATATGGACTTTTGTATAACAATTAGAACCATGATAAAAAAAGGTGAAAATGTTTACCTTCAGGCAGGAGCTGGAATTGTGGCAGATTCAGTTCCCGAAAATGAATATTTGGAATGCTGCAACAAAGTTATGGCACTTGCTAAAACATTAGTAAAGGAGGAAAACCTATGATTTTATTAATAGATAATTATGATTCATTTACATACAACTTATATCAATATATGGGATTATTTAATACGGATATTTTAGTAAAGAGGAACGATGAAATCTCAGTAGCTGATATAAAAAAATTAAATCCTGAAAAAATAGTCATTTCTCCTGGACCTAAAGCACCTAAAGATGCCGGAATATGTATGGAAGTTATTAAAGAATTTGGAAAGCAGATTCCAATAATGGGTATATGCCTTGGACATCAGTGTATTGCAGAGGCATATGGTGCAACAGTAAGCTACGCAAAGAAGATATTTCATGGAAAGCAGTCCTTAATAGTTCATAATCAAAAGGATTTATTTGAAGGAATCGAATCTGAAATAAAGGTAGCTAGATATCATTCCTTGGCTATTGTGGAAGAGACAATGCCAGAGTGTTTAATTGTTACAGCTAGAACTAATGATGGTGAAATAATGGGAATTAAACATAAGGATAATAAAGTATTTGGACTTCAGTTTCATCCTGAATCAATATACACAGAGCATGGAAAGAAAATGATTGAGAATTTTATAAGCATGTAGATTGGAGAAAATATGATACTTGATGATATTGTAAAGGATAAAAGAAAAAGATTAATTGAACAAAAAAAAGAAATATCTTTTGAAGAGATGAAGAAGAAAGCGTTGAATACGAAGTATAGTCCTAAAGACTTTTACAATGTACTTAGTAAAGAAGGACTGTCTATCATAGGGGAATTTAAGCAGGCATCTCCTAGTATGGGAACAATTACTCAAAAGATAGATTTATCTCATAGGATTGAGCAATATAATGCGTCTGTTGATGCTATTAGTGTATTAACAGAAGAAGATCATTTTAATGGCAGTATAGAATATTTAAAAAAAATAAGATCCATTTCCAAACTACCCATTATTAGAAAAGATTTTATTATTGATGAGTACCAAATATATGAAGCAAAGGTTATTAATGCGGATTGTATATTATTGATTGTGGCTATATTAACTGACGAAGAGCTAAAAAAATTATACACCCTTGCATATTCCTTAGGTCTTGATGTTTTGGTAGAAACACATAGCGAAGAAGAAATGAGTAGAGCACTTAAGCTTGGAGCAAAAATAATAGGAATTAATAACAGAGATTTAACTGATTTTACTATAAAGCTTAGTACCACAAAAAGACTATCAGCGTATATGAAAGAGAGTCTTTGTCAAATGAAAATGAGTGAAAAACCAATATTAGTTTCAGAGAGCGGTGTCGCAAATACTGATGATGTGAGATTTTTGAAAGAATGCAACGTGGACGCATTATTAATTGGAAGAACATTTATGGAGGCTGAAAATCCATGTGGCTTATCTAATAGTTTCAAGGAGGCTTTCAATGGAAATTAAGATTTGCGGAATAACAAAATTAGAGGAAATGGAAAAACTAATTGAATTAAATGTGGATTATGCAGGGCTGGTTGTAAATTTCAAAAAAAGTCGAAGAAATAATACCTTTGAAGAGGCAAAACTCTTAATGAAAAACGTGAATAAGCTTTCTGGAAAAATTAAAAAGGTTGCAGTAATGGTTTCACCAAAGACCGAGGATATAGAAAAAGTATATGATTATGGTTTTGACATAGTTCAAATTCATGGAGAGATAAAAAATGAAATTATAGAAAAATGCAAGCTGCCTATTATTGCAGCGGTGAATATGTCAGAAGAAATTAACCTTATGAAAGAAATAGACTTAATAATAGATAAGGAAAAACGATGGTGCAATGGCAAAGAAAAAATATTGGCTATATTATTTGATAATAAGCTTTCTGGAAAGGGAGAAACCTTTAACTGGCAGCATAGTTTAAAAGAAATAAAAGCTATTAAAGAGAAATACATGAATAAAAAAATAGTACTTGCTGGTGGTATTAACATAAACAATGTTAAACAAGGTGTAAAATATTTTAATCCTGATATTGTAGATTGCAGTAGTGGTGTTGAATTTGACGATAAAACCAAAAAAGGAAAAGATTTATTAAAAATAAAAAAATTTGTAGAAGAAGTTAGGAGATAAAAATGGAAAAATATTATGGACAGTTTGGTGGACAATATGTATCAGAATCCCTTATGAATACACTTGATGAATTGGAAAAGGCATATCAGCTTGCTATTTCGGATGATAAGTTTTGGGAGGACTATAATTACTATATGAAGGATTATGTAGGAAGAGAAAATCCTTTGTATTTTGCAGAAAGATTAACAGAAAAATATGGTCCGAAAATTTATTTGAAAAGAGAAGATTTAAATCATACTGGTGCTCATAAAATCAACAATGTAATTGGACAAATATTACTTGCAAAGAGAATGGGTAAAACAAAGGTAATAGCAGAAACTGGAGCAGGTCAGCATGGTGTAGCTACAGCAACAGGGGCAGCTTTGTTCAATATGGAATGCACAGTATTTATGGGAGAAGAGGATATACAAAGACAGGAACTTAATGTTTTTAGAATGAAAATGTTAGGTGCAAAAGTAGTAAGTGTAAAAACGGGAAGCGCGACTCTAAAGGATGCGACTAATGAGGCAATTAGAACATGGGCAAGAGATGCAGAGGATACATTTTATGTAATTGGATCTGCTGTTGGACCACATCCATATCCGGCAATGGTTAAGAATTTCCAGTCTATAATTAGTAAAGAAGCTAGAAGACAGATTTTAGAAAAAGAAGGAAGATTACCAAACGCAGTAGTAGCTTGTATTGGAGGTGGATCAAATTCAATTGGTATGTTTGCTAACTTTTTAGATGATAAACAGGTTAAGCTTGTTGGTGTTGAAGCAGCAGGTCTTGGTATTGAAACAGGAAAGCATGCAGCTGCAATGGCATTAGGAAAACCAGGAGTTCTTCATGGAATGTGTTCATATTTATTGCAGGATGAGGGCGGAAATGTTAAGCTAGCTCATTCAATTTCCGCAGGTTTAGATTATCCAGGAGTTGGACCAGAACATGCTTATTTAAAAGATACAAAAAGAGTAGAGTATGTTTCTATTACGGATAAAGAATGTATGGATGCTTTACTAGAACTATGTAGATTAGAAGGAATAATACCAGCAATAGAAAGTGCTCATGCGTTAGCTCATGTATTTAAGATGACAAAAACTATGAGTAAGGATGATATTATTGTTATGTGCCTTTCAGGACGAGGTGATAAGGATGTTCATACAGTCGCAGCGTACTTAGAAGGCAAGGATATGAATAAATAGTTTAAGCGTAGAGGAGAAAAAACATGGAAAATAGAATAGATAAAAGATTAAACGAGCTTCGTGGAACAAATCGTAAAGCATTTATTACATATATGACAGCGGGATTACCTGATATGGATAAATGTATTGAAATAATTAAGACACAGTATGAAGCAGGAATAGATGTTATTGAACTTGGAATACCATTTTCAGATCCTGTTGCAGATGGTGAAGTTATACAAAATGCTTCCTACAAGGCCATTTTACAAGGCGTTACCTTGGAAAAAGTTTTTGACATGGTGAAGGAATTGCGTAAAGAATGTGAGGTCCCAATTGTATTTATGATGTATTACAACACAATTCTTTATTATGGACTTGATAAATTTGCAAAAAAGTGTCAAAATGTAAGTGTTGACGGTCTAATTGTGCCAGACCTTCCATTTGAAGAGCAAGGACCTTTAAAAGAGGCATTATCAAAGGTGGAAGGAGCTCCTTACCTATTGCAGCTTGTATCACCAGTATCAGGTAAAAGGATACCTATGTTGTTAAAGGAAGCCAAAGGATTTATTTATTGCGTTTCTTCTATGGGTGTTACTGGACAAAAAGGTTCATTTTATAATCATGTTGAACAATACCTTAAAGAAGTTAAACAGGCTTCAAGTATACCTGTGATGATGGGATTTGGTATAAGGCATGCAAGTGATGTATCACAATATAAAGATAATATAGATGGAGCTATTGTGGGATCATATTTTATTAAATTTATGGAAGAGAACAATTACGACCTAGACAAGATTAAAGATTATGTTGCTACATTTAAATGTGAGTTTTAGTGAATATATTTATTCTTGAAAGGATGTATCTATGGTAAAACTGATTGCTAGTGACATTGATGGAACACTATTACAGGGTGGACAATCATCAATTTCAGAGAAAGCATTAGATTTAATTAACAAGCTTTGCGATTTGGGTGTATATTTTGCACCAGCAAGTGGTAGACAATATGCTAGCCTTAGAAGACTTTTTGAACCTATGGCTGATAAGCTAATATATATATGCTCCAATGGTGCATATGTTAAGTACCGAAATGAAATTATATTTAAATCAACCATAGACCGTAAGATAGGCATAGAACTACTTGAGGATATTCTTCATAGAGATGGATGCGAATTTTTACTAGATGGATGTGAATATTCATATCTTTTTACTAAGGACGAAGAATATATAGCTTATGTTAAAAACCATATAAAGAATGATGTTAAACTAATAAAAGATTTCGATGAAATAGATGAAGATTTCGTCAAGATATCTGTTTATCAACGCCAAGGCATCGAATTGTCTTCGAGTTATTTTGAAGATAAATGGTCAGACAAGTTTAAAACCACAGTTTCAGGAAAAGCATTTATGGACCTTGTGAATCTTGATGTTAACAAGGGCATGGCACTAGAAAAAATCAAACAAAAATTCAAGGTAGAGAGTGATTTTACTATGTGCTTTGGTGATAATTATAATGATTTAGAAATGTTTGAGGCTGCATATTTTAGCTATGCAATGACCGGTTCGGACCCATATATAAGATCAAAGGCAAGATATTTAACTCCTAACGTAGAAAGTATTCTTTACGATGTTTATAAAATTTTAGAGTGATGGAAAGAGGAAAATATGCAGATTATCAATGAGGAAATAGCACAATTTTTTTTAGATAACCAAAATAAAGCATTCCCAAAACCAGTAGCCAAGAATATAGAAGAAGCTCTGGATTTTTTGGAAGATTGTATGGCACAAGTATTTGATAATGTGAAAGAACTTCGCAAGTACTGGGATGAAGAAGGCGTAGACGTAGAAGAGATGTCAGATGATGAATTGCTAGAATCATATGAGGTTTTTAGGTTACCTGACGGAAAGATTTTATTAGTAGAAGCATAAATATGAAAAAGAATAAAATTAAACTTATTTTAAATATAGTATTAGCACTAATGCTGGCTGTTAACTTAATAGGATGTAGTGGAAAGATGTATTTCACTACAGGATTAAGTAATGACCAGCTTTTGAAGGTTTCAGGCAATGTAGTTCCTATGTCAATTGGTAAACTGGTATTGGCAGCGGAGGAATATGGGTATACAAATTTATTGGCAGGTGGATTGTGGGATATTGAATACCTTGGTGAAAGTCTTGAGGACAACCTTAAAAACACAGTAAAGATGCAGCTTGCAGAACTTAAAACTATCAGCATGCTAGCAAATGAAAAAAATATCACACTTTCAGCTGGTGAGAAAGAAAAAATAAACAATGCTGCTGGAGAGTTTTATAATATTTTGACAGAGGAAGAAAAAGACTTTTTGGGTATTACTAAAGAGGATATCTATAGCTTATATGAGATGTTTATGGTCTCTGAAAAATTATACACACTTATTACAGAAAGTACACAGGTGGAAATTTCTGATGAGGATGCAAGAGTAATTAGTGTTCAGTATTGTTTTCTTAAAACCTATAAAATGAATGACAATGATGAAAAGATTGAAATGTCAAACGAAGAAAAGGGAAATGTGAAGAATAAGATTGATGAGGCCTATGCTGCGGTTCAAGGTGGAACAGATTTTGCCTTGATAGCTAAAGAGTATTCAGATGATACCACATATGAGTATGAGTTTGGAAGAGGAGAAATGGAACAGTCCTTTGAAGATGCTGCCTTTGCTTTAGATGATGGTGAAATCAGTGATGTAGTATATGGTGACAATGGTTTTTATATTATTAAATGCATCGAAAGTTATGATGAATTGAAAACTATGGAAAATAAAAAAATATTGCTTAAAGAAGCTAAAAATCAAGCTTTTTTAGATATATACGAACCGTTTATGAAAAATCAAACCTTTGAATATAATGACAAAGTTCTTGAAGATATTGACATAGACCAATTAGTACCCGATAATAATAAGCTGTATGAAATATATGCACAGTATTTGGAGGAATAGTATGAAAACCGTAGATATAATTGTACCATGCTATAATGAAGAGGATGTCTTAGCTATGTTTTATGAGGAAACCTCTAAAGTAGTAAATGCAATAAAAGATTATTCATTTAGATATATATTTGTAGATGATGGAAGTAAAGACAAAACCCTAGAAATATTGATGGAGCTTGGTGATTTACACCAGGAAGTAAAATATATTTCTTTTTCCAAAAATTTTGGTAAGGAAGCTGGCATGTTTGCTGGACTTACATATTCGGATAGTGATTATGTTGTTGTAATGGACGCTGATTTACAGCATCCACCCAAAATGATTCCTGATATGTTATCTGGAATAGAAGAAGGATATGATTGTTGTGCTGCAAGGAGAACCTCTAGGAAAGGAGAATCTCACATTAGAAGTGCTTTTTCTAGAACCTTTTACAGACTTAACAACAAGTTAACTGATGTTGATTTAGTGCAAGGGGCTGTGGATTTCAGAGTTATGACACGTCAAATGGTACAAGCAGTATTATCCTTGTCTGAAAAGCAAAGATTTTCAAAGGGAATTTTTGCCTGGGTAGGCTTTAAAACAAAATGGCTTCCATATGAAAATGTAGAAAGAATTGTTGGAACAACAAAATGGAGTTTTTGGGGCTTGTTCAAATATGCTATTGATGGTATTACAGCTTTTTCTGTTGCACCACTTAGAATGGTTACAGGAATGGGATTTTTTATATCGGTATTCGCATTTGTATATATTATAGTTACATTAATTCATACATTAGTGTCAGGTATAGATGTTCCAGGATATACAACAACATTATGTGCGGTACTTTTCTTAGGCGGAATTATAGAAATATCTATGGGTATTTTAGGTGAATATATTGCACATGTTTATATGGAAGTTAAAAACAGACCTATATTTGTTATGAAAAATACAAATTTTGATATTAATACTATCACAGAAAAAAATGGTGATAAATAATGGATATAAAAAAGATATTTACTAAACTTTTCAATAAAGAAACAATTCTATATGTGATTTTTGGTGTATTAACTACCCTTGTTGATTTTGGTGTTTTTTCATTTTTGTATTATATTACTGGCATAAATGAAGTTGTTGCCAATACTATTGCATGGTTTTTTGCTGTAATAGTGGCTTATATAACAAATAAAACCATAGTTTTTGAGAAATATAATTTTGAAATAATAACAGTGATTAAGGAACTTATTGCATTCTTTTTGGCAAGAGTATTTTCACTTGTAATAACTAATGTATTTTTAGTTTTTGCAGCACATATCGGCATGAATATGTTATTGGCTAAAGCTATTATTTCAGTGGTGGTAGTTATTCTTAATTACTTTTTTAGCAAATTATTTATTTTTAAGGAGAAGTAGAATATGGAACATAAAAGAAATAAGTTTGATTTAGGGAGTAAATTTAAAAATAATCTTGCACTTATTTTAGCATTTGTTATTCCAACAGTAATAATGATTTGTATTTTTATTGGAAATGAAGTTTTTCCTTTTGGAGATTCTATATATTTAAGGAGTGACTGTTATCATCAATATGCTCCTTTTTATAAGGAATTGTATCGTAAGATAACCGAGGGAGGAAGCTTTACATTTTCTTGGAACATTGGAATGGGAGTTAATTTTTCAGCAATATATTCTTATTATCTTGCGAGCCCAATAAATCTTCTTTTAGGAATATTAGCACCTGGTGGAAATGTTCTTATTACAATTGATGCATTAATTATTATTAAAACAGGATTGTGTGGATGGGCTATGGCCTACTATCTTTCAAAAAAGCACAATACTAAAAGTATAACGATAGCTTTAGCGGGCTTATTTTATGCTATGTCATCCTACATGGTGGCCTTTAGCTGGAACATAATGTGGTTAGACTGTCTTGTATTGCTTCCATTCATTGTTTTAGGCATTGAACGACTTGTAAATGAAAAGAAATTTTTAACATATGCCATTTCCCTAGGAGTTGCCATTTTCTCAAATTATTATATTGCTATTATGTTATGCTTTTTCTCAGTACTATATTTTCTAGTTATTTTATTTACTAGCAACTGTGAAAAAAACATTAAATATTATGCTGGACGTATTTGGCTTTTTGCAAAATATTCTATGATTGCCGGCGGTATAGGAGCAGCTACAATATTCCCTGCATTATATGCATTATCTTATACTGCATCTGGAGAGATGAATTTCCCAGAAGTGTGGACAAATTATTTTTCTATACTAGATATGCTTTCAAGATCTATAATGAATGTTCCGGTATCTATATTTAATGCTCATGAGCCAAATCTATATTGTACAATAGCTGCATTTATGCTAGTTCCACTGTACTGTATTTGTGATAAGGTCAATAGAAAAGAAAAAATTGGAAAATTGATTATTGTTGCTTTCCTTTTGTTTAGCTTTAATACCAATGTTCCAAATTATATCTGGCATGGTTTCCATTTTCCAAATAGTTTACCAGCAAGAGAATCCTTTATTTATATATTCTTAATCATAGTTATGGGTTACGAAGCAGTAATTCATATAAAAGATTTATCAACTAAACAGATTGGTGGCTGTTTTGCAGGTGGTATCGTTTTATTAATGTTTATTGAAAAAACATATATAAATGGTTCAGATTACACCTTCCAAATGGTATATACATCGGCACTATTCTTGGCATTATATTTCTTTATTGCATTATTATTTAAAAACAATAGGATAAACAAAAATGTTACTATTTATATGCTGTTTATTGTATGTATATCAGAAGCGACCATAAATGGAACGCAAGAAGATGCTTTTAAAGTAACAGGATATTCATATTATTTCCAGGACAATGATGCAATAACTTCCATGTTAGATAAAATAGATGATGAAGATTTTTATAGAGTTGAAAAGCTTCAAAGAAAAACAAAAAATGACGCTGCTTGGAATGATTATAGAGGTGTATCTATATTTTCATCTACAGCTAGTGCTTATTTTACAGATTATCTTGGCTCTTTAGGTTTTGAAAAATCTACAAATGCATATTCATATTATGGATATACTCCTTTTACATCAGCACTATTATCAGTAAGATATGTGATTTCGGATAATGCACAAGAGTCGGAGCAAGAGCATTTAACATTAATAGATTCCGTTCCAAAGGAAGGAAGATATTTATATGAAAATCAATATAATTTGCCACTTGGATTTATGATTCCTTCATATTTTGACACATTATGGGTAAGTGAAGGTAATAATCCATTTGCAGTGCAAAATGATTTTGCCCAGGCAGCAACTGGTATTCCTGATATGTTTACACAAGTAAATGCAACTAGTGTTGACAAAACCTCATACATTGATGTAACAGAAGCTTGTGACCTTTATATCTACTGCACATCATATGTAGAAACAATAAATTATCATGCTGAAAATACAGACACCAATTTTAATTTATCAGGTAGTGCAACCGGACTTAAACATAGACAAATAGTTCATATTGGAAAAGTAGAGGCAGGAAGTACAGTAACAGTGACAACTTCAGATACAGATACATCTAGCTTACAGCTATATGCTTATCAATTAAATTTTGACGTGTTTAATAAAGTAATGGATGCTCTTTCGGATGAAGGACTAAATGTTACAGAATTTGATGATACCTATATTAAGGGAGAGATTACTGCAAAAACATCTGGTGTAATGTATACTTCTATTATATATGATAAAGGCTGGAGTGCATACGTAGATGGCCAAAAGGTTGAAATAGGTTCCGTTGCCGGAGCAGTTATTACAATTCCTGTATCAGAAGGAACACATACAGTAGAACTTAAATACACTCCTGAAGGTTTTGTAAAAGGCTGGTTTATAACAATTGGAAGCATAATAGTTTTAATTTGTTGCATTCTCTATGATAGAAATCGTAGAAAGCTTGCATTAGAAGCTACGCTAAATGAGAATGACATAATTATTGATGATACAATTGAAGATTCTAAGGATGATTCTAAGGATGATTCTAAGGAT